>JAQGJH010000147.1 GCA_028290705.1 Hyphomicrobiales bacterium
CGTGAAGGCGGCGGCCCTCCTGCTCAACGCGGCCCTACTTCGCACCCGCCGCCATTCGCCTTGAGCGACGCACAAAGCTCCGAGGCGCGGGCTTGGCTCATGCCGCTCATCCGGACGCGATACAGTGTGGCATCGCCAACGCGCACACGCCGATAGGTCAACCGGCCGCCGGCGAGTTGCGCGCCATACTTCCTTTGAACTTCACCCAGGAGGTTGCGGGCCTCCTGCTCGTCCGGCGCGGCTTCGTCGAAGTAGACCGCATAGTCCTGACCATCGACCGTGTCCGTACCCGCGGGAGTCGATGTCGGAAACGCCCCCGTGAGATCGACCGGTGCGCCGGTCCGCGCCGCTGAGCCGTCAGTCGTCGGGGGCGATTGCGGCACTGTGGAGGTCGCGGCATCCGACGCGCTCGAGTTCATCGAAGAACCCGAATCGACAGGCGTTTCAAAGAGCGATGCCGTCTGCTGCGGCTCGGAACGTTGCGGTATCGGGGCGAGCGGCGTCGCGATCGAGGGCACGACCGTCGGGGGCGTCGAGGAAGCGGACGCTGCCGGTCCGCGCGGCGGGCTATCGGTCGGGGCTGACGGCGTGGTGCGGACATCGCGAACGGCTGGAGCCGGGGCTGCGACGAGCGGCTGCGACTGTTGGGCCTGGATCCGCGGCGGAATCGTCGCGACGGTTTCGCTCTCGCCCGCGGCCTGGCGGGTCGTGCGGGAGCCTGATTTCGGCGCCATGTCGACGATCACGATCGCCAGCACGGCGATCAGCGCCAAGGGCGCCACCAGGATGATCAAACCCGGGAATTTGCTTCTCCGGCGCCGGATGGGCGCCGGCGACAGCCAGAGAATCTCACCCTCCCGGGGAGAGGATCTTCGAAAGGGATTCATTCAGAACTCGTCTGGTTCAACTGCTGCTCGTCGGACTTTCGCTCCGTCGCGGAAAGCTCCGCGACCGAAGGTCCATCACCGGTCTCACTCAGCGTGCAGGCCGCGCCGCATCTGCACAGGAGCGGACAGCGTAACGCGTCGTGCGCTTCCACTCCAACCCCCGTGCTGAAGTTTGCAGGGTAAAAGCCGGATACGGAGACTCGACTTCGACCGTACCCGGCCCTGCCAGATCGCCTTCCGATAATGGCGTCACGATGGCAACCGGCGCATCGCCTCGGGCGCAGACGGCGTCCAGCGCGTGCTGAGCAGGAGCCGCCGGCGTCGCCGGTTCCTGCAGTGGGTCTTGCTGGGAGGTCCACGGCCGCAGCAGTTTCGGTGTCTCCAGCCCGAGCGACACGAGGGTCTCGGCGCGCTCGCCCCAACGCATCGCGAAGGCTCGTGAAAACACCAGGCTGGATCCCTGTATGGCTGCGGCCCAGTTTGGATGGCCGGCCCAGTACCAAGTCTCCTTGCCGCCGCCGATCCAGAGCACCTCACCGCGTGACGGGAGAGCCGCCACGAGTCCGTCCGGCGCGCTGCCCGATTCGAAGGACTTCTGAAGGCGGGTGCGATCATCGAACCAGAAAAGGGCCAAGGTCCCGAGCACCAGCGTCGGGGCGATGACGACGAGCGCCGTCCAGCGCTTCGGCGCCAGCGCCATCCAGATCGCCGCCACCCCGGCTGGCAGCGCAAGTGGATGAACGCTCCACAGATAGGCGCGCTCAAATTCGAAGCCCGGCCCAGCATTCCGAGTCGAACGCCAAAGGGCTTCCAAGGGAAGGCCGATCCAGGCGAGCGCCGCGACCGCCACGAAAGCGAACAGGATGGGCGTCCAGATCCGCGACATGTGCGGCCGAAGTCTTTCGCTCTCGTTCAGCAGAAACCAGGCGGCTGCCACTGCCGGAAGAGCGATGGTCCAGGCGTCTCTGCAGATCCAGCCAAGGGCGAGAAAGGCCAGGCTAGCCCGCTCGGGCGTTCCCAGAGGCCAAAGTTTCAAGGCCGCGAGGGCCAAGGCGAGCGGCGCGAGCACGGCGGCGATCCACAGGACGCGCCAGGGCTGGATCTGAACGATGAGCAGGGAGGGCCAGAGATCACCCCAGGCGACGGCAAGCGCCAATCCGGCGAAACCGGCGAAGAGCGCAGACAGGAAAAGGCGTCTGGCTGGCCCTGAAACCAGACGCGCCGTGATCAGCAGGGTGGCGGCCTGAACGCCCAGTCCCGTCCAGTGAGCCGTGGGCCAGAGAGTGGGAAAAAGATAGGCCGTGCGCCGGTCAAGCAGGCTACGCCAGTCCTGGTCCAGAGAGACCAGAAGATCGGCCGCCAAAGGCAAGCCCGCGACGGCCGCAGCGGCCAGCGCCGCGACGGCGGCCGGCGCGAGCCACCACAGGCGGGGCCTCTGCAGCGCCAGGTACATGAAGCCGACGCCGAAGCCAGCAAGCCCCATGATCGGATGAAACAAAAGCGCGAGAACGCCACAGGCCGTCGCGACCGCGATGCGGTTGCGCAGCAGGAAGGCCAGCGCTGCGAGCACGCAGGCTTCCGCATAGGGGCGCGGCACCGCCATGGCTTCCGCGGCGGAGAGAACGTCGAAGGCGACATAGGACAGCGGACAGGTCGCCACGAAGACCAGCATGGCGAAGGTGGTGCGGTTCGTGTCTGACGGAAGTTGGGGCGACAGCCGGTCGGCCACGACGCGCGCCAGGAAGGCCACGGCGGCAAACCACAGCACGAGCCCGCCGAGCGCGAGCACCATGGCGGCGGTGGCGGGCGGCATGACGTCCAGAAATACCGACAGCATCGGCGTGAAGATCGTATAGCCGGTCTGCGTATCGGCGAGGAACATGGCGTCCTGCCCAAGCCCCTGCGGATCGCGCCGTGCGAGCTCGCGCGTCACGTAGATCAAGGCGTCGCCATTGATGCCGCGATAGGCCCGCGTCAGCACGAAAAGCGTGAAGGCCAGGCAGGCCGTCCAGATGAAGGCCGTCGTGCGGGCCTTTTCACCACTGTCTTCACCAGTGCGGCTCGCTGCGCCCTTGGGCACGTCTCAGGCCTTTGCCGAGAAGAGAGCGAGACGGCGCGCCGTGAAGTTGAACAAGAAGACGAAGCCCGCGGTCGGAATTTTTGCCACGCCGACCGCGAGGCCCGCGCGTTCAACCAAAAGATGAAGCAGAACCTGCGTAATGGCGAGACCGAGCATGCCGATGATCACGAAGCCGACGAACTCCGTACGCTGGTTCGTGAGGCGGCGCTGCTCGAAGACGTATCGCACGCTGAGTTCGTAGGCGACCAGCAGGCCGGCAGAAAACCCGAGCGCCGCCGCCAGCAGGTAGTGGACGCCGAGAAGATGATGTGCGGTGAGAAGGATGCCCATGTCGGTTGCGAGCGCCACCGCACTGCAGAGTCCATAGCGCCACAATTCGCCGACGATGATGCGCAGTCTTTGCCCGGACGTCTGTTCCGACTGCGCCAGTGCAATCCGATCAGGCGGCACGGCGGGGAACCAGACGCACGCTGTTCAGAGCTTCCTGTGCGCCCGACGGCCCCTGCTCGCCATATTCGGCATCCTCGTTCACCTGCCAGACGTCATAGACGGTTTCACCCGCGAGGATGTTCATCGCGGTGAGCAGGCCCGTCATCATGGCGTGGTCCTGATTGTTGTACTTGTGCATGCCGTTGCGGCCGACGAGATGCAGCGTCGGATACCTGCTGGCGATTTCGCCCCGGATGAGCGCGACGTGGTCGGCATAGCTGTCATCGTAGACGGGATAGGCCTTGGGCTGACGCACGATGGTCGCGTCCACGACGTCTTCCGCACGCATCAAACCGATCTTGGCGATTTCCGTCTTGGCGAGTTCGATCAGATCGGCATCCGACGACGTCCAGAGCCCGTCACCCTCGAAGCAGAAATACTCGAGTCCGAGGCAGGTCGACACGTCGTCGGGCAGCATTTCCGGCGACCATGACCGGAAGTTCTGGACGCGACCGACCTTGACGGACGGATCGTGGATATAAACCCAATTGTCGGGCAGGACGATGTCGGACCGGCCGATGAGGACCACGGTCAGGAAGTCGCGATACTTCAGTTCGCGCGCATGCAGCAGGCTGAGCGGCGTCGGTTTGATGGCGCGCATGAGGTCGCGGATCGGAGCCGAGGAGATCACGCGCCGGGCCCGATAGATCTGTTCGGAGCCCGAAGCGTCGCGTGTCGTGACGGTCCAGATCCGGGCTTCTTCGTTCCAGTCGAGCGCGACAACGCCGCGGTCCATGTCGATCTGGCCACCCAGATCGCGGATCTTCCTGGCCGCCGCATCCCACATCATGCCGGGACCGCGACGCGGATAGCGGAAGGATTCGATGAGGCTCTTGGCCGAACCCGATGCGCCCGACTTGCGGCCCAGCGAGCGGCGAAGGCCGTCCATCACGGCGGCCCAGAGATCGAGACCCTTGATGCGCTGCGCGGCCCAGTCGGCCGAGATTTCGTCGCAGCCCATGCCCCACACCTTCTCGGTGTAGGTCTTGAAGAAGATCGAAAACAGCCGCTCGCCGAAGTTGTTTCGCACCCATTGATGGAAGGTGCGCGGCTTCTCGATCGGGAACAGCTTCGCCCAGCCGAAGGACGCGACGCAGGCCGCGCTTTGCAAGATGCCGAGGTTGCGCAGCGCCTCGAAGGCCTTCAGCGGATACGAATAGAACTTGCCGCGATAATAGATGCGGGACAGGCGCGGGCGTTCGATGAAATCGTCCGGCAGAATCTCGTTCCAGAGATCGACGATCTCCTTCGATTTCGAAAAAAAGCGATGGCCGCCGATGTCGAAGAGGAAGCCCTTGTAGCTTGCCGTCCGGCTGATGCCGCCGACATAGGTCGGATCCTGCTCGAGGACCACGACCTCATGGCCGGCCTTGGCCAGCGTATAGGCGGAGGTCAGCCCAGCCGGGCCGGCCCCAACAATCAAGGTCTCGTACAAATGCGTCATTGTCGCTCCGCGTCCCGGAGCAGAATGACGACGCGGGGTTAACGCTGTATTTAAATGTGCAACACCCTGTAACTCCAACCTTTATACTTGCGACCGGCAGATCCGGACGGGCGGCTTCGGCCAGAATCACTCGGGAACGCGTCATGGATGAAGTGGAAGTCGTTGTCATCGGGGCGGGCGTCGTCGGGCTGGCGGTGGCGCGCGAACTGGCGATGCGCGGCCGCGAAGTCGTCGTGCTGGAAGCCGCGGACGCCATCGGGACGGGGACCTCCTCGCGCAACAGCGAAGTCATCCACGCCGGGATCTATTACCCGGCCGGAAGCCTCATGGCGCGGCTCTGCGTCGAGGGGCGCGCGGCCCTGTATGAGTTCTGCGAGACGCGTCACGTTCCACACCGGCGCTGCGGCAAGCTGATCGTCGCGACATCCGAAGCCGAGACACGGGACCTGGCGTCCATCGCCGCGCGGGCGGCGCGCAACGGCGTGGCCGACCTGGTGCAGCTCTCGCGAGCTGAGACGCTCGCGCTGGAGCCTGCTGTCGCCTGCGAAGGCGCCCTCCTGTCCCCTTCGACCGGCATCATCGACAGCCATGCCTATATGCTGGCGCTCCGGGGCGAGGCCGAGGCGCATGGCGCGGCCTTCGCCTTTCTGACGCCGGTCACCGAGGCGCGATGCTCTTCCCGTGGGTTCGTGGTCTCGACCGGAGGAGAAACTCCGATGCAGATCGGCTGCCGCATGCTGGTCAACTCGTCCGGACTTGCCGCGCCGGACCTTGCCCGCCGCATCTCGGGCTTGCCGCAGGATGACTTGCCGACCGCCTATTATGCCCGCGGCAATTACTTCACGGTCAGCGGGCGCGCGCCCTTCTCGCGCCTGATCTACCCGGTCCCGGTCCCGGGAGGGCTCGGCATCCATCTGACGCTCGATCTCGGCGGGCAGGCGCGGTTCGGTCCGGACGTCGAATGGATCGACGCGATCGACTATCGGGTCGATCCAGCCCGGGCCGACGCGTTCGCGACCGCAATCCGGCGGTATTGGCCGGGGATCCAGGCCTCCGAGCTGCAACCGGCCTATTCCGGCATTCGTCCCAAGATCGTGCCGCCCTCGGTCGCCGCGCAGGACTTCTTCATTCAGGACAGTATCCGCCACGGGGTTCGGGGGCTGATCAACCTGTTCGGCATCGAGAGCCCCGGTTTGACCGCCTCGCTGGCGATCGGCGGGGAGGTAGCCGATCGTCTTGGCCGGGATCTCGCCGCGGCATCTTGAACCGAACCCCGCGACAGGGCATGGATCGCTCTGAACAGCGGAGCACAACATATGAGCCGTCTCAGCATCGCGGGCCTCTCGGTCGACCCCACCCTGCACGATTTCATTCGCGACGAGGCCTTGCCGCGCACGGGGGTCACGTTGGACGGTTTCTTCGGCGGGCTGGCGGGCCTGGTGAAGGATCTGGCGCCCCGTAACCGCGAGCTGCTCGACGCGCGCGATGCGCTGCAAGCCAGGATCGACGACTGGCACAGGACCCACAAGGGCACACCCGATCCGGCCGCCTACGAGGCCATGCTGCGCGAGATCGGCTATCTGCGCGACGCCCCTGCCCGCTTCAGCATCAAGACCGAAAACGTCGATGCGGAGATCGCCAGCATGGCGGGGCCGCAGCTGGTGGTGCCCATGTCCAATGCGCGCTATGCGCTGAACGCCGCCAATGCGCGCTGGGGCAGCCTCTATGACGCGCTTTATGGCACCGATGCCGTCGTGCCCGAGCCGCCCGGCAAGGGCTATGACCAGATCCGCGGCGACGCCGTGATCGCGGTGGCGAAGGCCGCCCTCGATCGCATCGCGCCCCTGGCCGAGCACACGCACGTGCAGGCGACCGCCTATTCGATCCGCGACGGCCAGCTCGTCGTGACGCTCTCCACCGGCGAAACGGCTCTGGCCGACCCGTCCCGGTTCGCCGGCTGGCTCGGCGACCCGCGCGCGCCGAGCCTCGTGCTGCTGCGCCACAACGGCCTGCATGCCGAAATCCGGATCGATCGCGCCCATCCCATCGGCAAGGACGATGCGGCGGGCGTGTCCGACGTGGTCATCGAATCCGCCCTGTCGACCATCATGGACATGGAAGACAGCGTCGCGGCCGTGGACGCGCAGGACAAGGTCGACGTCTATCGCAACTGGCTTGGCCTGATGAACGGCACGCTGACGGCTTCTTTTGAAAAGGGCGGCAGGACCGTCGAGCGGCGGCTCGAGCCCGACCGGGAATACGAGAGCGCAAGCGGAAAGCTGACCTTGGCGGGCCGCAGCCTGATGCTGGTGCGCAACGTCGGGCACCATATGTATACGGACGCGGTTTTGGACGGCGACGGACGCGAAATCCCCGAGGGAATTCTCGATGCGGCCGTGAGCGTGCTGATCGCCATGCACGATCTCGCCGGCAAGGGACCGATCCGCAACAGCCGCAAGGGATCGGTCTATATCGTCAAGCCGAAGATGCACGGCCCCGACGAAGTCGCGTTCGCCAACGAGTTGTTCGCAAGGGTCGAAGACATGCTCGGGCTCAAGCGCAACGTCGTGAAGATGGGCATCATGGACGAGGAGCGCCGGACAACGGTGAATCTCGCGGCCTGCATCGCGGCCGCAAGCGAGCGCGTCGTGTTCATCAACACGGGCTTTCTGGATCGCACCGGCGACGAGATCCACACTTCGATCGAAGCCGGCCCGGTGGTGCGCAAGAACGACATCAAGGCGACGCCCTGGATCAAGGCCTACGAAGACTCCAACGTCGACGTGGGCATGGCCTGCGGATTGCCCGGGCATGCGCAGATCGGCAAAGGCATGTGGGCTGCGCCGGACCGCATGGCCGACATGATGAGCCAGAAGATCGGTCACCCGATGTCAGGCGCGTCGACCGCCTGGGTCCCCTCGCCCACGGCTGCGACCCTGCATGCGCTGCATTACCACGACGTCGACGTGTTCGCGCGACAGGGCGAACTGAAGTCGCGGCAGCCCGCGCGGCTCGGCGACATCCTGACCCTTCCGCTGGCGCACTCGAACTTCGCGCCGGAAGACGTGAAGCAGGAACTCGACAACAATTGCCAGGGCATTCTGGGATACGTCGTGCGATGGGTGGACCAGGGCGTCGGCTGTTCGAAAGTGCCGGACATTCACGACGTCGGGCTGATGGAGGATCGCGCGACGCTGCGCATTTCGAGCCAGCACATAGCCAATTGGCTGCTGCACGGCGTCGTCTCGCGCGAGCAGGTTCTTGAGGCCATGAAGCGCATGGCAGCCGTCGTCGATCGGCAGAACGCGGGCGATCCGCTGTACACGCCCATGGCCCCGGCTTTCGACGGACCGGCCTTCGAGGCCGCTTGCGACCTCGTGTTCAAGGGACGCGAGCAGCCGAACGGCTATACCGAGTGGATCCTCCACGCGCGCCGCCGCGAGGCCAAGGCGCGCGCCTGAGTGTGCGGCGCGAGCCGGAGCTCGCGCCGTCCTTCATTGCTGCACCACGACGGTCTTCACGTTGACGAACTCGTGGATGCCGAAGCGTCCGCATTCGCGGCCATAGCCGGAATGCTTGACGCCTCCGAAGGGCAGCCTCGGGTCGGATTTGACGTTGGCGTTGACGAAGCTCAGGCCGGCCTCGAGCCGCTCCGCCGCAATCATCTCGCCGCGAGCGAGATCGCGTGTCAGCACGCCTGATCCGAGACCGAAGTCGGAGGCATTCGCGATACGGATCGCATCCTCCTCGTCCCGCGCCTCGATGATCGCCGCGACGGGACCGAAGACTTCGTCGTCATGCGCGGGCTGGCCGGGCTTCACGTCGGTGAGGACCGTGGCCGGATAATACGCGCCTCGCCGATCCGGAGTCTCGCCCCCGAGCAGGATCCGCGCGCCGCCCTGCACGCTTTTCTCGACCTGTGCGTGGATCTCGTCGCGTGCCTTCACGCTCTGCATGGGCCCAAGCTTCGTGCCTTCGCGGGTGGGATCGCCCATCTCGTAGATCCGCATGGCTTCGACGAAGGCGCGTTCGAAGGCGTCGCGGATCTGCGACACGACGATGAACCGCTTGCCGGCGATGCAACTCTGCCCGCCATTGACCATGCGGGCAGACGCCGCGACCTTGGCAGCCGCTTCGACGTCGGCATCGGCCAGCACGAGGTAGGCATCGGAGCCACCGAGTTCGAGCACAGTCTTCTTCAGCGCCTTGCCGGCAGCAGCGGCGACGGCCCGGCCGGCCGCGACGCTGCCCGTCAAAGTCACGGCAGCTATGTCGTCCGATTCGATCAAGCCTTCGATGTCTGAGCTCGGCAACAGCACGGTCCGGAACAGCGCGTCCGGAAAGCCGGCATCGCGGAAGATTTCCTCGATGGCCAGGGCGCAGCCAGGCACGTTGCTGGCATGTTTCAGGATCGCGCCATTGCCCGCCATCAAGGCCGGGGCGGCGAAGCGGATGGCCTGCCAGAACGGGAAATTCCAGGGCATGATGGCCAGGACGACGCCCAGCGGATTGTAGGTCACGAAGGCGCGCGGGCCGCCGATGTCGACGACCTCTCGCGAGAGAAACACGGCAGCCTCTTCGGCGAAGAAATCGCAATGGCCGGCGCATTTGTCGATTTCGGCCCGGCCTTCGTCCACGGTCTTGCCCATTTCCTCCGTCATCAGCGCCGCGAGCGTGTCGCGCCGCGACCGCAACAGTTGGGCGGCCTTCTTCATGAAACGGGACCGCTCACCGAAGCTCGTGCTTCGCCATTTCTGCTGGGCCGCACGCGCGTCTTTGGCGAGGCTCAGCGCTCGCCGCAGGTCATGGGGCGCATAGGAACGCCCCTGCTCGCCCGTGGCGGGATTGGTCGTGGTCATGCGCCGATCAGACGACATCGGGTTTACTCCTGCGGCGGGTTCTGCCACAAACATGGGACGGACGCTGGAGAAGTCACTCGCGCCCGTTCCCGGACCCTCACAATAAAAATTCAGGATGCGCGGAACCGATTTCCCACGGCGACGTTTCGTTGTGACCCCGGGGTGCACTCTGGGCGCCGGCATGGCACTGAGATCCGCGAAAGAACCCCGAACACATGCCCTTTTCTGCCAAGCCTAAAGAGGGCAGCCATACGGCCCGGTGGCACCTAGCAACCTTCGCACTCGTACTCTGTCTCCCGGTCATCGCCTTCGTCGGCTTTCTGCTCTGGCAATATACCAGCGCGGAGCAAGCGCGGCTGGAAGGTCGCGCCACCGATCTCGCGGCCGACGTTTCGGTCTCGGTCGATCAGGATCTGACGGGCCTGCTGGGCGGACTTGAAGTGCTGTCTCTCTCTCGCTTCCTCGTCGAAGGAGATCTCGAGGGATTCTACGCCCAGGCCAAAGAGGTCGAAGTTCGGCAGGGTGTGATGGTCGTGCTGCGGGAATTGAACGGCCAGCAGATCGTCAATACGCGCGTGCCCTACCCGTCTGCTCTTCCGGTCACCCCTCTCGACGTCGATCAGCAGGTGGTCGCAACGTCGAAGGCGCATGTCACGAACATGTTCATCGGCGGGGTCGCCAAGGAGCCGCTGTTCGGCGTCGTTGTTCCAGTCACGATCGCCGGACAGATCCGGTATCTTCTTTCGCTCAGCCTGCCCATCGCGCGCGTCCAAGGTCTGATCGGGACGCAGGATATTCCGCCGGACTGGACACTCGCGATCGTGGATCGCAATGGCACGATCCTCGCCCGAAACAACCGGCAGGCCGAGTTCGTCGGAAAAACCGCGACACCAGATCTTTTGGAAAACACCAAGGGACAGCGTGGAACCTGGATCGGCACCACGCTCGATGGCGAGCGGGTTTTCGGCGCATATGCCCGAAGCCGCCTGTCGGACTGGCGTGTCGCCGTCGGCGTTCGGCAGGCCGCACTCAACCAGTCCATGATGCGTTCGTTCTGGCTGCTGCTCGGCCTGGGCGTGACGCTGCTGCTCGCCTCCACACTTCTGGCAGTCGTGTTCGCGCGCCGCCTCACGCGACCCATGCATGCGCTTTCGGAGCGGGCGGCGGCGCTCGGTCGCGGCGAAAGCGTCGAGCCGCTGGAGACGTCGTTGATCGAGGCCGATCGCGTGAGCCGCGTGCTCGCCGATGCGTCGTTCAACATGCGCGAACGCGAGCGTGAGCGTGACCGCGCGGTGCAGGCCTTGAGCGAAGAGACCCTTCGGCTCGACACGCTCAACCGGGCAGGAACGTCTCTCTCGGGCGAACTCGATCTCGGGCAGCTCGTCGAAGCCGTCACGAGTTCCGCGACGCGTCTGACCGGGGCGAAATACGGCGCGTTCTTCGAAAACGTCGCCGGGCCCAACGGCGACAAGGTCTGGCAGCTCGCCAGCCTGAGCGGGGCCGCGCCCGAGGCGTTCACCAGGTTCGGGCTTCCCCGGCCCACGGCGCTCTTCGAGCCGAGCTTCAATGCCGAAGGCGTCGTCCGCTGCGATGACGTTCTCACCGATCCACGCTATGGCTCGATGGGCGGTATGCCTGAGGGTCATCTGCCGGTGCGCAGCTATCTCGCCGTGCCGGTGATCTCCCGCTCGGCGGAAACGCTCGGCGTGCTTCTGTTCGGCCATCCCGAGCCCGGGCGCTTCACCGAAAAGGAGGAGCGGCTCATCGTCGGGTTTGCCGGACAGGCTTCGGTCGCTCTGGACAACGCGCGGCTGTTCCGCTCCGTGCAACTCGAGCAGGATCGGTTCAAGGCCGCAGTCAATGCCGTGCGAGGCGTGCTCTGGACGAACGACGCCGAAGGACGCATGACCGGCGAACAACCCGGCTGGGGCGCCCTGACGGGACAAACGCCCATCGAGTACAAAGGGTACGGCTGGGCGGAAGCCGTCCATCCCGAGGATCGCCAGGCGAGCGTCGAGGCCTGGAACGAAGCTGTGCGGGAGCGCCGCACGTTCATCTCGGAGCACAGGGTCCTGCGCCACGACGGCGTCTGGAGGACTTTTGCGATCCGGGCCGTGCCCGTCGTCGACGCGGATGGCTCGCTGCGAGAATGGGTCGGCGTCCACACCGACATCACCGAGCAGCGTGAAGCGGAAGCCGAGCTCAAGGAATCGAACGAAGAGATCCAGCGCTACGCATACATCGTCAGTCACGATCTCCGCGCGCCGCTGGTCAACATCATGGGCTTCACCAGCGAACTCGAAGCGGTACGCGACGAGATCGTCGCGGCTCTGGGCCAGCATCCCAAGGTCGCCGAGATCGAGAGCGACTTCGTCGAGTCGATCTCGTTCATCAAGGCGGCGATCAACAAGATGGATGGGCTGATCAACGCCATCCTGCGCCTCTCCCGAGAAGGCCGGCGGAACTTCCGTCCCGAGCCTCTCGCCATGGCGCCGCTGGTCCGCGGACTGGCGGACGCGCAGCGGCACCAGGCCGACGCCATCGGCGCGGAAGTGATCGTGGGCGAGTTGCCCGAGATCGTTGCCGACCGTCTGGCGATCGAGCAGATCTTCGGAAACCTGATCGACAATGCCATCAAATATCTGGCGCCCGGCCGGCCGGGGCGCATCGAAGTTTCGGGCGAGGCCATGGGGTCGCGGGTCCGTTTCGAGGTGCGCGACAACGGCCGCGGCATCGCTCCTCAGGACCACGCCCGCGTCTTCGAACTGTTCCGCCGGTCCGGCGTGCAGGACAAGCCGGGAGAAGGCATCGGGTTGGCGCATGTCCGCACGCTCGTTCGCAGTCTCGGGGGACGGATCGACCTTGCATCCGAGCTTGGAATCGGTACGACTTTCATCGTCATTCTTCCTCAGGCGCCATCGCGGGCAGCTACAGCTTCGCTTGCGGCTGAATGAGCAGTAAAGGTCAAGTTCATGGAGAGTAACGTGCAGCCGGTTTGCATCGTGATGATCGAAGACGACGCCGGGCACGCGCGTCTGATCGAGCGGAATATTCGCCGCGCCGGCGTGAACAACAACATCATCCCGTTTACCAACGGTACGGAAGCGCTCACGTTCCTGTTTGGAGAAGACGGATCCGGCGAGGCCAGCAGCAATCGTCATCTCCTGATTTTGCTGGACCTGAACCTGCCGGACATGACCGGCGTCGACATTCTCCAGAAGATCAAGTCCAACGCGCACACGAAACGGTCGCCCGTCGTGGTGCTCACCACGACCGATGACCAGCGCGAGATCCAGCGCTGCTATGATCTGGGCTGCAACGTCTACATCACCAAGCCGGTCAACTACGAGGGATTCGCCGCTGCGATCCGTCAGCTCGGGCTTTTCTTTACGGTCATCAAAGTCCCCGAGAATCCATGACCAAAGCGGCGCAGCCCGTTCGCATCCTCTATGTCGACGACGATCCGGGCATTGCGCGACTCGTGCAGCGGGCGCTCGAAGCGCGCGGCTATACGGTCTTCCTGGCTCAGGACGGCCATTCCGGGCTTGCGCGCATCAAGGAGGGCGGGATCGATCTGGTGGCGCTGGATCACCATATGCCGGGCCACACCGGCCTCGAAATCCTGCCGCTGATCCGCGAACTTCCGAATGCACCGCCGGTCGTCTACGTGACCGGCTCCGAGGACAGCCGCGTGGCCGTCGCTGCCCTCAAGGCCGGCGCCATCGATTACGTCTGGAAGGACGTCCAGGGACATTTCAGGGAATTGCTCGGCGAGGCGATCGCCACGGCGCTCGAACAGGACCGGTTGCGCCGCGAACGCGAGGAGGCCGAGCAGGCCGTGCGCGAGGCGCGCGACCGCGCCGAACTGCTGCTGATCGAGGTCAATCACCGCGTCGCCAACTCGCTCGCCATCGTGGCCGCCATGGCGCGCATGCAATCCAGCGCCGTGCGGGATCCCTCGGCGCGCGAAGCCCTTCAGGAGATGCAGGCGCGCATTGCCGCCATCGCGGGCATCCATCGTTCGCTTTACACGTCCGACGACGTGCGGGTCGTCGACATGCGGGCCTATCTGGGCAAGCTGGTCGAGGAACTGGCCGAGGCCATGAAGGCTTCGGGCCGGGATCACCCGATCAAGCTCGAGGCGGAACGGTTGCAGGTGCCGACCGACAAGGCCGTGTCGGTCGGGGTCATCGTCACCGAACTGGTGACCAATGCATATAAATACGCCTATCCGGATGCCACCGCCGGGGACGTCCGCGTGACGATTTCCGCCGACGGCGAGGGCAGCGCGCGGCTGGTGGTCGAAGACGACGGGGTGGGATGGTCGGAAGCCGACGCACCCAAGGGCACCGGCCTTGGAACCCGCATCATCAAGGCCATGGCGGCCAATCTGCGGTCGACGATCCAGTTCGAGCAGATGAAACCCGGCACCCGCGCGTCGATCGACTTTCAGTTCTGAAGGCCGGAAAGTCCCCTCCCCCCGGAGTGCGGGATTGCGATGAGCGGCCTTGGAGGCTAGGACGATGACTTCGGCTCAGCCCGGTTCGGGCAGCCATCGTCGGGCGCCAGCCAGGGGATCGAGACATGACGAGGCAGATGGATCACGCGCCCGCCGGTCAGCCGGACATCCGGCACGACTGGACCACGGAAGAGGCGCGCGCCCTCTATGACCTGCCGTTCAACGACCTCCTGCTGCGGGCGCAACTGACCCATCGGATGTATTTCGATCCGAATCGCATCCAGCGTAGCCAGTTGCTCAGCATCAAGACCGGCGGCTGTGCGGAAGACTGCGGCTATTGCAGCCAGTCGGCTCATCACAAGACCGGGCTCAAGGCGTCCAAGCTGATCGAGGTCGAGCGCGTGCTCGCCGAGGCGCGGAAAGCCCGTGAAGCGGGCTCGACCCGTTATTGCATGGGCGCGGCGTGGCGCAGCCCCAAGGATCGCGACATGGATGCGATCTGCGCCATGGTGGAAGGCGTCAAGGCGATGGGCATGGAAACCTGCATGACGCTCGGCATGCTGACGCCGCAGGATACGCTTCGGCTGAAATCCGCCGGCCTCCACTATTATAACCACAACATCGACACGTCGGAGCGCCACTACGACAAGGTCATCACGACGCGCACTTTCGCGGATCGACTCGACACGCTGGCGAATGTGCGTGAAGCGGGCATCAAGGTCTGTTGCGGCGGCATCGTCGGCATGGGTGAGGAGAAGATCGACCGGGTCGACATGCTGGTGACGCTCGCCAACCTTCCGCAGCATCCCGAGAGCGTGCCGATCAACTTGCTGATCCCCGTCAAGGGCACGCCGCTCGAGAACGAAGGCGAGATCGACCCGATCGAATTCGTGCGCACCATTGCGCTGGCGCGACTGCTGATGCCGGCGTCCACGGTGCGGCTTTCCGCCGGCCGGACGGCGATGAGCGCTGAAATGCAGGCCTTGTGTTTCTTCGCCGGGGCGAATTCCGTCTTCGCCGGCGAGACCTTGCTCACCAAGGACAACCCGGGAGAAGACGAGGACGCGGCGCTCTTCCGCCGGCTCGGCCTCGAGACTCTGCAGCCGGGCGAGAGCTGCGAGAGAGCAGATGCAGAGCCGGTATGAACACGCGCTCGAGGCACTGAACAGACGCGGCCGGCTGCGGAGGCTGGAGGGCCGGGACGGCCTCGATTTCACGTCGAACGACTATCTCGGCTTCGCCGAGTCCGAAGCCCTGCGGAACGCCGTGCGGGAGGCGCTCGATCGCGGCGTGCCCGTCGGCGCCGGCGGCTCGCGGCTGCTGCGCGGCAATCATCCCGAGCACGAAACGCTCGAGGTCGAAGCCGCGCGCTTTTTCGGCGCCGAGAGCGCCCTGTATTTCGGCTCGGGATTTGCCGCCAATGCCGCCTTGATGTCGACGCTGCCGCAGCGTGGCGACCTGGTGGTGCATGACGCGCTCATCCATGCCAGCGCCCGCGACGGACTGGCCGCTTCGAAGGCCGACGTGCGCGAGTGCCTGCACAATGACGCCGGGCAGATCGCCGACATCCTGTCGAGCTGGCGGGCCGATCATGCCGAGGGCCGCTGCTTCGTCGCCATCGAGAGCCTGTACAGCATGGATGGCGACGTCGCGCCGCTTCAGGACCTTGCGCGGGTCGCCAGCCGCTATGACGCAACGCTGCTGATCGACGAAGCCCATGCCACCGGCGTGCGCGGGCCGCAGGGTCGCGGCCTGGCGGCGCATCTGGAGGGAAACGCAAACGTCGTCTCGCTGCACACATGCGGCAAGGCGCTGGGCGCATCCGGCGCACTGCTGCTGATGCCGGAGGTATTGCGGCGCTTCATGATCAATCGCTGCCGATCGTTCATCTATGCGACCGCCCCCTCGCCGCTCATGGCCGCGACCGTGCGGGCCGCGTTGAAACTCTGCGCCGACGCGGACGACGCACGTGCCGCGCTCGAACAGCGTGTCACGCATTTCTCGCAACATCTCGCACGGATGGGCCTGCCTTCGAGCAGCAGCCAAATTCAGCCGGTCCTGCTGGGGGCCGACCGCAGGGCCGTGGCGGCCGCTGCGGCGCTCGCGGCTGACGGGTTCGACGTCCGTGCCGTCCGGCCGCCAACCGTACCCGAGGGGACGTCGCGGTTGCGGATCACGCTCGGGACGCGACATGCCCTTTCCGACATCGACGCTCTCGCGGGCCGCCTCACGCATCATCTGCGGGATCTCGCGGCATGAGCGCCACGGCCGCGTTCGTCGTGACAGGCACCGACACGGGCATCGGAAAGACGATGTTCTGCGCCGCACTCGCCGGGGCGTTGGGCGCGCATTACTGGAAGCCCGTGCAGTCCGGGCTCGATGCTGAGACGGACCGCGAGACGGTTGCGCGGCTGTCCGGCCTTCCTGCCGGGAACCTTCTGCCGGAGGCTTACCGTCTCTCATCCCCGCTTTCGCCTCACCGCTCCGCGGAGATCGACGGCGTTGCGATCTCGCGAGACGCGCTGCGACTGCCCGACGTTCGGCCGCTCGTGGTCGAGGGTGCGGGCGGGCTGATGGTCCCGCTGCGGCGCGACCTGCTGTTCATCGACATGTTCGTCGCATGGAACCTGCCGATGATCCTTTGTGCGCGCACGAGCCTCGGGACGATCAATCACACGCTCCTGTCGATCGAGGCTCTGCGACGCCGCGACGCTCCGTTACTCGGCGTGGCGTTCATCGGCGATGCCAACCCGGACAGCGAAGCCGCGATCGTCAATTTCGGCCAGACGCGCCGGCTCGGGAGATTGCCGCTGCTGAAAACGGTCGACGCCGACACGCTCGCGCGCGCCTTCTCGGATCATTTCGACATGCAGATGTTTGGGCCGGGCGCATGAGCCGTTCGCCGATCTGGCATCCCTTCACCCAGCATGCGCTGAGCCCCCCGCCGCTGAACATCGTGCGTGGCGAAGGCGCGTGGCTCGAGACGCGCGAAGGCGCGCGTCTCCTCGACATGATTTCGTCCTGGTGGGTGATCACGCATGGCCATCGGCATCCGCGCATCGTGCAGGCCATCAAGGACCAGGCGGATCGTCTCGACCAGGTCATCTTCGCGGGCTGCACACACGAGCCGGCCGAGGAACTGGCGCGCCGTCTCCTGGCGCGTGTGGGCGCGCCGCTGGCGCATGTTTTCTATTCCGACAGCGGCTCGACGGCCGTCGAGGTCGCGTTGAAAATGGCGCTGGGCTATTGGCGCAACCGGGGCGAGACACGCACCAAGATTCTCGCGCTCGAACATTCCTATCACGGCGACACCGTGGGCACGATGTCGGCGGGCGCGCGCGGTCTGTTCAACGCCGCCTACGAGCCGCTTCTGTTCGACGTGATCCGCATCCCCTTCCCGCAGGAAGGACACGAGAACGCGACACTCGACGCCATTCGAGCCCATCCCGACGCAGCCGCGCTGCTGGTCGAACCTCTCGTGCTGGGCGCGGGCGGCATGCTGGTCTATGCGCCCCAGGTGCTCGCCGACATGCGGGACGTCTGCCGAAAATCCGGCGCGCTCTTCATCGCCGACGAAGTCATGACCGGCTTCGGCCGGACAGGCAGTTTCCTCGCGTGCGAGCAGGCCGGCATCGCGCCGGACATTCTGTGTCTCGCCAAAGGGATCACGGGCGGCTCGCTGCCGCTGGCCGCGACCCTTTGCATCCCGGAAATCTTCGATGCGCATTACTCCAGCGACCGTTCCAAGACCTTCTTCCACTCGAGTTCCTACACGGCCAATCCGATCGCCTGCGCGGCGGCTGTGGCCAATCTGGACGTGTGGGACAACGAGCCGGTCATCGAGCGCATCGGTGCGTTGACGGCCTGGCACCGTGAGATGCTCGAGCCGTTCCGCGCCGAGCCGCGCTTCGCGCGCGTCCGGCAGTGCGGGACCATCGCGGCCCTGGATCTGCGCGTGTCCGACGAGGGCTATCTTGCGGGCGTCGGGCCGGCGCTGATGGCGCAATTCATCGACAGGGGCTTCCTGATCCGGCCACTCGGCAACACGATCTACCTGATGCCGCCCTACGGGATCGGGAAAGACGAACTCGCTGCAGCCTACGACGCCATTTCGCAGGTCACCGCATGAGCACGCGGATCGTCGGTCTTGGCCACCATGCCCCGGAGCGCGTCGTGCGAAACGACGAGATCGAGGCGCGGCTTGGTCTCGCGCCCGGATGGATTCTGGCCCGCGTCGGAATCGAGGAACGTCGCTATGCGCGTGCGGACGAGGCGCTGACCGATCTCGCGTTCCCGGCCGCAGAACGGGCGCTTCAGGCCGCGGGGCGGCCCGACATCGGCTTCCTGCTTCTGGCGACGAGTACGCCCGATCACCTCCTGCCGCCATCGGCGCCGCTTCTGGCTCACAAGCTTGGCCTGACCTGCGGGGCGCTCGACGTCGCCGGGGCCTGCGCCGGCTTCCTGCACGCGCTGGTGCTGGCCGACGGTCTGGTGCGTACGAATGGCCGTGCCGTGCTCATCGTGGCGGCCAACATCCTCAGCCGACGCATCGATCCATCCGACCGTTCGACCTCGGCCCTGTTCGCGGACGCCGCCGGGGCGGTGGTGCTGTCGCCGTCGCCTGAGCCAGGGCACGGCGTCATCGGCGCGGATCTGGTTTCCGACGGCTCTGGTTACGACCTGATCCGCATCCCGGCGGGTGGCAGCCGCATGCCCTTCACGCAGGCCGCCTCCCCGGCCGACCTGTTCATGCAGATGCCGGACGGACGCGAGGTGTTCACCCGCGCGGTCGACACGATGGTGCGCACTTCCAGGACCGCGATGGAGTCGGCTGGCGTTCGGCCGGAAGCGGTCGAGCATTTCGTGCCCCACCAGGCGAATGCGCGGATCAGCGCCGCGGTCGAGCGCAGGCTGGGACTGAGGGCCGAGGCCTGCCTCTCGACGCTGTCGCATTTCGGCAATTCGTCCGCCGCGACCATTCCGTTCACATTGGCGCACGCCGCCGCGACCCGCGGCTACGCGCCGGGCGAGACGATGCTGTTCAGCGCCGTCGGGGCGGGTTTGTCGGGCGGCTCGGTGGTTTTCCGTTGGTGACTGGCGGAACGGCTCTCCCGGCTCTGGAAATCGGCTCGAGGATGCCGCAGTGTGGAACGGGTTTCGCATGTCGTTGCGCGGCGCCCCCGGGGGCTGCCCCCTGCGTTTCGCCTCGTACAGGCGAGTTCCCAGACACGAGGATCGTGCCATGAAGGGTCTTTTGAAGTATGCGCTCGCGGCTTTCGCGGCGGTTGGGTTTTCGGCGGCCGCGTCGGCGCAAGACAAATTGAAGGTCGGGTTCGTTTACGTCGGGCCGGTGGGCGATTTCGGCTATTCGTACCAGCATGACCAGGGCCGCATCGCGATGCAGAAGGCGCTGGGTGACAAGGTCGAAACCACCTACCTCGAAAACGTCGCCGAGAACGACAGCGAGCGCGCCATCGAGCAGCTCGCGCGGTCCGGCCACCAGCTGATCTTCACCACGTCCTTCGGGTTCATGGAGCCGACGCTGCGCGTCGCCCGCAAGTTTCCGAAGGTCCGGTTCGAACATGCGACCGGCTTCAAGCGCGCCGCCAACGTGGCGACCTATTCGGCGCGCTTCTACGAAGGCCGCTACATCCTCGGCCAGATCGCCGGCAAAATGACCAAGAGCAACACGCTCGGCTATGTCGCGGCCTTCCCGATCCCGGAAGTGGTGTCGGGCATCAACTCGTTCTATCTCGGCGCGAAGTCGGTCAATCCGGACGTCAAGGTGAAGATCGTCTGGGCCAACACCTGGTTCGATCCGGGCAAGGAGGCGGACGCCGCCAAGGCGCTGATCGCCCAGGGCGCGGACATCATCAGCCAGCACACCGACTCGGCCGCTCCCCTGCAGGAGGCCGAAAAGGGCGGCAAGTTCGCGTTCGGCCAAGCGTCGGACATGATCCGCTTCGCCCCCAAGGCGCAACTCACCTCCATCATCGACGACTGGAGCGGCTATTACATCGAGCGCGTGAAGGCGGCTCTGGCGGGAAGCTGGAAGTCCGACGACACGTGGGGCGGGCTGAAGTCCGGAATGGTCGTGATGGCGCCGTTCACCAACATGCCGGCTGACGTCAAGGACCTCGCGGAAAAGACCACGGCGTCCATCTCGGCCGGCACGCTCTTCCCCTTCGCCTGCCCGATCGTCGACCAGAGCGGCAAGACCGTCGAGTGCAAGGGCGGCAAGACCCTGTCGGACGAACAGATCCTCAGCATGAACTGGTACGTGCAGGGCATCGACGACAAGATCCCGCAGTAAGCTTCGTCAAGCTTGGCGAAGACGGCCCCGCGATCACCTCGCGGGGCCGCTTTCACGATCGGCCCTCAGCGGCGTCGCCGTGCCGGCGGGTCTCTTCCATTTGGGTTGTCAACGCGCCCCCGGAGCGGGTAGCTTCTGGGGAGACAACAAGAATCCGAAATGGGAGGACTACATGACTATTTCTGTGAAGCCGCTCGACGCCGCCTGCGGGGCCGAAGTGTCGGGACTGGACGTCCGCAACATTTCCGCGGAAGATTCCAAGGCTTTGCTCGACGCCTTCCTGAAGTATCACGTGCTGGTCGTGCATGGCCCGACGATCACCGACGACGAACTCGTCGAATTCGGCAAGTGCTTCGGCCCCATCGAGAAAGCGCGTGTGAAGTCGCCGCTCTCCGACCGCGACGACATCATGGTGATCTCCAACATCCGGCAGAACGGTGAGCTGGTGGGATCTTTGCCGGACGGAGAAATGTCCTATCATTTCGACCGCATTCATCAGGCGCAGCCCTGCCTGGGCGCGGCGCTGCACGGCCTGGAGATTCCGCAGGAAGGCGGCGACACGCTGTTCGCCAACATGGTGCGAGCCTATGAGACGCTCCCGGAGAAGACCAAGCAGAAGCTCGAGGGTCTGAAAGCGCTCAACACGTTCACCTATGGGGCGACGAGCAAGGACGGAAAGCAGGCCGAAGCGGGTCCGCACGCCATCCATCCGGTGGTGCGCCGCATTCCCGAGACCGGGAAAAAATCACTCTATGTCTGCCGGCTGATGACGGATCGCATCATCGACATGCCGGCGGACGAGAGCCGCGCGTTGATCGACGAGCTCTGCGACCACGTGGAGGCGACCGAACTGACCTACGCGCACAAATGGAAAGTGGGCGACATCGTCGTCTGGGACAATCGCTGCACGAGCCATGCACGCACGGATTTCAGCGACAAGGAACGCCGCCTGATGAAGCGCGTCACCATCGGGGACACGATGCCGCCCGTGCAGTGAGCGCCAGTTTGCAAGCGCGCGGCGGACCTGGTGGTCTTCCGCGCGCCCTGCCGCTCCTCCCCAAACACATTTTCGTGTCGCGTCCATCCCCGTTAGAAGAGTCTGGCCACCTACACAGGATTTTAGAACTCGTATAATCTCCGTCCGCGCCCGGGCATATGGCTTGGGGCAACGGCATGGCGGCAATGCGCAAAGCATGTCCGCCTGACGCGAACGGGAGGGTTGGAATGGCGCGCCTCAATATCAATGGAAAGATTCATGACGTCGAGGTTGAACCCGACACTCCGCTGCTTTGGGTGCTCCGCGAGCAGGTCGGGCTGACCGGCACGAAATACGGCTGTGGCGTCGCGGCCTGCGGCGCCTGCTCGGTTCATGTCGACGGCGTCGTGACCCGCACCTGCACGATGCCGGTGAGCTCTTTCACGGCGGAACAGAAGATCGTCACGATCGAGGGTCTGTCCCCCGACGTTTCCCATCCGATCCAGAAAGCCTGGCTCGACCTCGACGTGCCGCAGTGCGGCTATTGCCAGTCCGGCCAGATCATGGCCGCTGCAGCGCTGCTCGCCGCCAATCCGAATCCGAGCGACGCCGACATCAACGCAGAGATGTCGAACATCTGTCGTTGCGGCACCTACAATCGGATTCGCGCGGCCATCAAGCAGGCCGCCGACACGACGAAGCGCGGCTGAATTTCCGGGAGGATCACATGACGATTGCGCAGAATCTTTCGCGCCGCACTTTCCTCGCCGGCTCCGCTGCCGCGACGGGCGGCCTTTCACTCGGTTTCCACGTTCCCTTCGCGCAGGCGCAGGATGCGGCGACGACTCCGGAAATCAACGCCTGGGTGGTGATCAAGCCCGACGAGACGGTCGTGGTGCGCGTCGCCCGCGTCGAAATGGGCCAGGGCACGCTCACGGGTCTCGCCCAGCTCGTGGCCGAGGAACTCGACGCCGATTGGTCGAAGGTCACGACCGAATATCCGACGCCCGGCCAGAACGTCGCGCGCAAGCGCATCTGGGGCGATTTCCAGACGGCCGGCAGCCGCGGTATTCGCGGGTCCGAGGATTACATGCGCAAGGGCGCGGTCGCGGCGCGGATGATGCTCGTCCAGGCCGCCGCCAATGAGTGGAAGGTGCCGGTCGGCGAGATCACGACCGCCAAGGGAGTCATCACGCACAAGGGTTCGAACCGCACCACGACCTACGGCAAGGTCGCGGTCGCAGCCTCGAAGCTCGAAGCGCCGAAGGACGTGAAGCTTCGCGACCCGAAGGACTGGACGATCGCCGGAAAGTCGGTGAAGCGTCTCGACACGGCCGAGAAGCTGAACGGCAAGCAGATCTACTCGATCGATCTGAAACTGCCGGGCATGCTCAACGCCGCGATCAAGGAAACGCCCTATCCGGGCGGCAAGGTGAAGAGCTTCGACGCCGCCAAGATCGAGAAGATGCCTGGCGTCAAGAAGGTGATGCAGCTCGAGGACACTGCCGTCGTGGTCGTCGCCGACACGTGGTGGCGCGCCAAGAACGCTCTGGATGCCTTGGAGATCGTGTGGGACGAGGGTCCGAACGCGAGCGTCTCGAGCGCGTCGATCGCCGCCATGCTGAAGGAAGGGCTCGACGCCAAGGAAGCCTTCGTGGGCAACAAGGCTGGCGACGTCGATGCGGCGCTGGCGGGCGCGGCCAAGAAGATCGAGGCCGTCTACAGCTATCCCTACCAGCACCACATGACCATGGAGCCGATGAACGCCACGGCTCAGTGGACACCCGAAAAGTGCATGGTCTGGACGGCGACGCAGAACGCCGAGGCCGCCCTCGCGACCGCGGTGGAAGCCGCGGGCCTGCCGCTCGACAAGTGTGACGTCACGCGTCTCAACCTCGGCGGCGGTTTCGGCCGCCGCTCGTCGAGCCACGACTTCGTCAAGCAGGCCGTGCTGATCGCCAAGGAAATGCCCGGCACTCCGGTCAAGCTGATCTGGTCGCGCGAGCAGGACGTGCTGCACGGCACGTTCCATCCGACGACGCAGTGCAAGCTCGTCGGCGGTCTCGACGAGAAGGGCAACGTGACGGCGCTGCGCATGCGCATCTCGGGCCAGTCGATCCTGGCGGCGCTGCGCCCGCAGGCGCTGGTCAATGGTCGTGACCCGGCGCAATTCCAGGGCCTCAACGCCGAGGGTCCGGAAGGTCAGTTCGGGTATGAAATCCCGAACGTGCTGTTCGATCATGCGATGCGCAATCCGCCCTTCCGTCCGGGCTTCTGGCGCGGCGTGAACAACAACCAGAACGCGATCTATCTGGAATGTTTCGTCGACGAGATGGCGCATGCGGCAGGTCAGGACCCGCTGGAATTCCGCCGGAAGATGATGGCGAAGTTCCCGAAACATCTCGCGGTTTTGAACACGGTCGCTGAGAAGGCGGGTTGGGGCAAGCCGGCGGCGCCGGGCGTCTATCGCGGCCTGGCCCAGCACATGGGCTACGGCAGCTATGTGGCGGCCTGCGCGGAAGTGTCGGTCAGCGATGCGGGCGAGTTGAAGATCCACAGGATCGTAGCCTCGACCGATTGCGGACACGTCGTCAATCCGCAGCAGGTCGCGGCGCAGATTGAGGGCTCGTTCGCCTATGGACTGTCGGCGCTGCTGTTCGGCGAGATGACGGCCAAGAACGGCCGCATGGAGCAGGAGAACTTCGACACCTACGAAGTGGTGCGCATGGAGCACATGCCGGCCGTCGAATCCTACCCGATTCCGTCGGGCGGCTTCTGGGGCGGCGTCGGCGAGCCGACGATCTTCGTCGCCGCGCCGGCCGTGCTCAACGCCATCTTCGCGGCGACGGGCAAGCGCATCCGCGCCGTGCCGTTGAAGAACTCGGACCTGCGCAAGGCCTGACCGTGACAATGGCCGGGCGTGCATCGACGGTTTTGGGAGCGAGCGTTCTGGCGCTCGTCTCCCTGGCCGGCGCGCTCGCACAAACGCCGGCGGCTCCGACATCCGGAGCCGCCGCATTCATCACCTCTCCCCCGGGCGCGACGGCCTGCCTCGGCTGCCATGGCCCCGAGGCCACGGCCCTGCCCTCCCTTGCGCGTCTGTCGGCCCGTGACATCGAGACCGCGCTGGCGGAATTCCGTGAAGACAAGCGCGAACCGACCCTGATGAACCGCATCGCCAAGGGTTTCACCGCCGAAGAGAGCAAGGCGATCGCGGAATGGCTCGCGGCTCATGCGGGGAAAGCGCCATGATCTCAGCGCCGACACGCAGGCATGTGCTGGCCGGGGCGGCTGCGCTCGCGGTGACGCCGATGGTTCGCCCAGCCTCTGCGCAAGCGAGCGCGCGAGTGGTGGTCATCGGCGGCGGTTTTGCGGGCGCGACCTGCGCGCGCAAACTCCACCGCGCCGGCTTGAAGGTGACGCTGGTCGAGCCGTCCGCGTCGTATATTTCCTGTCCGTTCAGCAATGCCGTCCTGGGCGGCTTGCGCGAGCTGAAGGACCAGACGTTCACATACGAAGCTCTGGTGCGCGAGGGCATCGCGCTCGCGCCGATCGAGGCGAAGGCGATCGACGGCGACGCCCGGCGCGTCACGCTCGGAGACGGCGCGTCCCTGCCCTACGACCGCCTCATCCTCGCACCCGGCATCGACATCCGGTTCGATGGATTGCAGGGTTACGATCAGGCCGCCAGCGAGGTGCTTCCGCATGCCTGGAAGGCCGGTCCGCAAACCAGCTTGCTGCGGCGACAACTCGAGGCGATGGACGATGGCGGCACGGTCGTCATCTCGGCTCCGAACAATCCATTCCGCTGCCCGCCCGGCCCTTACGAGCGGGCAAGTTTGATCGCCCATTACCTGAAAACCCACAAGCCTCGCTCGAAGGTGCTGATTCTCGACGCCAAGGATGCGTTTTCCAAGCAGAGCCTGTTCACGGCCGCCTGGAAGGAGCTTTACGGCGAGATGATTGAGTGGGTGGGGCTTTCGGCCGGCGGCAAGGTCACGGAAGTCGACCCGGGGTCCAAAACGTTCATCACCGAATTCGGCAAGCACCGTGCCGACGTCGGCAACGTCATTCCGCCCCAGCGCGCGGGCGCCATCGCGGTGACTTCGGGCATCGCCGACCAGACCGGCTGGTGCCCCATCGATCCGGTGACTTTCGAGGCACGGCAGCACGCCGGCATCCACGTCATCGGCGATGCGGCCATCGCGGGTGGCATGCCGAAATCCGCCTTTTCGGCGAACGCGCAAGGCAAGGCCTGCGCGCAAGCCGTGACGCTGATGCTGCGCGGAGAAGCGCCGCCCTCGCCGAAATTGATCAACAGCTGCTATTCGCTTGTGGCGCCGGACTATGGGATTTCCGTTGCAGGCGTCTACCAGCCCGCCAAAGGCCTGCTGGCCGACGTGGCGGGAGCCGGCGGCGTCAGCGCCGCCAAGGCGCCGGCCTCCGTGCGGGCGGCCGAGGCCTCCTATGCCGAAGCCTGGTTCAAGACGATCACGCATGATGTTTTCGGTTGATCGCCCTGCCCTCGCTCTGGCGTCGCTGCTGCTTTCGGCGGGCTGCGCTTTTGCGGAGGATCCCGCGCGCTACGTCATCGAGAACGGCGCCATTGCGTCCCCGCTGACAGGTCAACCAGGGGATCCCGCCCGAGGCCGCAAGATCGTAGCGGAACGCCAGAAGGGACTCTGCCTGCTCTGCCATCAGGGGCCGTTTCCCGAGGAGCGCTTCCAGGGCGATCTCGCGCCAACGCTGGCTGGGGCCGGATCGCGCCTGAGCGAAGGCGAGTTGAGGCTGCGGCTGGTGGATGGCA
Source organism: Hyphomicrobiales bacterium (assembly GCA_028290705.1). GTDB lineage: Bacteria > Pseudomonadota > Alphaproteobacteria > Rhizobiales > Beijerinckiaceae > Terripilifer. The sequence goes on from JAQGJH010000147.1 coordinate 26,315, forward strand.
CGAAAGTGAACCCGGAGACGATCATGCCGTCCTATTATCGCACCGATCATCTTCAGCGCGTGCCTCCGGCTTTTGCGGGGCGCACGCTTCTGACCGCGGCAGAAATCGAAGACGTGGTCGCCTTCCTGTCGACGCTTCGCGACGAAGCCAAGGCGGGCAACCCGTCCAAGGAGGCGAAATGAACGGTACACCAGGTCCGTCGTTGCTGACGCGCCGGCAGGCTCTCGCGACTGCGGCCGGCGGACTCGTGCTCGTGGTCGCGCGGCCGGCGCGCGCCACGCCCGAAGCGATGCAGGATGTCATCCGCACGTTCACGGGCGGCGCCAAGGTCACGGAAGGACGCGTCAAACTCGACGTGACGCTTCTGGTCGAGAACGGCAATTCGGTTCCCCTGAGCGTCAGCGTGGACAGCCCGATGACGGCGGCGGATCACGTCGTTCGCATCGGCGTGTTCAATGAGAAGAACCCTTTGCCGGACGTGGCGATCTTCAATCTGACGCCGCGCTGCGGGCGGGCCACGGCGGCGACGCGCATCCGGCTCAACGATACGCAGATGATCACCGCCATCGCGCAGATGAAGGACGGCTCTTTCTGGTCCGACACCAGCGAGGTCATCGTCACCCTGCCTGCTTGCGTGGAGGGCTGAACATGGCGCGCGCATTGATCAACGTTCCGTCCAAGGCCAAGCGCGGTGACGTCGTCGAGATCAAGACGTTGATGTCGCATCCGATGGAAACCGGGTTCCGCACGGGCAGCGACGGGGCGCTGGTTCCGCGCAACATCATCAGCCGCTTCGCCTGCACCTATAATGGCGAAGTGGTTTTCAGCGCGGAACTGTTCCCGGCGATCTCGGCCAATCCGTTCATCTCCTTCACGACGGTCGCGACGGAGAGCGGCACGCTCGTGTTCAGCTGGACGGATGACAAGGGGCAGACGCAGGTGCAGACCGCCGCCATCACCGTGGAATGACCATGGGTGGGCGCGCGTCGGCGTTTCTCTTGGTGGGCTTCGCCGCTCTTGGGCTCGGCCTGGCAAGCCTGTCCGCGCAGACCGCCGATGCGCCGCCATCGGACCGGAAGTCGGGCTTCGACTATATGGGGCCGGACAGCCAGGCGATGCAGAAGGACGACCTGTCCAATCCCGGCATGCTCGGCGTGCTCGATGGCGAAGCCATGTGGAATGCGCCGGCGGGCACGACGCAGAAGTCCTGCGCCGCCTGCCATGGCGATGCGCGCGAGAGCATGAAGGGCGTGGCGGCGAAATATCCCCTGCTCGACGAAGCGACCAAGACGCCGATTGATCTCGTGGGGCGGATCGACCAGTGCCGGGTGGACCGGCAACAGGCTGCGGCACTGCCGCGAGAGGGCCGCGAGAGTTTGGCGTTGACGGCGTTTGTCGGCCTCCAATCGCGCGGCATGCCTCTGGCGCCCCCAGACGACGCGAGGCTCACCCCGTTCCGCAAAGCCGGCGAAGCGCTGTATACGCGGCGGATGGGGCAGCTCAACTTCTCCTGCGCGCAATGCCACGACGACAATGCGGGCGGCCACCTGGGCTCCGCGCCGATCCCGCAGGCACATCCGACCGGGTACCCGATCTACCGGCTGGAATGGCAGAGCCTCGGCTCGCTTCAACGGCGGCTGCGCAACTGCATGGTGGGCACGCGCGCCGAGCCTTTCGCCTATGGCTCACCCGAGTTCATCAATCTCGAGCTCTACCTCAACTGGCGCGCGCGCGGCATGGAAGTCGAGACGCCGGGGGTGCGTCCGTGACTTCGGCTGCTTCCTGAAGCTCCAGCCGCAATGCTATAAATTTCCCCGATGGAAAATCTCGAGGACATGGCGGTATTCGTTCGGGTGGTCGCGCGCGGCAGCTTTACGGCGGCCGGGCGTGAGCTGAGCAAGACCACGTCGGCGATCAGCAAGCATGTGGCGCGTCTCGAGAACGCAGTGTCGGCCAAGTTGCTGAACCGCTCGACCCACCATCTCGTACTGACGGAGGCTGGAGCGCGTTTCCACGACCGCTGCGTGCGCATTCTTGCCGAACTCGAGGAAGCGCGCGCCGACATCAGTTCCGCCAGCGCGGAAATGAGTGGCGTGCTGCGGGTCCATTCGAGCCCCGGCATTGGGCAGAGCCTCGTGGCTCCGGCTGCGATCGAAATCGGCCGGCGTTATCCGGCGCTCGACGTAGAACTGACGGTGGGAGATTTCACCACCACGATCATGCGGCGCGGCATGGACGTGTTGATCGGCAGCCGCGCCTTCACCTCGGGCGAGGATTACTCGGCCAGCCTGATGGCGCAGGATCTCGGGCCGGTCCCCTACGTGGTCTGTGCATCGCCGACCTATCTGGCGCGCGCCGGCACGCCGGCGATGCCAGAAGAGCTCGCGGGACATTCCTGCCTGGTCCATGCGACGCAAAAAAAGGATCCACATGCCTGGCAGTTCAGCCGTGGCGCGATGCGGTCCATCGTCCGGGTCACGGCCAAGTTCCGGTCCGGTCTCGAGCATGCCGTGCTTCTCGCGGCGCAGCAGGGACTCGGCATCGCGCGGTTGCCGCTCTACTCGGTGAGGGATGCGCTGGCGCGCGGGGAACTGGTGTCGCTGTTTCCGGAGGCCGTCGTGTCCGACCGGACCATCAAGGCCTTCACGCCCCGCAGCGAACAACTTCCCGGCAAGGTAAAGGCTTTGCTCGAGGAAGTGCAGGCGCGCCTCCAGGCCACCGAGCCTCTCGGCACGCGGGCAAGCGAGGCCTCACCGGAACTCGCCAAGACGCTGCGCTGAGCCTCTGTGTCCCGCGAGGCACAGGCATGTTTCCATTTCCCGCACTACCCATTTGGGCCGGTCTGTGGCAGTCATGCCGCATGGGCTGGCGCTGGGCGGGATCGAAATCCTGCCGCGCCGACAAGAGCCTCCTCTTTCCAGGAAACGCAGGGTTGCACATGAACGTCCGAATTGCCCTTCTCGCCGGCGTCGCGGGTCTCGTTGGCGGGCTGGCCAGCCACTCCGCCGCCGCGCAGCAGTCGGTGGAAGCCTTCTACAAGGGTAAGCAGATCGAATTCGTCATCGGCTATACGCCGGGCGGCGGCTACGACACCTATGCGCGCATCGTCGCCAAGCACATGACGCGCTTCATCCCCGGCAACCCCAACATCGTGGCGCGCAACATGCCGGGCGGCGGCAGCCGCGTGGCCGCCAATTTCGTCTATCGCGTCGCCCCGAAGGACGGCACGATTCTGGCGACGGCCGATCAGTCGCTTTCGCTGCAGCAGGCGGTCGGCGACAAGACCATCCAGTTCGACACGACCAAGTTCAACTACATCGGCAATCCGAGCGCCGAAAACAACGTGACGGCCGTCTGGCACACGTCGGGCATCAAGACCATCGAAGACGCAATGAAGCAGGAAGTGCCCATGGGCGCGACCGGCGGCTCGACGTCCTCACAATACCCGAAGGCGATGAACGCGCTGCTCGGCACGAAATTCAAGATCATCCTGGGCTATCCGGGTGGCAACGACATCAATCTCGCGATGGAGAAGGGTGAAGTCGCAGGCCGTGGTTCGAACAGCTGGGCGTCCTACAAGGCGACGCGTCCCGACTGGCTGCGGGACAAGAAGATCAACATGCTGGTCCAGATCGGCCTGACCAAGGCGCCTGACCTTCCCGACGTGCCGCTGCTGATCGATCTGGCCAAGAACGAGGCCGATCGCGCGGTGCTGCGCATGCTCTCCGCCCCAGCGACGATCGGCCGCCCGATCTTCACCACCCCGGACGTGCCTGCCGAGCGCGTCAAGGCGCTGCGCGACGCGTTCGACCAGGCCATGAAAGATCCGGCTTTCATCGAGGACGCCAAGAAGGCCGCCCTCGAACTCGATCCCGTGTCGGGCGAAGAGCTGCAGAAGATCGTTCAGGAAATCATCGCCACACCGAAGGAAACGGCCGATCGACTGGCCGAAATCATCGGCGAACTGAAATAATCAACAGCCGAACCATCCCGCGCGAAGGAGATTCACATGCCGCATGATCCCGACGACAAGACACAGCATTGGCACGAACCCGCGGGAACGCGGAAGGCCGGCTTCGGCGAGTTCAAGAAGCAGCCGACCCCCTACGACGCGTGGATGGAATCGGAAGGCATTCCGACCTTCCGGGGCATCGGCATCAGCAAGGTTCAGAACCTGCCGCTGTTCGACTGGAAGCGTCGCGGCGGAAAGGGCCACTTCATCCAGCTCTACGGCACGGAAACGAAGTGGGGCTGCTACGTCGTGGAAGTGCCGCCCGGTGGCGCGCTGAACCCCGAGAAGCACATGTACGAGGAGATCTTCCTCGTGGTGGAAGGCCGCGGCACGACGGAAGTCTGGCAGGAAGGCGACACCAAGAAGCACGTCTTCGAATGGCAGGCCGGCTCGATGTTCTCGATCCCGATGAACGCCTGGTATCGGCTCGTCAATGCGACCTCGGGCGGCGCGCTGCTGCTCGCCGGCACGACGGCGCCGAACGTTCTCAACCAGCTCAACAACGTCGAAGCGGTGTTCAACAACCCCTTCGTGTTCCGCGACCGCTTCAACGGTGACGAAGACTTCTTCAAGCCGAAGGACGAGATCTCGCCCGATCCGGTGCGCGGTCTGGCGCAGCGCAAGACGAACTTCATCCCGGACGTCATCAATTGCGAGCTGCCGCTCGACAACCGGCGTTCGGTCGGCTACCGCCGCGTCGAGCCCTCCATGACGAACAATGCGTTCTATTACTGGATCGGCCAGCCCGAGAACGGCCGTTATTCCAAGGGTCACGCGCATACGTCGGCCGCGATCCTGATCTGCCTGAAGGGCAAGGGTTATACCTACAGCTGGCCCGAGCGCTGCGGCGAGACGCCGTGGAAGGATGGCTTTGCCGATCAGGTCAATCGCCTCGACTACGAGCCGGTGGGACTCGTGACGGCGGCGCCCGGCGGCGCGCGCTGGTATCACCAGCACTTCAGCGTGTCGAAGGAAGATTTCCGCCTGACGGCCTGGTTCGGCCCGCACAATCCGGGTCGCGATCCCGGCGCGCCCGGCGAGAAGCACACCGACTATACGGCGATCGACGTCAACCAGGGCGGCACCGCGATTCCCTATTGGATGGAAGATCCCTACATCCGCCAGGAATATGAGGAAACGCTGCGCCAGAACGGCGTGCCGTGCCGCATGGATCCGAAATGGTACGAGAAATCGGCCGACGCGGACACCAAGAAGGAAGTGGTCTGACCACGGAAAAGCCCCCGGAAACGGGGGCTTTTTTTTGCTCGGGAGTTGAGGCGATCGCTTAGAAATCGCTGTCCTGAATCGAGACGGTCCGCATGTTACCGTTCTGCACCTTGTACAGAGTCATGGTGACGTTGCTGAACTCGCGTCCGTTCGGAACCAGTCGTTCCTCGAGCCGAAAGGGTTCGGTCTTCGAAAGCCCGCCGCTGTCCAGGTCCCGGTAGCGGATCTCGTACTGGCCCATCGTCACGTTGGCGATCGTGAAGCGTTGATGCCCGGGAATGTAGAACGTCCGCACGGCAGATGGCTCGAAGGCATTCAACGAAAAGAGCTTCACGAGCACGTCCGAGGAGTTCCTCGTGTTGTCCACCGTGACGTTCGACAGCCCACGTTGACTGGCGGCATCGGCACTGCCGAGATATCCGGCGGTGGTGGGCCAAGGCTCGCCATCCGGCGTTGTCGATGGACGCACATAAGCCGGTTTTCGTGTCACCTGCCCGGCATTGGCAGTCTGGACAGCACTGGCCGCTCGGCTCGGCGATGGAGTGCGCCGATCCGACAGCATTCCTTCTACGGTCGCCGCAAGTGTGACTGCGATCATGAGGCCGATGGCGGCCTGCCCCATCGAGAACTTGTTCCAGAAGCCCCACTGGTCCGATCGCCTGCCGTCTTGGCGCAGGAGTGGATCGTCGTCGAAAAAGGCGCGCAGGTCCGAGCGGGTTTTTTCTTCCCGTTCGGGTCCAATTTTTCGCGCGAACCAGATCGCCTGCAGGGCCGCCGTTCGAGCCAGGTCCTTTCTCTGCATCGCCAGAAATGCCAGCGTCTGGCGCAGGGATACGCTGACGTTGATCTCGGGCGGCTGGCGTCCGCCTTTGGCGTTCACGAAAAGAGCGTTCAGGGAATAGACGGGCCCCCAGGGAAATGCCCACCAGCCGAACAGCCATGTCATGACTGAAGCACGGAGCGATTTGCTGCCCGCGCAGTCGCTGCAGTAAATGGCGGCCTTGGGCGTTCGCCGCGTGAGAACGAGAAAGCTCGTGACCTGCAGGTGAATGACCAGACGCGGCTTGGCGCAGATGCTCGCGCAGCATTCGCAACGCAGCGGACTCAGGTCGTTTGAGGATTTTTCGCGGGCTTGCGCGTTCTCGCGCAGTGCATCGAAGTCTCGACGCAGGCCGGCATCGGAAAGAACGCGATAGGCCTCGCTGGCGCGCTGAAACTTGTCGACCGATCCAAGGTCGCCACTGACGTCGGGATGATGTTCTTTCGCTGCCCGGCGGAACGCAGCCTTGATCTCGTCGAGCGAAGCACTCTTGGCGAGGCCCAGCGATGCGTAGTGATCGTCCGCGACTTCGCCCTTCATGCCATCCCCTTATCGGCAAGCCTTCATTGCCGGGGCGGAAGTCGCCCGGAGCTTCAGCGAATAGAGCAAGACGGGGTGAAGTTGATATTAATCAGATACTTAATTGTTTTAATGCTCGTTTTAGGCCCAACAAATCCTTACCTGTCCCGTCGCTGGAGCGAGCCCGCGCGAAAGGTGGAAAGCTGGCCTAGCGGCAGTTCGCTCCATGTCTCGTCGCGCGTCAATGGATTGCTGGCCACGACGGCGACGCGATCGGTCGGAGTCGTTTCGTCCGAAAAATCGACCCGCAAGTCCTCGTCGACCAAAGTCGCCACACCGAATGGCGCGTGGCGCTCGATGTAGAACAGCTTCTTGTTGCAGAAGGCGAAGAGCGAGCGTCCTTCGCTGAGCAGGATGTTGAAAATCCCCAGATCGCCCAAGTCGCGGCACAGCGAGCCAAGAGCGCGCTCGAGAGCCGCCTCGGCCGGCAGGTTCTCGAATCTCGCGCGCAATTGCCCGAGTAGCCAGCAGAAGGCGTGCTCGCTGTCGGTCGTACCGATGGGATGGAAAAGATCGAGCGGGCGACGCTTGACGCCCTTGAGCTGGCCGTTGTGCGCGAAGGTCCAGGCGCGGCCCCAAAGCTCGCGCGTGAACGGATGTGTGTTCTCCAGCGCCACCCTGCCCCTGTTGGCGCGGCGAACGTGCGCGATGACGATCTCGCTCTTGAGCGGATAGCTTCGGAGCAACCGGGCGATTTCGGACTCGGCGCTCGGCTGGGGATCGTGAAAGGCTCGCGCGCCGCGGCCCTCGTAGAAGGCAATTCCCCAGCCGTCCCGATGCGGACCCGTCCCGCCGCCGCGACGAGACAGCGCCGAAAAGCTGAAGCGAACGTCCGTCGGCACGTTCGCGCTCATGCCCATCAGCTCACACATGCCATGCCCGCCTTTTCATCGCTCGGGGCCGAACGCCCCGAACGATTCCCCGGCGGTCATCATGTCAGGTTCAAATCCGATCCGCGCCGCGCCGGGCGAAGATCATGTTCCAGACGAACAGGACGATGAGCGCACCCACGACCGCGCCGATCAGTCCCGCGCCCTCACCCGGCCTGTACCAGCCGACCGCCTGGCCGAGCCAGGTCGCCACAACTGCGCCGACAACACCAAGCAGCGCCGTCATGATGAAGCCGCTCGGCTCCTTCGGGGCGCTGGAGATCCAGCGCGCGATCAGTCCCGCGATGAGCCCGATGATGATTGTCCAGATGAAGCCCATGCTCAGTCCCCTGTCAGCGGGCGACCCGGCGCCGCCCTCATCTCCGTAACGATTGAGCTTGGCAGTGGTTCAATCGTCGCGTGAACTCAATTCGTCGGCGCGGTTCAGCGCATGGGCGACACGCGCCTGCGCGGACGCTTCCAGATGCAGGCCGAGCTTCGAGCGACGCCAGAGGATGTCCTCCACCCTCTGCGCCGCCTCGATGTCTCGCAGATAGGCGAGTTCGGCGGCCGAGAACCCGTGCCCGAATTGCTCCCCGAGGTCCTCGACGCACTTGGCCCGACCCAGGAAGTCGTGTGCGCGGGACCCGTAAGATCGGGCCAGCCGACGGGCGACTGCGGGTCCGAGAAACGGGTAGTCGGCTTGCAGTCGCGTTTCGAAGGCTGCGATGTCGCATCCGGGTAAATCGCCGCCGGGGAGCGTGGCTCGGGCGGTCCATGCGGAACGCATGTCAGGGAAGACGGGAGACAATTCGTCGAGCGCCTGTTCCGCAAGGCGCCGGAACGTCGTGATCTTGCCGCCGAATACCGACAAGACCGGAGCCGCCGTCTGATCCAGTTCGAGGACGTAGTCCCGTGTCACGCGCGAGGGAGCCGCCTTCCCGTCGTCAAAGAGCGGCCGCACGCCGGAATACGAATGGCGCACGTCTGCCGGCCCGAGGCTTACGCGCAGGTGACGCGCGGCGCTGGCGATCAGGTATTCGACTTCTGCACGCGAGATGGCCGCGCTCCGAGGATCCCCGTGGAATGGTTCGTCGGTGGTGCCGATCAGCGAGAAGCGCTCTTCGTACGGAATGACGAAGACGATCCGTCCGTCGGAGTTCTGGAACACGTAGGCCTGCTCGCCATCATGCAGTCTGTCGACGATGATGTGGCTTCCCTTCACGAGACGAATCCGGCTGCGCGTCGCGACTTTCAGCGTGTTTGCCAGAACGTCAGCCACCCAGGGTCCTGTGGCATTGACGATGGCGCGTGCCTGCACGGTGCGCGTCGACCCGTCGGACGCTCGAAGCGTGGCCAGCCATCGCTCACGCGATCGTTCGGCCGACACCAGCGCTGTCCGCAGCAGGATCTGCGCGCCGCGCTCGCGAGCGTCCAGCGCCAGCAGCGACACGAGACGGCTGTCGTCGACCCAGCAGTCCGAATAGACGAACGCGCGCCGCACCCATTTTTGAAGGGGTTCGCCGAAGTCATGACGCGCCACGTCGATCATGGAAGACGGCGGCAGCCTGCGCCGTCCTGCGAGCCGGTCGTAGATGAACAAACCGATCCGGACGAGCAGCGCCGATCGAATGTTCGGATCGTGCGGCAGGACGAAACGGAGCGGCCAGATGATGTGCGGCGCCTGCGAGAGCAGAAGCTCCCGCTCCTGCAAAGCCTCTCGCACGAGGCGGAACTCGAGGAATTCGAGATAGCGCAGTCCGCCATGGATCAGCTTGGTGGATGCCGAAGACGTGGCGGACGCAAGATCGTCGGCCTCGACGAGCAAGACCTTCAGGCCACGGCCCGCGGCATCACGCGCGATGCCGCAGCCGTTGACGCCGCCGCCGACAACGAGAAGATCGTAAATTTGGCCCCGTTCGCCGGTCCGCAGAGTCGCCATGCCTGGGCATGCTGCCAGTCCGGCAGGCGGATGACCAGCGGCAGGGTCACCCATTCGTGAGTTGGTTCGCAGCGCAGCCGGTCGTCCGAGCGCCTATATTGTCAGCAGAGGAGACGCTCATGACCACTCGACGCAATGTCCTGACGAAAGGTGCGACCGTGTTCGGCATGTCCTGGTTTGCAAGCTCGTCGCTCGCCAGCGCCGCGACGGAGACGTTCGAGATCACGCGACCGGAGGCCGAGTGGCGCAAGCAATTGTCGCCGGCCGCCTTCAACGTTCTGCGCAAGGAAGGCACGGAACGGCCCTATTCCAGCCCGCTGAACGACGAGAAACGCAGCGGACTGTTTCACTGCGGCGGTTGCGACCTGCCGATCTACTCGTCCAAGACGAAATATGAGAGCGGCACAGGCTGGCCGAGCTTCTGGGCCTCGCTCGACGGCGCCGTCGGAACCAAGGTCGACCGTGGTTTCCTCATGACGCGCACGGAGGTGCATTGCCGGCGCTGCGGCGGGCACCTGGGGCACGTGTTCGATGATGGGCCCAAGCCCACCGGCAAGCGGCATTGCCTCAATGGAGTGGCGCTGACCTTCGTCCCAGGCACGGGAGAGGCAAGCGGTTGAGCACTGCGGCCGAGCGGCGTTGGCTGCAGGCCGCTGTTCTGCTCGCGATCTGCGTGCCGATCGGCGCGGGGGGCGCAGGCGCGCTCCTCGGTCCCGGCTTCATCGAGGGATGGACGGCGACGGCGTCGCAGGACAGTCACTTCCGCTACCTGTCCGGGCTGTTGCTCGGTATAGGGCTCTGCTTCGGCGCTGCCGTTCCGCACCTCGAGGCGCATGCGGCGCGGTTCCGGCTGCTCACCTTGATCGTCTTCGTGGGCGGACTGGCGCGTCTGGGCGGCCTGTTGGCTGCCGGCACACCGTCGGGCGGCATGATCTTCGGACTCGCGATGGAACTGGCCGTCACGCCAGCGATCTGCCTATGGCAGAACGGGTTCGCGCGACGGCATGGCTCGGGCTGAGACGGATCAGGCCTGTTCCTTGCGGAACTTCGTGCGCGCCTTGTCGCCAGGCTTCGGCTTCCCGAATTCATCTTTCTTCTTGCCCTTGTTGAACTTCGGCGGCGGCGGCACCGGCGCGCCGGCGTCCAGGCGTGAGAAGTTCAGGGGCGTCTGACCTTCCTTCGTGTCTTTGCCGGGCCGCAGCATCGCGACCGCGAAGCCTTCCGCGGCATCGGCCGAGATCTCGAACTTGGTCTCACGATCGAAGATGCGGATGGCGCCGATCTGCTCGCGCGTGACCTTGCCGCGCTTGCAGATCATCGGCAGGAGCCAGCGCGGATCGGCGTTGTTCTGGCGTCCGATGTCGAGCCGGAACCAGACGCCTGGACCGCGACCGCCGGAGCGCTGGCCACGCTCCTTGGGGGCAACACCCGGCTTCTCCGCGTAGGGTCCGGTGCGCTCGGTGCGAAGCGGGCGCGTCTCGCGGCCGAAGCCCGGGTCGGTGACGTCCTCGGGCGACGGCAGGCGCGAGCGATAGATGCGCACGAGAGCCGCGGCAATGTCCTCGGCCGAGCGCTCGGCGAGAAGCGCACGCGCGAGGCCCAGATCTTCCTCGTTGTTCTCTTCGGTGAGGATGTCGTCCCGCATCAGGCGTTCCTGATCGAGCTTGCGGATCTCTTCCGCGGTCGGCGGGCCGCCCCAGCTCGGCTGGATGCCCGCGTCGACCAGCAGTCGCTCGGCTTTGCGCCTACGGGATGTCGGCACGAGCAGCACCGCAATGCCCTTGCGCCCGGCACGGCCGGTGCGCCCGCTGCGATGCTTCAGGATCTCGGAGTCGGTCGGCAGCTCGGCGTGGATCACGAGGCCGAGGTTCGGCAGGTCGATGCCGCGCGCCGCGACATCGGTCGCCACGCAGATGCGGGCGCGGCCGTCGCGCAGGGATTGCAGCGCATGCGTGCGCTCGTTCTGGCTGAGTTCGCCAGACAGCGCCACGGCGTTGAAGCCGCGCTCCAACAGCGCGGTCTGCATGTGCCGAACGGCGTCTCGCGTGTTGCAGAACACAATGGCGCCGGGTGAGTCGTAGAAGCGCAGCAGGTTGACGACGACGTGGTCGATTTCGTTGGGAAGCACGCGCAGGGCTCGATAGTCGATGTCCGCATGCGCCGTCTCGCCATCGCCGACCTCGATGCGCAAAGCATCGTTCTGGAAATCGCGCGCCAGATTGACGATTCCGCGCGGAAGCGTGGCGGAAAACAACAGCGTGCGACGATCTTCCGGCGTGGTCTTGAGGATGAACTCGAGATCTTCGCGGAAGCCGAGATCGAGCATCTCGTCGGCTTCGTCGAGCACGACAGCCTTGAGGCGCGACACGTCCAGTCCACGCCGCTCGAGATGGTCGCGCAGGCGGCCGGGCGTCCCGACGACGATGTGGGCGCCCTCGGCCAGCAGCATGCGCTCGCGCCGCGGGTCCATGCCGCCGACGCAGGAGACCACGCGGGCCCGCGCACCGGCATAGAGCCAGGCGAGTTCGCGATGCACCTGCAGGGCGAGTTCGCGCGTGGGAGCGATCACGAGGGCCAGCGGCGACGTCGCCTTCTCCAGCACCTCGGCCTCCCCCAGGAGAGTCTCGGCGAATGCGAGGCCGTAGGCCACGGTCTTGCCGGAGCCGGTTTGCGCCGAGACCAGCAGGTCGCGCCCGCTGGCGGCAGGATCCAGCACGGCGAGCTGGACGGGGGTGGCCTCGTGATAGTCACGCTGCGCAAGGGCGCGCGCGAGGGTCGGGATCGTCGCGGGAAAAGCCAATGTCTCGATAACCTTCAGAACGGGAATGGCGGCGAGGGCTCGAGGCGGCTGGCCCCGGCTCGCGCTCTTACATGGACGGATCAACCGTCTCCATTGCTGCCGAAGCTCAGGGTCATACGCTGGTTTGGCCCGGCGCGCCACCGGAAGATGAGGCTAGCCCTGCGGGAAGGGCGGCTGCTGCGCCCGCGCATAGGCCGCCTGGACCGCCGGTCGGGCGGACATGCGGTCGATGTAGGCGGCCACCGAGGCGAAAGGCGCAAAATCGTCGCCATACTTCCGGGCCGTGAATAGCCACGGGTAAATGGCCATGTCGGCAATGGAATAGTCCCCAGCTACGAAGTCCTGCCCGGCCAGTTCGCGGTCGAGCACGCCATAGAGGCGCTGGGCTTCCTTGACATAGCGGTCGACCGCATAAGCCCTTCCCTTTTCGTCCATTCCTTCCAGCGCCTTGCGCTTGAAATGGTTTTTCTGGCCGAGCATGGGGCCGAGCCCTCCAACCTGCCAGAACAACCATTGGAGAACGCGTTCACGGCCTCGCTTGTCGGACGGGAGGTATCGGCCGGTTTTTTCGGCGAGATAGATGAGGATCGCGCCACTCTCGAAGATCGAGAGGGGTCCGCCGCCGTCCGCGGGCTCGTGATCGACGATGGCGGGCATGCGGTTGTTGGGCGAAATCGCCAGAAACTCGGGTTTGAACTGCTCGTCCTTGTGGATATCCACCGGGCACAGCCTGTAGGGCAAACCGGTCTCTTCCAGAAAGATCGTGATCTTGTGCCCGTTGGACGTCGGCCAATAGTGCAGATCGATCATGCTCACTCCTTCGGGGAACTGGTTGAGGCCGGCAGGCCGCACGTCTTGCGGACGAAGTCGATCATCGCGCTGCCCAGGACGTCGTCCGCCGTGTTGACGTGCGCGATGGCCGAGGTGTGATTGTGGCCCGGCAGGTAGACGACCGGAGGCGTTTTTCGCTTGGCTAGCCCGATGCGGTAAACGAGTTCGGCGCAATACAGGTCGATCAGCGGGTTCTCGTATTCCGCCCAGGCCACGAAGGTCGGCGGGCTGTCGGCATCGACGTGCGTAACCGGCGACCGGTCCTCGAAGGTCGAGGCATCGGTCCCAAAATAGGCTTCGACTTTCCGCGCATTGGGATTCTCCGGCAGGTTGTCGGCCCGCATGCGGCCGCTGACGATGATGACGCCCGCCAGCCCGTGACCGCCCTCCGGCTGCCAGCGGCGATCATACGCATAGGTGCCGACATGGCAGCCGCCGGCGGAATGCCCCATCAAGAACACCCGTGACGGATCGATGCCCAGGTCGCCTGCGTGCTGCTTGCACCACCCGACCACCGAGGCGATGTCTTCGGCGGCCTGCGGGTAGACGGCGTCGGGAGCCAGACGGTAGCCCATGTTGACCGCGACGATGCCGTGGCGGGCGAAATAGATGCAGACGTTCGAATAGACTTCGCTGGTGCGATTTCGATCTCCTTCGACGAAGGCGCCGCCATGGACGAAGATCACCACCGGCCGGTCGCGAGCTTCCCCCTGCCCCGGCGGCATGAACAGTTCGAAGACCTGCCGTGGATGCGGCCCGTAGCGATGCCCCTCGGTGACCGCCACGCCATCGCGAGGCGCGAGAGCCAGCACTTCGGAAAAGCGCTCGCAGATCAGTTTGACGTTGGCGGCAACGCTTTCGCGCCAACGCGGCCCGATCTCCGCCATCAGCGCGCGCAGCTCGGGCGGGATCGGCGGCAAACTGGAACTCGGCATACTGGCCTCTGTGTCGGGACATGGTGGAAGACCGGCGAGCTACGGACTGCTCGCGCTGCGGCAACCGAGTGTCGGCGATCTGGACGATGTGCGCAATCGCCGCAGCAGGCAGCTTCGCTGTGGAGAAGTTCGGCAAAGGCGCGGTCGGCTCAAATTGTAACGATCTCAGACAGCTTCCATTCATTCCCGAATGTTTGAAAAGAGGCAGTGCAAGTGAGGTCCAAATGGCCGGAATTCTCAGCCCAGAAATCGCGTCGCGGATACGTCAGGCTGTTGAAAGCTGGAACCGCGGGGACCACGCCGCCGTACTGGCGCATTATGCCGACGATGCGCAGATCGCCTCGGTTGTGGCTGGCGCGTGGATGCAGATCGGTGACTCGCTGAGCGCAGCCTGCATCGACTTTGCGCGCCTGAACCGCAAGATCGAACTCATCGACATTCTCGACGGTCTGAACCACGTCACCGTGCTGCTGCACGACGGCAAGCGCTATTTCAGCATGACGATCGAAGCCGGCGAGGATCTGCTGGCGCGTCGCGTCATCATCTGCCGTGGTCAGAAGCGACTGCCGCAAGCGCCTCTCTCGAAAAGCGCCGCCTAGCCGACGCGCAACGGCCGCGCGTCGGTGCGCCGTCCGGACGATGCTCTCATGCGCCCGACGAGCCGCAACGGGGCCAGCGCCAGCACGATGACGAAGACCCACAGCGAGGGCCTGATCGACACGTCGACGTTCAGGTTTGCGGCGAGCACGCGGCTCGCATCGACGCCGGTTTTGGCCGCATACCAGCCGGCTTCAAGAAAGGCCGTGCACAGGCCGGCGACGATGGCCAGACCGACGAGCGCGACCGGGCCGCGCAGGCCGCGTGCATGCATCGCGCGATAACCCATCAAGGCGAGGAAGAGGCCGCTCATCAGGACGGGCTCGGAGACGTCGAGCCGCGCCTGCAGGAAGGCATGAAACAGGCTCAGCACCATGATGACGTAGATCGTGCGATGCAGCCGGTTCCAGCGCGGGGCGCCGAGGCGGCGGATCATGCCGTCGGTCGAGGTGGCTCCGAGAACCGCCAATCCCAGAAGCGCGACGAAGCCGATGGTGAGATAGAAGCGCAGGACGATCTCACTCGCCACGCGCCAGAGATCGTATTTCTGGTCGACGACATAGAGCCCGAAATGGATCAGCACGTAGGCGAGGCCGCCGAGTCCGACCATGCGGCGCACGTCCACCAGGCGCGGCCAGTGTGCGATGGACCTCAGGGGCGTGATCGCCAGCGACAGAAGGAGCAGCCGCACCGTCCAGGCGCCCGTCTGGTGCAACGCCTCGGTGACGGGCTTGGGCGCGAGGTCACCCTGCCACCATTGCCAGGCAATCCACGCGCCCGGGACGAACAAGGCGACGAAGACGGCCAATTTCAGCAGGACGAGGTTGCCCTTGCGGTCGTTCCAGGGAAACAAGGCAGTCTCCAGTCTCAAGGCGGCGTCGCGTGAGTGTCACGGATCGGGTCACGAGAAAATGCACAGTCGGGTGATTGCGCCACAAGGGCGACCTGCGCCAGTGTCCGACCAATATTTTCTCCCACGTCCCGTGAGCCGCTCGATGATTCCGCCGAATTCGACGACCCGCCTGCTCTCGTATGTCGCGGGTATCGGCCTGGCGGTGTTGGCCACGATCACCCCGGTGGCGGCCCAGCAGGCAGGCAAGATCCGTTTCGCCGTAGGGCCTTTCCAGGCCACACCGGGCGACACCCGGAACGCGTACGAGCCTTTCTTCCGACATCTGGCGGCGGCGGCGGGGCGAGATTTCGACCTCGTCGTCACGACGGATTGGGCCGGCATCGCGACTGCGCTGGCGAACGGCCAGGCGGACGCCGCCTGGATGGGCCCCTGGGGCTACGTGCTGGCCAACAAGGAAGGCCAGGCGCAGGCCATCGCAACGGTCAAATATGACGGAAAGCCGTTCTATCATGCGATCATCGTGGCGCGCCCGTCGCTGACCCTCGCCAAATGGCCGGAAGACGCGAAGGGGCTGAGCATCTCTTTCGCGGACCGGGGATCGACGTCCGGCTGGCTCATCCCGACGTTCTGGTTCAAATCGCGTGAGATCGATCCCAAAAGCTATTTCAAGTATCGCGAAGGCGCCTCGCATCCTGCGAACGAGATCGCGGTGGCCAACGGGCAGGTCGATCTCGCGACCGATTACGACCGGAACCTGCGTAGCATGATCGAGCGCAAGCTGATCGCCGCGGATGCCGTGAAGGTCGTGTGGACGTCGGAACCGCTCCCCAACGATGCGCTGGTGGCGCGGGCCGGCCTCGACCCTGCCCTGACGGAGAAGTTGCGTGAGGCGGCGCTCGGCATCGACGAGACCGCCGCCAAGACGCTGCTGCCACCACATTACACCGGCTGGGTGCCGGCGACGCACAAGAGTTACGAGTTGATCGAACAGGCCGGCGCGTCGCTCGGCATCATCAAGCGCTGAGGATACGTCGATCCTGCCTCGATCCACGCCGCTCCGCCCGCCATTTCGATGGCGACCGCTTCGTTTCAGCCTCATCCTGCTCGCCGTCGCGTCGTTCTATGCGTTCTGTCTGTCGTATGCAGACATCGATCTCGCACGACTTTGGGCAGGACTTCCCCGCCTCGGCGCATGGGCGGCGCGTGCCTGGCCGCCGGATTTTTCCGATTTTACGACCTTGCTCGAGCGCGCGGCGGAAACCATCTCGATGGCGACGCTGGGTACGACCGCGGGAGCCATGATCGCCGCGCCGCTCTGCCTCCTCGCCGCGCGGAATACCGCGCCTGTGCCGATGCTGCATGCGCCGGCGCGATGGCTGCTGGATGCCCTCCGGGGCATCGACTCCTTCGTCTTCGCGCTGCTCTTCGTCGCCGCAGTCGGGCTGGGCCCTTTCGCCGGCGTCTTGGGCATCGCCCTGCATTCCGCCGGGTCCATCGCGAAACTCTGGTCGGAGGCCATCGAAACCGTCGAACGCGGGCCGATCGAGGCGGCGGCGATGAGCGGCGCGGGGCGCTTGCGCGTGATCGTCCACGCCCTGCTTCCCGACGTCTCGCCCTCGCTCGCATCGACCATGCTGTATGTCTGGGAGTTCAACCTGCGCGCCTCGACCGTGCTGGGACTGGTCGGCGCGGGAGGCATCGGACAGGAGTTGAAGAGCAGCATCGATCTTCTCGATTTTCCGCGCGTGTTCGCCATCCTGCTGATCATCATGGCGATGGTGACGATGGTCGATCAGGTGAGCTCTCTTGTGCGGAGACGGCTCGCGTGACGCACCAGCGGCGATTGCAGATCAGGAATCTCGGCAAATCTTTCGACGACGCCCTCGTGCTCGATGGGTTTTCGCTCGATGTGGCGGCAGGAGAGTTCGTCGCGCTGCTGGGACCGAGCGGGGCCGGCAAGACGACGCTGCTGCGCTGCGTTTCCGGGCTGGCGCAGCCCGACGCCGGGGAGATCCTGCTGGGCGACCATGCCATGCACCGGCTCCGCGGCGCGGCCCTGCGGCGGGCACAGAGGGAGATCGGCTTCGTTTTCCAGCAGTTCAACCTCATCGGACGCCGCTCGGCGCTGGCCAACGTGCTGACTGGACGGTTGCCCGATGTTGCGCTCTGGCGGGTCGTCCTCGGCCGTTTTCCGGAGGCCGATCGGCGGGACGCATTTGCGGCGCTCGAACGTGTCGGCCTGCTGCCCCAGGCTTGGCAGCGCGCCGACCTGCTCTCCGGCGGGCAGCAGCAGCGGGTCGCCATCGCGCGTGCGCTCGTGCAGAGGAGCCGCCTGCTGCTGGCCGACGAGCCCGTCGCGAGCCTCGACCCTGAGGCGGCTGAAAATGTTCTTTCGCTGATCCGCGAGATTGCCCGCGAGGAAAACATGAGTGTGTTGTGCAGCCTTCACCAGCCGGCGCTGGCCGCCCGCTTCGCCGACCGGATCTGCGTGCTCGCAGGGCCCGAGGAAGCGCCGCTCACGAATCGAGGAGCCCCGCGGATCGACGCATCCGCAGAGGCGCGACCGGTGTAGACTGAGGCTCAGAGAACTCCGGGAGGTTACGATGAATGATCTGAAGATGGGACTGGCCGGCCTGGCCATGGCGGCGAGCTTCGTGTTGCCGTCGAGCCAGGCGAGTGCACAGCGTGTGGAGGCCTCGGCGGTCTTCGCGGCAGGGTGTTTCTGGTGCCTCGAGTCCGACATGGACAAAGTGAAGGGCGTCCGTTCCACCACGTCGGGTTATTCCGGCGGGAAAGTGGCCAATCCGACCTACCAGCAGGTTTCGGCAGGACGCACCGGCCACACCGAAGTGGTGAAGGTCGTGTACGATCCCAACGTCGTCACTTACGCGCAATTGCTGCACGTTTTCTGGCGCAACGTCGACCCCGTCACCGCCAATGCGCAGTTCTGCGATCAGGGAAGCCAATATCGCGGCGCGGTATTCTACGGAAATGCCGAAGAGAAGAAGCTGGCGGAGGCCTCGCGCGCCGAAATCGCCGGACGGTTCGACAAGCCCATCGTCACAGAAATCCTGCCTGCCGCGACCTTCTATCCGGCGGAGGAGTATCACCAGGATTACTACCTGAAGAATCCCATCAAATATAAGTACTACCGCTATTCCTGCGGACGCGATGCGCGCCTGCAGGAACTCTGGGGCAGCGAAGCGGGCGGGCACGGATCGTAATCCGCGCCTGATCGTTCAATCGGGCTGCATGCGGTTCGCGAGCCGGGATAGCGGGCGTCGCGCATCGTCCGACATCATGCCTTTGGCGGCGAGGCCCACGGCCATGCCGGCGGCCAGAACGAGGGCGCTGGTCGCCATGGGGTTCAGCGTCGCGCGCGTGTAATAGCTCGCGCGCATGCTGCGTCCTTCCGGATCGCGCAGGTGGACACGGCCGCCGCCGGGTCCCGCCGCATGAAGGTTGTCGCGACGCGGGCGCGCGTCCGTCTCGCTCTTTTGCGAGCGCCAGAGCAGCCCCTCTCCGGCAATGTCCGTCAGGCGAGGCGCCTGGGTGCCGAAGGCGCTGAGGATGCGGCCGGCGGACCCCACGTAGATGTCACGTTCGGGCTTTTCGGCGGCATGCAGGATGGCATAGGCGACCTCTTCGGGAGCGTAGAGGGGCGACGGCAAACGCACCTCCTTGTCCATGAAATTTTTGGCCTGCTCCTGCAGCGGCGTGGCGATGGAGGCCGGCTTGATGAGCGTGACCGACACGGGAGCGCCGTCGTGTTCCAGCTCCATGCGCAGCGCGTCGGTGAATGCCTTCACCGCGTGCTTGCTGGCGCAATAAATTCCCTGCAGCGGAAAGGCGCGATCAGACGCGACACTGCCGACGTTGATCAGTGCCCCGCCCCGCTGCCGAAGATGACGCGCCGCGACCTTCGAGCCGTAGACCAAGCCCCAGAAATTGGTTTCGAAGAGACGCCGGCTGTCTTCGTCGGGGATCTCCTCGATGCGGCCCCACATGTCGACGCCTGCGTCGTTCACCCAGGTGTCGAAGCCGCCGAACCTGGTTAGCGCGGCAGCGACGATGCGTTCGACGTCTTCGGGTTTGCCGACATCCGCCGCGACATGCGTCGCAGAACCGCCCGCCTGGACGATGTCCTGTGCTGCCTGCCGCAGGGCCTCCTCGTTCCGGGCCGCGAGCACGACGTTGGCGCCGCGACGACCCGCCTCCTGGGCGGTCGCCAGGCCGATGCCGCTCGACGCTCCGGTGATGACGATGGTTTGCTGTGAAAGTGGCTTCAGGGTGACGGCCATGCTGCTCTCCAATCCGCGGGTCATGGCCGCAAATGGCGGGAGGCGAACAGGGTTCCGCAGGCGTCGATCACATGGCGTGAAGCTTCACGCCAGCCTTGGCCGTGCTATGTGATGGCGGCATGAACAGCCAGGCCATCACTTTCGCCGAAGTCGAACCGCAGGACGAGCCGGAACTCGCCGAGGATGAAGTCCATGTGTGGCGCTTCAGGATCCAGAAGCCGGAACTCGTCCCGGAATCGCTGATGGCGACGCTCGACGTCGGCGACCGCAACCACGCCGAAACGTTCGGGGATGCTGCATCCAAGCGCGTTTTCATGACGGCACGCGGAGCGACGCGCTTCATCCTGTCGCTCTACACCGAGGTCGCGCCGCGCATGCTGCGCTTCGGGCGCGGGGAGCATGGCAAGCCTTTCCTCAAGATGGACGACGCTCCGCAGTTCAACGTCGCCCATACGTTCGAGTGGGGCGTGGTCGCCGTGACGCGCAGCGTTCAGATCGGGGTCGATCTGGAGCGCATCAGGCCGATGCCGGACCTTTCGCGCGTCGCACGCGATCATTTTTCGCGGCAGGAATATGCCCATCTGTTCAGCCTTCCCGAAGACGTGCGGACCGAGGCTTTTCATGCCTGCTGGACCCGCAAGGAGGCCTACATCAAGGCGCTGGGCGGCGGCGTTGCCATCCCGTTGAAGAGCTTCGATGTCTCGCTCGAGCCGGGAGCACCCGCGGAAATTCTTGGCATCGAGGGATCATCAGAGGCGACGCGAGACTGGACGATGCTTGCCTTCGAGCCGGCGCCGGACCATTGCGGCGCAGTGGCGATCGCGCGCGGCGGAATGCGCGCGCGCGGTTTTCATTTCCCGCCCGGCTGAGGGTTCATCATCCTGTCATGCAGGCACACTAGCGCATCACTCACGATGCAGCTTTCCGTGAGATTGCCTGATGAACAAAACCGCCGCCGTTCTCGTCGCTCTCGCCTGCGCGTGCGCGCCCGCTCACGTCATGGCCGAAAACAGCGTCATGGTGCGTGACCAGCGCTTCGTCAACCACGGCCTCGTCGCCGTCGGCCGATTGCCCGCCGATCTGCGCGACCGGTTCGGCGAAACATTCGGCTCAGGCTCCGGCATGACGCTCGATCCCGCCAGTTGGCGGCGAACTGCCGACGGGTACGAAGGGTCGATCTACCTGCTGCCGGACCGCGGCTACAACGTCGAAGGAACCACCGATTATCGCGCCCGGCTCAACCGCCTGACGCTGAGGATCACGCCTGTCGAGCCCGGCCGGACGCCCCCTGCGGAACAACGCCAGACCGGCGTTCGCGCAGAACTCACCGAGACCATTCTGCTCATCGACGGGAATGGCGTGCCCATGAGCGGCCTCGATCCCGAGCGTGTGAGTCCGGCGGAAAACGGTCTTCCGCGACTGCCCATGACGAAGGACGGCAAGGTGAGCCTCGATCCGGAGGCCATCGTGCGGATGCCGGACGGCAGTTTCTTCATCAGCGACGAATATGGGCCGGGCATCTATCGGTTCTCGCCCGAAGGCCGGCTGCTGTCTTCCCTCTTCCCGCCCGAAGCCCTGTTGCCGGTCCGCAAAGGCGAGCTGAATTTCTCGTCGAGCAATCCCGGCCCGGGAGCCAAGCGGCCCGACCCGGTGCATCCGGAGCGCGGACGGCAGAACAACCAGGGCTTCGAGGGCATGGCGCTCACGCCCGACGGCGGCCTTCTGGTCACGATCCTGCAAAGCGCGACACGGCAGGATGGTGGCGACGCCCCCGCCACGCGGCGGCACACACGCGTCTTCGCGTATGACGTCAGCAGCCCGGCCGCGCCGAAACTTTTGCGGGAACACGTGGTCCCTCTGCCGGTCTTCACCGGCGCCAAAGGCGAGAAGCTCGTTGCGGCTCAGAGCGAACTCACGGCTCTGGGAAACGACATGTTCCTGCTGCTGAGCCGCGACAGCAACAATGGCCACGGCCTCAAGGGCACGACGTCGCTCTATCGCGGCATCGACCTGCTCGACCTCCGCGACGCCACCAACATTGCCGGGACCGAATTCGACGGCAGCAAGCCGGTCGCGCCCCGCGGGGAGCTCGACCCCGCAGTGAGGCCGGCATCGCTCGCACGGTTCATCGACATGAACGACAATGTCGAACTGGAGCGCTTCGGCTTGCGCAACGGCCCGCCCAACGATCGCGACAATCTTTCGGAGAAATGGGAGGCGATGAGCCTGGTCAGCGTGATGGATCCTGCACGCCCGGAGGATTATTTCCTGCTGGTGGCGAACGACAACGATTTCATGACCCGCAAGGGGCATCAGGTCGGGACAGATTATGCCGCCGAGGAAGACGTCGACACCATGTTCCTCGTCTACAGGTTGACGCTCCCGGGCCAGGCCCTGCGGGCGCAAGCCAGGCACTAGGCCTGCAAGCCGGCTTCACAGATCCGTGCGCGGCTCGCCGCCCTCCCCTGGCGGGCATTCCCAAGGGCAGCCGTCCATGCGACGCTGCGGGGACATTGGCGAGCGGAGTCGAACTGGATGCAGGGAAACTGGGAGAAGCGGGTAGCTCGCCTGGTCGATCTGCGCCCCGGCGAGACCAAGGCGGTCGTTTGGTCCTTCCTGTATTTCTTCTGCCTGCTCGCGTCCTATTTCATCTTGCGGCCGCTGCGCGACGAAATGGGCGTCGCGGCGGGACGGGATTATCTGCAGTACCTTTTCACCGCGACATTCTTCGTCATGCTGGTGGCGTCGCCCATCTATGCCGCGGCCATCGCGCGCCTGCCGCGGGCCACATTCATTCCGCTGATCTACCGCTTCTTCATCCTCAATCTCGCGCTGTTCTGGGCCGTACTCACCTTCGGGGGCCCGGTGGCGGAAACCGCGCGGGTCTTCTTCGTCTGGGTGAGCGTATTCAACCTGTTCGCCGTTTCGGTCTTCTGGTCGTTCATGGCAGACCTGTTCGCTACCGAACAGGGAAAGAGACTGTTCGGCTTCATTGCCGCGGGCGGTACCGCCGGAACGTTGCTGGGATCCGGAATCACGGTGTTCGTGACGGGACTCATCGGGCCAACAAACCTTTTGATCGTCGCGGCAGTCCTCCTCGAAATCGCGGTCTTCTGCTCTGCACGGCTCGAGCGCGCCGCAAAAGCGCAGAGCCGCACGCCCGAAGCCAGGCCAAAGGCCGCGCGGACCGAAGTGGGCGGCGGCATGTTCGAGGGATTCTCGCTGCTGTTCCGCTCGCCCTACCTCGGCGGCATCGCCCTCTGGGTGGCGCTGCTTTCACTGGCCGGGACCTTCCTGTACTTCATCCAGCAGGACGTCGTCCGGGCCGCCTCGGCTGATCCAGCCGTGCGCACACGCATCTTCGCCGCGATGGACCTCACGGCCAATCTGCTGACGCTCGCCCTGCAATTCGCCGCCACCGGGGCGCTGATCAAGCGATTGGGAGCCGGACCCGCGGCGGCTGTTCTGCCGCTCGTCTTCGCGGGAGGATTCGCCGTGCTGGCGCTGGCTCCGGGCCTCATCGCCGTCGTCATTTTCCAGGCGCTGCAACGGACGGCCAATTTCGCGTTCTCGAACCCCGCCCGCGAGATCCTCTTCACCTCCGTGGCGCGTGAAGAGAAATACAAGGCCAAGAACCTCATCGACACGGCCGTCTTCCGCGGCGGCGACGTCGTGTGGAGCTGGGCCTTCGCCGGGCTGATGCGATTTGGCGCCGGTCCGCTCCTCATTGCCGGGCTGGCAGTCCCGCTCATGCTCGGCTGGGCGGCTCTGGCGCTGGCGCTCGGGCGCAGCCAGGAGCGCCGCGCCGCCCTCACATCCCCTCAACCAGGAGTTTCGACATGAAGCGCGTGATCGATCGTTTGACCCGGCGTGACGCCATGACTTTCGCAGCCGCCACGGCCGCGGCCGCGGTCCTGCCAGCGCTCCCCGCCGGCGCGCAGACGACGGCGCTGCTCGCGCGCAAGATTCCGAGCAGCGGCGAAATGCTGCCGTGCGTCGGCATCGGCACTGCGATCATTTTCGATTTCGAGAACGACAAGGCGAAGTTCGACGAACGAGCCGAGGTGCTCAAGACATTGGTGGGCGGCGGCGGCCGCCTCGTCGACACGGCGCCCTCGTACGGCAAGGCGGAAGACAGGCTCGGCGAATTGTTCGCCGCCACCGGATTGCGCGACAAGATCTTCCTGGCCACGAAGGTGCGGGTTGCGCCGCAGGACGCGACGGTTGCGGAAATGAAGGGTGCGCTGGCCCGATTGAAGACCGACAAGGTCGAACTCATGCAATTGCATAATGTCCGGGACCCGAACCAGAGCCTGTCGCTTCTGCGCGACTGGAAGGCCCAGGGCATCTGCAAGTATTACGGCATCACCTCGTCGTTCGACCGCGATTACGAGGCCGTCGAGGCGTGCCTGAAAAAAGAAAAGCCGGACTTCTTTCAGATCGACTATTCGATGGTCGATCGCAACTCGGAGCAGAGGCTGATCCCCGCCGCGGCGGATGCCGGATGCGCCATCCTGACCAACCTCCCCTTCGGGCGAGGCAAGTTCTTTCAGCAGACATCCGGCAAACCGCTTCCGGATTTCGCCAAGGAGATCGACTGCACGAGTTGGGCGCAGTTCGCCCTGAAATGGCTGCTCGGCCACCCGGCCATCACGGCGGTCATCCCCGGGACCGATCGCCCGCAATACATGGTCGACAATCTGAAAGCCGGTCAGGGCCGCCTCCCCGACGCCGACATGCGCAAGCGCATGCTGGCGGCCTTCGAGGCGCTCTGACGCAAGCGGAGTAGATCGCCGCGGCGCGATCCAGACTCCGGCATGCAAATTGCTGACATCCGCTGATCAGGCTGCAGAAGGGGCGATGATCATGAAATGCAAGCAATGGTCTGCGGTTGCGGTGTTCGCCGTCTCGCTTGCGGCGGCGCCGGCGCGTGCGGCTGACTTTTACGAGGGCAAGACCGTCACGATGATCGTCGGCAGCGACGTCGGTGGCGGCTTCGACATTTTCGCCCGGCTCTTCGCGCGCCATCTCGGCCGCTTCATTCCGGGTTCGCCGGCCATCGTGGTGCAGAACATGCCGGGCGCGGGAAGCGCCAAGGCAGCCGGCTACATTTATTCCGCCGCTCCCAAGGACGGCACGGTCATCGGAGCGCTGAACCCAGGCGGCTTGATTGCGCCGTTGTTCGAAGGGCGCAACATGGGCTACGAGGCCGCGCGCTTTCAATATCTGGCCAGCGCCGACACCACGGCGCGAGTCTGCTTCACGATGAAGGGCACGAAGGTCAGATCCTTCGCGGAAGCCCAACGCGAACCGCTCGTCGTAGGCGCAGGCGCGGTGGGCAGTTCGTCCTTTGATTACGCCTATCTGCACAAGAACCTGAATGGCGGACAGTTCAAGATTGTCGCCGGCTACAAGGGAATGGCCGACATTCTGCTGGCCCTGGAGCGGGGCGAAGTCGAGGCCGTCTGCGGCTATGACTGGTCTGGCCTCAAAGCCGCCAAGCCACAACAGGTGCGGGATGGAAGCTTCAACCTCCTGCTGCAACTTCCGGTGCAGCCCGTGAAGGAACTTGACGACAGGGGTGTGGTCAAGGCAGCGAGCTTTGCGGCCAACGCCGATGACCTCGCAGCGCTCGAACTGGTGGCCGCCCAGCAGCTTTTCGGTCGGCCTTACCTGGTGGCGCCCGAGGTGCCGGCAGAACGGGTCGCCATTCTACGAAAGGCTTTTGACGACACGATGCAGGATGCGGAGTTTCTCTCGGAAGTCGAACGCCTGCGATTGAGCGTTTCGCCTGCCGGTGGCGGGGAGGTGCAGAAGCTGATGGTGCAGATGTACGCCGCCCCCAAGCACATCGTTCAACGCGCCAAGGAAGCCATCCGGCCCTGAGCACGAAGCATCGAAGGGGTGTGGGAACCTCTCCACCTCTACGAGCT
>JAQGJH010000001.1 GCA_028290705.1 Hyphomicrobiales bacterium
GGCCGCCATCCTGGGCGGTCTCATCGCCAATCGCGTCCGCGGCGTTTACTTCGCACTCATCACCTTCGGCATGGCCCAGGTCGTCGCCAAGCTCGTCTACAACACGCGCAGCCTCGGCGCGTCGGACGGCATGATCGGCATCCCGGTGATCGACATCGGGCTCGGCCCGTTCTCGGTCTCGGCCGGCCATCCGACCGGCTTTTTCCTCATCGTGCTCACCATCGTGATGGGGCTCTATGCACTCTGCGCCTATCTGCTGGAAACACCGTTCGGACGCGTGCTCACCGCCATCAAGGCCAATGAGAAGCGCGTTCCCTTCCTCGGCTATTCGGTCTGGACCGCGCGCATGTCGTGCTACGTGCTCGCCGCCATGATCGCGGGGCTTTCCGGTGCGCTCTATCCGATGCTGCGCGGCTTCGTCTCGCCCGAGCTCATGTTCTTCGCCACCTCGGGCAATGCCGTCATCTCGGTGATCCTCGGCGGCGTCGGCACGCTGATCGGCGCCATCTACGGCAGCGTGCTTCTGGTGATCGTGAAATCGATCATCGGCAGCTGGACCGAACACCACCTCATCGTCATCGGCCTCATCTTCATGGCCGTGGTTCTGTTCGCGCCAAAAGGCCTCGTCGGACTGATCAGGCCCGCCATCATCCGTCTGCTGGATGGCCGCTCGAGCGCCAGGCCGGACGATCTGACCAAGGCCGCCGCTCCCCTCGCGCCCCGGAGGGAGCAGCCATGAACGCGACGCAAAATCACATCGTCATGCAGGTGCGCAGCCTCGGCATCGCCTTCGGGGGCCTGCGGGCTGTCGATGACGTCTCGTTCGATGTCGAAAAGCACCGCATCACCACGGTGATCGGGCCCAACGGCGCCGGCAAGTCGACGCTGTTCAACCTGATCAGCGGCGCGCTGCGCCCCCATATGGGTCAAGTCCTGATCGAGGGCGTCGACATGACGGGCCTGCCGCCGGAGCGCAGCAAGGCCGCAGGACTGTCGCGCTCGTTCCAGATCACCAATCTGTTTCCCGAACTCACGGTCTCCGAAAACCTGCGCCTCGCCGCGCAGGTTCTCGAGCCCATGTCGCGCGCATTCCTGCCACTCTCGCGCTCGCCACGCGCCCGCGCCAAAACGGAAGAAATGCTGGAGCGGTTCCGCCTCGGCCGCCGGCGCGACGAGCTTGCGGGCAATCTCTCGCATGGCGACCAGCGTCGTCTCGAAATTGCCGTCTGCCTCGCGTCCGAGCCCAAGATCCTGCTGCTCGACGAACCGACGCAGGGCATGAGCCATGCGGACACGGCCGACACCGCGCAGCTCGTCCGCTCGCTGACCGAGGACGTCAGCGTGCTGCTGATCGAACACGACATCGGTCTCGTGATGGAATTGTCCGATCACGTCGTGGTCATGCATCAGGGCCGCAAGCTGGCCGAGGGTCCCCCCAAGACCGTGCGCGCGGATCCGGCCGTTCAGGCCGCCTATTTCGGACACGCCTGACATGCTCAGCATCGAAGATCTGCACAGCCATTACGGCTCCAGCCACATCATTCAGGGCATCGGCCTCCGGGCGGAGGTCGGCGAGGTCATCGGCATTTTCGGTCGCAACGGCGTCGGCAAGACGACGCTGCTGAAGACCATCGCCGGCTGGGTGAAAGCCACGTCGGGAAGCATCAGCCTCGATGCGCGCAAGCTGAACGGCCTCTCGCCCGATCGCATCTGCCTGGCGGGCGTGGGGCTCGTGCCGGAGGATCGTCGCATTTTTCCAGGCCTCACCGTGCAGGAGAATCTCGAGCTCGGCTTGCTCCAGGTGCGTGGCCGCCCCGCCGCTGCAGGACGCGCCGTCATCGCCGAACTCTATGAGCGGTTTCCCCGCCTCGGCGAACGCCGCAAGCAGCTCGGCGCGACGCTGTCTGGCGGCGAACAGCAGATGCTCGCCATGGCCCGCGTGCTGGTCGGCGAGCCCCGCCTCGTGCTGATCGACGAGCCGAGTGAAGGGCTCGCGCCAATGATCGTCGCCGAAATCTTCGCCATCATCCGAGAATTGCGCGACCGCGGCTGCATCGTGCTGCTGGTCGAACAGAACGTGCACGAGGCTTTGTCCGTCACCGATCGGTTCATCGTGATCGAGCGCGGACAGGTGGTGCTCGCGGGCCTTTCCGAAGAGGCCGCCGATCGGGAAAAGCTGCTGGCCGCACTGGCCGTCTGAGACATTCGAGAAGGCGGGAGACGCTTTGAAGGAAAGGTTCGCAATGCAACGCGACGACACTTCGTCCACGACCGCCACCCAGCCAGGCAACAGGCCCGTACGCGACCTGCGCGCCTGGCTCGACCGATTGAGCGAGACGCAACGGCTCGCCGTCGCGCGCCCCGGTGTGGATCTGACGTTTGAACTTGCCGCCATCGCAAAGCGTCTCGACGGCCAGCGGGCAACCTACTTTCCAAAGCCGGGCGGCCATTCCGTCGACGTCATCTCGGGCCTGCTGTCGCACCGCGACTGGATGGCCGAGGCCATGGGCGTCGAACCCTCCGAACTGCTCACGCACTTCCAGGAGGCCGTTCGCACGCCACTTCCCTGCCGCGAAACGACGTCCGCCCCCGTTCAGGAAATCGTTCACCGCGAGGTCGATCTCACACGCATCCTGCCCTCACCCACACACAACGAGTTCGACAGCGGTCCCTATGTCACCGCGGGCCTGATGATCAGTCGCAACCCGCGCACCGGCGTGCAGAACGTCGCGATCCACCGCCTGCAGGTCTCCGGCAAGGACAGGCTCGGCGCGCTGCTGCTGCCGCGACACACTCTGGCTTACCAGCAGATGGCGGAAGACGAAGGGCACGATCTCCCGGTCGCCATCGTGATCGGCGTCGACCCGCTGACGCTGCTGGCGTCGCAGGCGATCGTGCCGGTCGACACGGATGAGCTGGAAATCGCCGGGGCGCTGCACGGCCAGCCGCTCGACGTGGTCAAATGCCTGACCAGCGACATTCGCGTGCCGGCCGGAGCCGAGATCGTCATCGAAGGCCGGTTGCTCGCGCGCGAGCGTGCGCTTGAAGGCCCGTTCGGCGAATTCCCGCAGTATTACGGCGAGCGCGGCGAGCGCCACGTGGTCGTGGTGGATGCCATCACGCATCGTGCCAGCCCGCTCTTCCACACGATTGTGGGCGGGGGACTCGAGCATCTGGTCCTCGGCGGAATTCCGCGCGAAGCCACGATCCTCGAGTCGCTGCAGCGCAGTTTTCCGGGAGTCCGCGACGTGCATCTCGCACCCGGCGGCGTCTGCCGCTACCACCTCTATGTGCGGATGCGCAAACGCGTCGAGGGCGAGGCCAAGAACGTCATCTTCGGCGCCTTCGCGGCTCATTATGACGTCAAGCACGTCGTCGTCGTCGATGAAGACGTCGACATCTACGATCCGGCTGAAGTCGAATGGGCGGTCGCCACGCGCTTCCAGGCCGATCGCGATCTCGTCGTCGTCGGACAATCTTTGGGATCTCGCCTCGATCCCTCAACGGCCGACGGACTCGGCTCCAAGATGGGCCTCGACGCCACGCGTCCGCTCGCCGCGCCCGAGATGAAGTTTCATCGCATCCGAGTTCCGGGCGAAGCCGACGTCGACCTCGAACAGGCGATCGTTTCCCACCAGTGGAGGAAGTTTCACGCACGCGACTGACCGCAAGCAGCAACCGAATTCAACGAGCCGAACGGCACGACGAAACACCATGGGAGGACCAACAGCATGCGCCCCATCAGCAAAGGTCTCGCACTCACACTGACTCTCGCCCTCGCGACGGGCTTTGGGCTGTCGGCTCCGGCACGGGCCGAGGACGAGGTGAAGATCGGCGTCAACAACGTCCTGAGCGACGTCGTCTTCTACATCGCCAAGGATCGTGGCTATTTCACCGAACAGAAGATCAAGCCGACCTTCGTTGCTTTTGACAGCGGCCCCAAAATGATCGCGCCGCTTGGCACGGGTCAGCTCCAGGTCGTGGCCGGCGCGGTTTCGGCAGGTCTCTTCAACGCGGTCGCGCGCGGCGTCGACATCAAGATCGTGGCCGACAAGGGCTCGATGGGAGCCGGTCGCAATTACATGCCGCTGCTCGTCCGCAAGGATCTCGTCGACACCGGCAAGGTCAAGAGCTTCGCCGATCTCAAGGGCCTGAAAGTCGGAGAGGCCGGGCAAGGAGGCTCTCCCGGCTCCACCCTCAACGAGGCGCTGAAGAAGGGCGGGCTCACCTACGCGGACGTCGATCACGTCTACCTGCCCTACCCGCAGCAGGTCGCGGCTTTCTCGAACAAGGCCATCGATGCGGCCATCACCACCGAGCCGTCCGCCACCATGGCTGTGAAGTCCGGCGTCGCGGTGCGCTTCTCGGACGACACACTCTACCCCAACCAGCAGGTCGCGGCCTTGCTCTACAGCGGCGACTTCATCCGCAAGCAACGCGACGTCGCCCAGCGTTTCATGACCGCATATCTCAAGGGCGCACGGGTCTACAACGACGCCATCGCGGGCGGGCGGCTCGATGGGCCGGGCGCCGATGAAATCACCCGGCTGATCGCCGAGAACATGAATTTCAAGGACGTATCCCTGATGAAGGAGATGATTCCGAATGGCATTCACCCGGACGGAAAGATCGACCGGCCGAGCCTCGAGAACGATTTGAGGTTCTTTACCGAGCAGCGCTATATCGAACGCCCGATCACGGCGGATGCCGTGCTGGATTCGAGCTTCGCCGAAAAGTCCGTCGAAATCCTCGGACCCTACAAAGCGAAATGAAGCAGCGTTCCGCAACGACAGGTGTGGTGCATTCATGGTCTGGTTGAAGACACCCGCCTTTGCTGCGTTCTTGTGTGCCTATGTCCTCAGTCAATTCTATCGCGCCTTCCTCGCTGTCGTGGCGGGCGATCTCACGCGCGACCTGAAGCTCGGCGCGGCGGAACTCGGCGACCTGTCGGCCATCTGGTTCGTCACCTTCGCGTTCGCGCAATTTCCGGTGGGAATGGCGCTCGATCGGTTCGGCCCACGCCGGACTGTCTCGGGCCTGTTCCTCGTGGCCGTCGCGGGGGCCGCGTGGTTCGCCACGGCGCGGGGCTTCGGCGATGCCGCGGCCGCCATGGCGTTGATCGGCATCGGCTGCTCGCCGATCCTGATGGGCAGCATGTACTATTTTGGTCGCACCGCCCCGCCGGAACGCTTCGCCATGCTGGTGTCGCTGATCCTCGGCGTGGGCTCGCTCGGCAACCTGCTCAGCGCCGCGCCTTTGGCCTGGGCGGTCACCGTCATCGGCTGGCGCAGCAGCATCGCGCTGATCGCCGCCGCAACGGCCATCTCGGCGATCGCCGTCTACCTGGTGATCCGCGATCCGGAACGCGTGGTCGTGCTGGACAAATCCGGCGATGGCCTGATCTCGGGGCTCGTCGCCATCTTCAGCTTGCGGCCCATCCTGTTGATGGCGCCCCTCGTTCTCGTCAGCTATGCCAGCGTGGTGTCGCTGCGCTCCTTGTGGATCGCGCCTTTCTTCGGTGACGTGCACGGCTACGACGTTGCGCAGCGCGGCAATGCCGCCTTCGTCATGGCCGTCGCGATGACGCTTGGAGCGCTGGCCTTCGGGCCGCTGGAACGACGTCTCGGCGGACCCAAGAACACCGTGTTGCTCGGCACCGTGCTGGCGATAGCCGCACTGGCGTTTCTCGCCGCCATGGGCGCAACCTCGCCGGCCCTCGCGCTCGTCGTCTACGCGGTCTTCGGCTTCACCGCCATGACCTACGTGATCATGATGGCGCATGCGCGCATGTTCTACCCGGCTCATCTGCTCGGGCGTGGCGTGACCGCGCTGAACTTTCTGTTCATCGGCGGCGCGGGCCTCATGCAATGGGTCTCGGGCCGCCTCGTCGAGGGCGCGACTACGGCTGGATGGACGCCAGCCGCGACCTACGCGACGCTGCACGGGACCCTGGCGGCCATCGTCGCCGCCGCGACGCTGATCTATCTCCTCACGCCCGCCCGCCCCAGGCCCACCTGACGCTCATTCAGCACCGGCCGGCGCCCGCGCGTTCCACAGGATGGCGACGCCGACCAGCGCCGAGAGGATCGAGGCCGCGAAAACCGCGATCTTGGCCGCCGAAAAATCGCCGGCATCCGGAAAGGCCTGCCCGGCAATGAACAGCGACATGGTGAAGCCGATACCCGCCAGAGCGCCGGCCCCGGCGAGCTGGCGCCAGGAATATCCGGCCGGCTTGACGGCGAGCCCCAGTCCCACCGCCAGCGCGCTCGCCGCCACGATGCCGAGTGGCTTGCCGACCACGAGGCCCGCCACGATGGCCAGCATCAGCGTCTCATGACCGCCGATGACGCTGAGCGACATGGCGACGCCCGCATTGGCGAGGGCGAACAGCGGCAGCACGATGTAACTCGATCGCGCACCCGCGTGACGCAGCAACCGGTCCGCCGGCGACTCGAGCCTGTCGTGAATGGCGTCGAGTGACCGGAGAGCCGGGATCGAGGGACCATGTTGCAAAACCTCCCTGCTCCGTCGCGCTTCGGCCGCCAGGATGGTGTTGGCCTGGGTGGTCAGCGCCATCAGATTGGCGGGAGGCCGTGTCGGGATGAACAAGGCGAGCAGGACGCCGGCGAGCGTCGCATGCAGGCCCGCCGCATGCACGCAGGCCCAGAGCAGGATGCCGAGAAGCGCATAGGGCGCCACGCTGTAGACGCGCATGCGATTGAGGCCGGCGAGCCCCGCCATGACGATCAGCGCGCCGAGCAGATACATGAGCTGCAGGTCGCCCGAATAGAACAGCGCCACGACCACGATGGCGCCGATGTCGTCGACGATCGCCGCAGCCGTCAGGAAGATGCGTAGTTCCACAGGCACGCGCGCACCCATCATGACGATGAGCGCGATCGCGAAGGCCGTATCGGTCGCCATGGGAATGCCCCATCCATGCGCCCATGGCCCGCTCGGCAGGATGGCCGCATAGATCGCCGCCGGCGCCACCATTCCGCCGATGGCTGCGGCGATCGGCAAGGCCGCATATCGCAAACTGGCGAGATGTCCCACCGTGAACTCGCGCTTGATCTCCAGCCCCACGACGAGGAAGAAGATCGTCAGCAGGGCGTCGTTCACCCAATGCAGCAGGCTCATGTTGAAGGCCGCGTCGCCGAAGCGCACGCCCACGTAGGTCTGCCAGAAGGCCTGGAAGGGCCCGCCCAGCGGTGTGTTCGTCAGCCCGACGGCCAGCAGCGTGGCCAGCAGGAGCAACACGCCGGCGGACGGCGCCCAGTTGCCGAAATCGAGCGCCGCGGCCTGGATCCTGTGACCCAGCCGCCCGACCATCGCGTCTGCGAACGAGCTTTCATCCCACGCACCGTCATAGCGCCGGCCATTGATGAAGAAGGTCGGGGTGATCATCACGCCGCTTGCATGCGAACTCTGAATGTCCTGCGCGACGCGGGCCTGCGCTTTTTCCTCTATTTCGGCGCGCGCGTCCGGCGGCACGGTTTCGACGAGCCTGGCTTCGACGGCCGCGAGATCCTCTTCCGTCAGCGTTTCCGACCTCGTCATCAGCAACACATGCGCATCCCAGAACTGCTCCGGCGTCGACGCATGCTCGACGAGTTGAGCCGCCCTCAGCGCGAGGTCGTTGTCCCGCAGGGGCCTGTGCCGGAACACGTAGCGCATGCGATCGCCGAGCCTGTCGCGTACCTCTGCGATGCGTTCGTTCGCGGCGCGGCAATAGGGGCACGCGTAGCTTCCGTATTCGACCAGAGTGATCTCGGCGCCCGCAGGACCGAGCACGTGATCCAACCGCTCGTCGACGGCGCGATCAAGCCTGTTGCTGATGCTGATTTCCGACATCCTTCACTCCAGAGACATTGGCGAAACATACACGCCGCTTCACCGAACGTCTCTAGGGCTGGATGCGTGCCGGAGAGGCAACGTCATGGCATGCCGATCTCAGCAAGTGCCGTCGTGAAAATTCAGCCAGTGCGCGCGCCAGATCCACTTGCATGAAGGGCTTCGACAGCCTCGGCATGCCGGCTTCGCATGCCGGAGACATCTCGGCATATCCACTGATGAACATCACCGGCAGCTCCGGCCAGCGCGCCTTCACCATTTCGGCGAGTTCCAACCCGCCCATATGCGGCATGGCGACATCGGTCATCAGCAGATCGAACGTTTCGCCTGTTTCCAAAACTTCGATCGCCTGGCGGCCCGATGCGGCCTCGACGACGCGGTGTCCGAGATCTTCCAGCATGGCGCCCGTATTCATCAGCACGAGGTGATCATCGTCGACCGCGAGAATCGACAGGCGCCGCGTTGGTTCCGGCGCCTCCCGCACCGCCGCCGGCGGCACACGCTGCGCCTGATCGACCGGCATGGCAGGCAGCCAGATCTCGGCGGTCGTGCCATGATCTGGATCGCTTCGCAGAGTCAGCCTGCCGCCCGACTGCTTGGCGAGACCATGCACCATCGACAGTCCGAGACCCGTCCCGCGCCCGACCCCCTTGGTGGTGAAGAACGGCTCCATGGCGCGCTGCAAAGTCCCCGCATCCATCCCGACACCCGTGTCGGTGACGTAGAGGCACACCCCCGGACCCACCGCCACATCTTCGCCCTGGGGCGCGATCGTCTGTTCCCGCGCACCGACCACAACGATGCCGCCTCCGGACATGGCGTCGCGTGCATTGACCATCAAGTTGAGCAGCGCGAG
The DNA here is from genome assembly GCA_028290705.1 of Hyphomicrobiales bacterium. Lineage (GTDB taxonomy): Bacteria > Pseudomonadota > Alphaproteobacteria > Rhizobiales > Beijerinckiaceae > Terripilifer. The sequence continues at coordinate 8,711 of JAQGJH010000001.1, forward strand.
TTCGAGCTGATGCGCATCCGCCAGCACCTGCGGCAGATCAGGCGGGAGGCGCATGTCGATCTCGATCGTCGGCCCCATCGAACGTTGCAGCAGATCGCGCATCCCGCGAACGAGATTGCCCACGTCGACGGCGCTGAGATCGAGATCCTGTCGTCGGGCGAATGTCAGCATCCGCTTCGTCAGCGCCGCGCCCCGCTGTGCGCCCTCGACCGCATTGGCCAGCAGGCGACGCGCCTTCGCGTCATCCGGCATCCGCTTTTCGAGCAGTTCGAGGCTTCCCATGATCGCCATGAGCAGATTGTTGAAATCATGTGCGACGCCGCCGGTGAGCTGGCCGATCGCCTCCATCTTCTGGGATTGCAGAAGGGCGTTGCGGGCCTTTTCGAGCGCCAGTTCGGATTCGCGCTTCTCGGTGATGTCGCGCGTCACCTTGGCGAAGCCGAGGAGCGTGCCACTCTCGTCGCGAATGGCCTCGATCACGACGTTGGCGAAGAAGCGGCTGCCGTCCTTGCGGACGCGCCATCCCTCTTTCTCAAATCTGCCCTCGCGCGCCGCGATTTGCAGGCCGCGCGCAGGCTCTCCCGCCTCGCGGTCTTCCGGCAGGTAGAAGCGTGAAAAATGTTCGCCGACGATCTCCTCGGGAAGATAACCTTTCAGCCGTTGCCCGCCGAGGTTCCAGTTGGTGATGCGCCCGCTCGGATCGAGCATGTAGATGGCATAATCCGTGACGCCCTGCACCAGAAGACGAAAGCGCTCCTCGCTTTCGCGCAACGCAACGTCTGCCGCACGGCGCTCGGTGAGGTCGCGTGTGATCTTGGCGAATCCGATGACTTCGCCGCCGGGATCTCGGATGGCGTCGATGACGACATGAGCCCAGAAGCGCTCGCCATTCTTTCGGACACGCCAGCCCTCGGCCTCGAAATTTCCGACGCGCGCAGCCGTTTCCAGCGCACGCTGCGGCATGAACTTCAGGCGATCCTCTTCGGTGTAGAAGCGCGAAAAATGCTGCCCCAGAATTTCGTTCTGCACGTAACCCTTGAAGCGCTGCGCTCCTGGATTCCAGCTGCTGATGTAGCCATCGCGATCCAGCATGTAGATCGCGTAATCCGTCACCGCTTCAATCAGCATGCGATAGCGGCTGTCGGCCCCCGCCGATAAACTGGGCTGGTCCGCGTGGTCTGATGTTGGCACGACGACTATCCAGCTGCAGAAGCCCTCAGGGGCGCCAGAACGATGATCTTGAGCGGAGCGGCAAGTAACGGCGCTCTGAATACGTCCGAATCTTTCAGTATTTCTATATCGCGAATTTGCTCACGGCCTGCAACTCTGTGCAGGCGCTTGCAGCAAAGCTGAAGGCCGCGCTCATATGTGTCGCGCGATCCAGTCAGCTAGAAGCGCATTGAATTCCATCGGACGCTCGCGATAGACGAAGTGACCCGCCTGATTGAAGACGTGCATGTCCGCCCGCCGTTCGCGACTCGCGATCAGCCGGAACAAGTCGAGGCCCCGCTCGACCGTGGCAGTAGGATCGTTGAGCCCCCAGACGACGAGGACGGGTTTGCCGATGCCGCGCCCGCCAAGCAGCGCGAGCGTTTCTTCCTTGTGCTTTGCAAGATGCGTGAAGAACGCCGCGCCGGGAAGCGCCGCCACGGTCGCGCGATATTTTTCCGTCGCGGCGACCTCCGTCAACGCGTCGAGCCAGACATCGTCGATGTGCTCATGGCCAAATGAATAGCGTTCCAGCACCCATCTTTGCGCGGTGCGCGTCAGGCGAGGCTCCGGCACATCGTTCATGATCGAGTCGACGCCCGACGGCCCTGGTGCAAGCGTCCCGCTGTCAATCAGGATGCAGGAGCGGATCAGGTCGGGATGGTCCAGCGTGGTGCGGCAAGCGACATAACCGCCGCGCGAATGACCGGCGAGAAACACGTCCCGCAGGCCCAGTTCCTTGATGAAGGCTGCGACATGCGCGACCACGGCCGCCATCGTGTAATCTTCGAGCCGCGCAGGGTTGCCGGTCATCCCCTGCCCTAACCGGTCGACGGCAATGACGCGTGCGCGGGTTGCGAGCCCCTCGAAATTGCGGTCGAAATTGGCGGCGCAATCGGCGCTCAGAATGCCACCGAAATTTCCTCCGTGCAGCAGAACGAGCGGCGGTCCGCTACCCGCCTCGAAATAGCGGGTGCGAATGCCGCCGACATCGACATATCTGGCTTCTGGCAGCGGCATCGCGACGCCTCAATTGCCGCCGGGCGCGCGGATCGCAGCGGCGGCGCGATCGAAGATCTTCTTCGGCATCGTCACCATCGCCTTGAACGCCGCCCCGGTCGCCTCTGCGTTCATGGGCTCCACGTAAAGCCCCTGCTTTTCGGCGTCGGCGCGCAACTCCGGCGAATGGGCCGCATCCCAGAAAGCTTTCTGCAAAGCCTTGAGGCGCGGCGCCGGCACGTTGGGGGGCGCTGCAAAGGGGCGCGAAACTTCGTTCGGACCGAAGATGAGCTTCATGACGGCCTTTTCTTCATCGTCGCGCGCCAGATCGTCGACGAGAGGCGCGTCCTTGAAGATCGGATGCTTTTCCGGACCCATCTGGGCGATCGGAACGAACAGGCCCGTGTCCATTTCACGCTTCTTCTGCACCGCGCCTTGCGAGGCCCAGAAGGCGCAGACGGCTTCCACCTCACCCTTCTCCATGGCCAGCCAGACTTCGCTCGTGCCCTTGTATCCCGCGATGACCTTGGTCTTGTAACCGAGGATGTTCGTCAGCGCGTAGGGATGCGTCGCCGAACTTGCGCTCGGCCCGGTGGCGCCGAACATGATCTCGCGCGTCTGCGCTTCCCTGATGCTCTTGATCCCCGAGCGGCCGGACGCGACGCAACCGATGAAGTCGCGGGTCAGATTTCCAAGCCACTCGAATTTGGCGGCATCCCAGCGCGCATTCTTGTTGCCCATCAGCGGTTCCAGGATGGTGGGCGCGAGCATGGACATGATCACCGTGCCGTCCTGCGGCGCTGCATTGAAAAGATGGTTGGTCGCCACCAGCCCGCCGCCGCCGGGCATGTTCTGCACGATGATCGTGGGCTTTCCCGGAATATGCTCGCCCAGATGGCGGGCCAGCAGCCGCGCATAGGTATCGCCTCCACCGCCGACTCCGAAGCCCACCAGCATCGTCACCTGTTTGCCCGCGTAAAAATCCGAAATTTCGTCGGCCCTCGCGGCTCCCGCTAACGCAAGGCTCAGGGCGACGGTCAGCGCCGGCGAAGATACCTGCAGCGCGCGTGCAATCCGGAAGTTCGCGGCGACTCGCATCATGTGTTCCCCCCTCGGCATCCGCGGCCCCGTCGTTATGATGCGGGATCCGCCGCCGTAGGCTGAAGCCTAGCATGTTGAGAGAGGGACGCAATATTCGACCACCTGCGAGCGGGTTACTGCCGGCCGGCCCCGCCGCCAGAGGTTACTAGGTCACTCTCGGCGCGCGATTTGCTGATCAATCTCTTTTGCGGGCTGCGTCTCTCGAGGGTGCCCTTTGATCGCATCCTGAAAGGGGACGATGAGCACGACGTCGCCGGCGAGGTCGACGATTTCGAAGTAGGAGTGGTTGGGATCCTGCCCTTTCCAGAGACGCCCCACCATGATTTCAAGCGCGCCCGTCAACGCCTCGTTGCGCGCGCCATCCAGCGTCGAATGCAAGGATCCCTGATGATCCTCTATCCGACGGCCAGCATGCACCTGGTGAAAAAAGTAACGGCTCATGATGCTCCTCCAGCGGCGGAACAGGATGCAACGACAATAGTTCTCGCGCCGTGCGAAACATAGTGTGTGGAACCCTTGTACGAGAAGCTCGATTGATCGCCGCAACCAGCTTGGGAGCGCCTCATGAAAAAGCTTCTGGTGTGTACCGCTTTCGCCGCCGCTGTGCTGATGACCTCTGCGGCGCAAGCCCAGCGATCCGGCCGCAGCAACATCAATCTTGAACCGACGTGCGACACGTCGGGAGCAGGCATGGACCCGCGATGCATCGGCGACGTGGGCCCGGGCAACGACCGCCGGGTGATCCGAAGCAACCGGGCCCGCTCCAAGAGCGCCGTGCGGGCGAAATCGCGCACGGCCAAAAAGACGACGGCGCGGCGCGTTCAGGAACGCTGACCTCGGAAATAGTGCGAAGCAATCCTTACGCGCGGCGTGGATAGAATACACGCCGCGCGACTAAATCTTCCGCGTACTGCGCAACCAACTGGAAATCTCGAGAGTTGTCTCGACCACGCTTGGCAAGCAGCGCAAAGGCGCGCATCAACTTTGTGAGAGCCTGCTCGAAGTCCTGCACATTTGTGCAAGGTTGCTGGAGCCGACGCGCGAGAGCTTCTTCGTCTTCTCTTGTCTGCCGTCGGCCGGAGACGATGCGATGCAAATCTCAATCAACGGACGTCCGCGCGAGCTGGACGTCGATGTCGACACGCCGCTGCTCTGGGCATTGCGTGACGACCTCGGACTGACCGGGACGAAATTCGGCTGCGGAATTGCGCAATGCGGCGCGTGCACGGTCCTTATCGACGGCAATCCCGTCAGGTCCTGCGTGACACCTGTGTCTGCACTGGAAGGCCGCGACGTGGTCACCATCGAAGCCGTCAGCGGCCCGGAAGCGGAAGCGGTACAGAAGGCATGGGTGGGTCTCGACGTCCCCCAATGCGGCTATTGTCAGTCGGGACAGATCATGTCGGCTATCGGGCTGCTGAAGATCGAGCCCAAGCCCGACGACCAGGCCATCAACGACGCCATGGCCGGCAACATTTGCCGCTGCGCCACCTATCCAAAAATTCGCGCCGCCATCCACGCTGCCGCCAAGACGCTGGAGGGCTGAGCCATGAACCTTCACATCCCCCAACTGACAGCCGGGCCGATCACGTCGCGCCGCAACGTCCTGAAAGGTTTCGGCGGCCTGTTGCTCGCCACCTACGTGCCGATGCAGGGCTTCGCCCAGGAAGCCGGCGCGCAGAAGCCTGCCGCGCTCACGCCCAACGCCTTCGTGCGGATCGGTCGGGACGACACCGTGACGATCTTGTCGAAGCACATCGAATTCGGCCAGGGCCCCTGGACGGGTCTTGCGACATTGGTGGCGGAAGAACTCGATGCGGACTGGTCGCAGATCCGTGTCGAGCACGCACCGGGCGACGCCAAGCTTTACGCCAATCTCGCCATGGGGGCGCAGCTGACCGGCGGCTCGACCGCCATCGCCAACAGCTACGAGCAGATGCGCCGCACTGGCGCAGCCGCGCGCGCCATGCTGGTCGCCGCAGCAGCCGACGCGTGGAAGGTGCCGGCCGGCGAAATCCGGGTGTCCAAGGGCGTGATCTCTCATGCCTCCGGCAAGAGCAGCGGCTTCGGGGCGTTTGCGGAAGCTGCCGCCCGCATGCCCATCCCGCAGGACGTGAAGCTGAAAGATCCGTCCACGTTCACCCTCATCGGAACGGATTTGCCGAAGCCGGATTCCTTCGCCAAGTCGCACGGACAGGCGCAGTTCACCATCGATCTGCGCGATCCTGACATGGTCGTCGCGCTCGTGGCGCGGCCAGACAAATTCGGCGCGCGCGCAACCTCGTTCGACGACAGCGCAGCCCGCGCCGTCAAGGGTTACCTGCGCAGCGCCATCGTCCCGCAGGGTGTCGTGGTTTTCGCCAAGGCGACCTATCCGGCCATGAAAGCGCGCGCGGCGCTGAAGATCGAGTGGGACGAGAGCAAGGCGCATGCGCTGGGTACACAGGCCATTGTCGCGGATTATCGCGAGCTTGCCAAAAAGCCCGGCAAGGTCGCGGAAGCGCGCGGCACTCCGCTGGACAAGATCTCGGCCGGCGGCGCACGTGTCGTCGAACATGAGTTCGTGTTTCCCTATCTGGCTCATGCTCCGATGGAAACGCTCGACGCCGTTGTGAAATTCGACGGCAAGACCGCGGCCTGCCACTTCGGCAGCCAGGGGCCGACCATCGACCAAGCCGCGATCGCGACGACGCTCGGCATAGCGCCTGAGAACGTCTCGATCGACGTGGCGCTTGCGGGCGGCAGCTTCGGCCGTCGCGCCACCGCGGGGGGCGATTTCGCAGCCGAGGCCGCAGCCTGCGCCAAAGCCTTCGGCGAGAATGTGCCCGTCAAACTTCTGTGGACGCGCGAAGACGATCTTCGCGGCGGATTTTATCGCCCACTCTACGTTCACCGCATGCGCGGGACGGTCGAGCAGGACGGTTCCATTTCAGCCTGGCACCACACGATTGTCGGCCAGTCCATCATGGGCGGAACGCCGTTCGAAAAGATGATGGTGAAGGACGGCATCGACACCACCTCGGTGGAAGGCGCGTCCGACATGCCGTACCGCGTCTCGGACTTCCAGTGCGACCTGCACTCCCCCACACTGGGCGTGCCGGTGCTGTGGTGGCGATCAGTCGGCCACACGCACACGGGTTTCGCGGTCGAAGCCTTCCTCGACATGCTTTTGGAGAAGGCCGGCAAGGACCCGATCGAAGGTCGCCTCGCGCTGCTCGATCCGAAGGCGCGGGAGGTGGGCGTGCTGCAGGCCGTCGCAAAGCTCGCGCAATGGCGCGGCCGCAAAGCCGGCGATCGCGGCTATGGCGTCGCAGTGCATAAGTCGTTCGACACCTACGTCGCCCAGATCGCCGAAGTCATGCGTGGCGATGACGGCGCGCCCAAGGTGACGCACGTCTGGTGCGCGGTGGATTGCGGGGTTGCGGTAAACCCCAACATCATTCGCGCCCAGATGGAAGGGGGCATCGGCTTCGGCCTCGGCCACGCACTCTTCGCGTCGCTCGATCTGGATGACAGCGGCAAGGTAGTGCAGACGAACTTCGACACCTACCGCGCATTGCGCATCGGCGACATGCCCAAGGTCCACGTCGTCATCCTGCCGTCGGGAGAAAAGCCCACCGGCGTCGGCGAACCCGGCGTGCCCCCCATCGGCCCGGCCGTGGCGAATGCCTGGCGCGCCCTGACGGGTGAGGCTGTCGCCCAACTTCCTTTCGTGCGTGGAGGAACGGCATGATCTCGCGCATCATCCTTGCGACAGCGGTCGCTGCAACGAGCGCTCTGGCCATGGGCTCTTTCGCTCAAGGCCAGCAAGATGCCGCCAAGGCCAGCGGCGATCTGCGTCCTGCCTCGAGCTTCACCTCGATCGGCGATCCGACTCAGCGCTCGCTCGCCCTGTTCGAAGAAGCCGGAAAGGTCATCGCGCATCCGCGCTGCGTGAACTGCCATCCGGCGAGCGACCGGCCGCTTCAGGGCAATGCCATGAAGCCGCATCAACCGCCCGTGGTCCGCGGCGCCGCCAATATGGGAGCGCCCGGCCTGCAATGCACGACGTGTCACGGCGAGAAGAACACGCCGCTCGTCACCACGTCCATCCGCAGCGTTCCGGGCCATCCCCAATGGCATCTCGCGCCCATCGAAATGGCCTGGGAGGGCAAGAGCCTCGGTCAGATCTGCGAGCAGATCAAGGATCCGGCGCGCAACGGCGGCAAGGATCTGGCAGCGCTGCACGAGCACATGGCGCACGACAGCCTCGTCGGCTGGGGCTGGACACCGGGCGACGGTCGAGACCCCGCGCCGGGAACGCAAGCCGTATTCGGCGAGATCATCAAGGCCTGGATCGCCACCGGCGCGGTTTGCCCGAAAGGCTGAACGAGACAGCATGGCCGCCGCGTCGAACACGCAGCGGCGGCCATTCTTGCCATCTTCGGCAACCTCAGATCTCGCGCGGCTTGAACGTCACGACGCGGTACAGATAGAAAATCACCAGCAGCACGACGACGCCATTCGAGACTGGATCGAGCCACGCCGATGCTTTCTCGTATTGCCCCTGAAGCATGAAGCCGCTGACGCCCAGGAAGCTGGTCCAGACCGCCGACCCGAGCGTCGAATACGTCAGGAAGCGCCCGAGCGACATTTCGGCGATGCCGGCCGGAACGGAGATCAGCGTGCGAACGCCCGGCACCAACCGGCCGAAAAACACCGACTTCCCGCTGTGCCGCAGAAACCAGGTGGATGCATGATCGATCTGGCGCGGCTCGAGAGTCAGCCAGCGCCCGCGCCGTGCCGCGAAGTGCTTGAGGCGCTGCGATCCGAGCGCGCGTGCGGCATAGTACCAGAGCAGCGCACCGGCCACGGAACCGATCGTTCCCGCAATGATGACGAGTGGGAGGTTCAGATCGCCGCGCGCCGCGCTGAAGCCCGCGAGCGGCATGATCAGTTCCGACGGAATCGGTGGGAAGACGTTTTCCGCCAGCATGAGCAAAGCCAGACCGACATAGCCCGTCTGCTGCAGAAAGCTTGAAATCCAGTCGATCATGCCGCGCCCCGACGTCGAGCTTGCTGCCGTAGATGCTCGTACGCGCAAGAAGGCCGCCGTTCGAGGCGCTGTCAAGCGGCGGAGAGCGGACCTCGGAACGAGTAGCCCGAGCGATCATTCTCAACACGCCCAGCAACGGAGAATGACATGGCTCAGCCCATGCCTCTCATCCCGCCCGCAACTCTCCTTGAACGGTGATGGATATCGATCGCACGACAGTCTCGACGCAAGGCGGCGGAAGGCGCTTTCCGACGGGTGCCGGCATTTTTTTCGGCCTCGGTCTCGGCGGCTTTTTCGACGGCATCGTGCTGCACCAGATCCTGCAATGGCATCACATGGTGACGAGCGCCGGCTATCCGCCCGACAGTGTCGAAAACCTCGAGTTCAACACGCTGCTGGACGGACTTTTCCACGCGACGACCTATGTCTTCGTCGCCGTCGGTCTGTTGCTGCTGTGGCGCGCCGCACATGGAACCCACCTGTGGTGGTCCGGAAAAATGCTGCTCGGCTCGCTGCTGATCGGCTTTGGCTTGTTCAACCTGGTCGAGGGCGTCATCAACCACCAGATCCTCGGGCTCCACCACGTCAACGAGACCGCGCCGCGCGAGCACTGGATCTACTGGGACATGGGATTCCTGGCCTGGGGCGCCTCCATGCTGCTCGGTGGCTGGCTGTTGCTTCGCGCTGGCAGGCGAGCTTCTCCGGGCGAACCGGCCTGACGATCAATCGCCGTTCCGTCGACGCGGGGCTCGCGCGTCACGAGCCGCGCGCCTCGCTGGAAAGTCGCGTAAGTCAGCAGCCAGCTCAGCGCGACGAGCAGCCGGTTGCGAAGCCCGATCAGAAAATAGACATGCGCGAGGCTCCAGACCAGCCAGCCTATGAAGCCCGTCAGTTCGAAACGCCCCAGCTTCACCACCGCGGCCTTTCGGCCGATCGTCGCCAGATCACCCGAATGTTTGTAGACGAATGGTTCGACGGCGCGCCCGTCGCGTTCCGCCTTGATGACGTTGGCGACAAAGCGCCCCATCTGCTTCGCCGCGGGCGCGATTCCGGGAACCGGCTGCCCGCGTGCGTCCTTCATGGCCGCGGTGTCGCCGATGATGAAGACGTGGTCGTGCACCGGCGCCTTCAGCCAAGGCGTCACGGCAGCCCGGCCTGCGCGATCCGCTTCCGAGCCGATCCAGGACGCGGCCGGCGAGGCGCCGACGCCGGCGGCCCAGATCCGCGTGGCGGACTCGATCCGGCCCGTGCTCGTATCGACTCCCGACGCGTCGATTCCCGTGACGCGCGTATTCGTCAATACGGTGACGCCCATCCGCTCGAGCGCGCGCTGCGTGTAGGCCGAGAGGTTTTCGGGAAAAGCCGGCAGCAGACGCGGCCCCGCCTCGATCAGCAGAATGCGCGAGGTCTTCGGGTCGACGCGTCGGAAATCGCGCGCCAGTGTCTTGCGTGCGATCTCTGAAATGGCTCCGGCCATTTCCACGCCGGTCGGCCCGCCTCCGATGATCGTATAGGTCAGCAGGGCATCGCGCTCCTTCGCATCTTCCGTCAGTTCCGCACGCTCGAAGCCCAGCAGGATGTTGCGTCGGATGGTGGTCGCATCCTCGATGCGCTTCAGCCCCGGCGCATGCTTCGCCCATTCGTCATGCCCGAAGTAGGAATGTCCGGCGCCCGTCGCCAGGATCAGCTTGTCGTAGGGAATGCGTCGCGCACCTGCGGCCACGTACCTGCCTTCCGGATCGACGCCCGTCACGTCGGCCATCAGCACCGTGACGTCCCGGGCGGACCGGAAGATGCTCCTGATCGGCCAGGCGATCTCGGCCGGCGAAAGCGCCGCGGTCGCGACCTGATAGAGCAGCGGCTGGAAGCAGTGATGGTTCTCGCGGTCGATGATCGTGATGTCGAAGCCATGACCCGCCAGCGCCTTGGCGGCCTCGAGTCCGGCAAAACCGCCACCCACGATGACGACACGCTGTCGCGTCTGCATGTGCATTCCCTGTGTTTGAACGGCCTCGATGATCGTTTGCGTCCCGGGCAACGCCGCGGAGGCGAAAAAGTCGGTGAGGTCCGAATGGAACAACCACCCTTTCTTGAAGACCGGCTTTCGAACCAGCCTTGGCGGCGAACGTTGCAAGTCCCAGATGCGCCTACTCGCAAAGGAGCGCCCTTGGCTTTCGACCAGACGATCGTGGTGCTCGGCGGCGGCAACGCACTCGGCGCATATCTTGGCGGCGCGCTGGAAGCCCTGACGGAGGCCGGCATCACGCCGGACTGGATCGTCGGTGTCTCGGCCGGCGCCGTGACGGGCGCGCTCATAGCCGGCGCCCCGCCGGAACTGCGCATCGCGAAACTACGGGAGTTTTGGGCCGAATCGCAGGTCAGGTCGGGCTTCATGGCCGGGCACGGCAAGCTGCGCCAATATTACAACGGCTGGCACGCCGCCTTCTCGGCACTGGCGGGAAGGCCCACCATTTTCAAGCACAGATGGCCGGGCCTCTGGTCGGCTTTGCCGGGCTCGCCAGACGATGTCGCCATCTTCGATCATGAACCGCTTCGCGCCACCCTCCGCAGGTTGGTGGACTTCGAACGGGTCAACACATCCGGAATCAGGCTCTCCGTCGGCTGCGTCGATCTCGCTTCCGGCGATGAGGTCTTCTTCGACACGCGTCGCGACCGGATTTCTGCCGATCACCTGATGGCCAGCACGGCGATCACGCCGCTGTTCGAGCCCGTGGAAATCGACGGCCGCGCGCTCTGCGATGCCGGCTACGTCAACAACACGCCCGTCGACGTCGCCTTTGCCGAGCCGCCGACGTGCAGCACGCTCTGCATCGTCATCGAGCCCTTCTGCCTGGCCGCGCCTCTGCCGAAGTCGCTCGACGCCGCGCTGGAGCGCAGCCAGGACCTCATGTTCGCCAGCCCGACGCGAAAGTCCATCGAAGCGCTGCAACGGGAATACGCCCTGCGCGCGCGCCACGGCGAACCGGCGCCGCCCATCGTGATCCTGCATCTCGCGTATCGGTCGGGCCCGGACGAACTCGCCGTCAAGGCGCTGGATTTCTCGCCCGCGTCGATTCGCGACCGCTGGGAAGCGGGCAACCGCGATGCGCACGCCGCGCTCGAGAGACTGGCGCAAGCCATTGTCGAGCCGGGGTTGCAATACATCCGGGTCCGCGCCGAAGCGCAGGCCTGACAGAGATGAGCAGAGAGTTTGGTGCGCCCAAGGGGAGGTCACGACACACGCAAAAATAGCAGATAAGTCCTTAATTTTGTTGAGAGTTTACTTGGCAGGAGGTGTTGGATAGGGTGCCGGAAAGAGGTGTCGGAAATGGCCGCCGGAACGTACCTGACCAAACGCAAGAGATCGCAGCACTGGCAGCTGGAGCTGCGATTTCCCACTGGCTTCGAATTCGACATGCTGACATACGGCATGTTCGAGGGGAAACGGCACTTCATCAAATCGATGAAGACGCCAGACCGAGCCGAGGCAGAGTTCCGGGCCGCCGAACACATCCATCATTTTCGCCTCGCCGTGTACCGGTGGCGCCAGTTGACGCGGCCGACGGACCCTGCCCGGCCCCAACCTCTCAGCTTCTCCAAAGGCCGAAAGCACCCGGACGGACTCCAGCAGATCGACGGCATGCAGGCCGTCGTTGTTGGCCCGGTGATTACATTCTACGGCCCGACCGGCCAGCCAATGAAGATTGAAGAGAACCCGCTCGCATGGAGAACGTCGGCGCCCATGGTGGAGGACGCCGAAACGGCCGCTTCGGTTCTGTATCTCGACCGAGAGGCCGATCTCCCCACGAAGTTCAAGCCAAAGCGTCGCAATGGCGACGATGCCATTATCGAAGCATACATCAAGGACAAGGCGCTTCAGCCTCGGATCGCTGACGACGCCCGCTCCGCCTGGGCGATCTACAAGGAGAAGGTCGGCACGCCCCTTTCCCGCGCCACCCGGAAAGACGGCAAGGAACTCGCTCGGATGCTGGCTGAAACCGGCGCAGCGCGTGCAACAGTTCAAAAGAAGGTGGGCTGGCTTTCGGCAGCTATTACGCATGCCATCGCCGAGGATCAGTTCGCCGGCGTCAATCCATTTTCGAAGGTGGTCACCAAGGTCAGCGGCCGGGCTGAAGAGAAGCGCCCGCCCCTGTCTGAAGCACACATGGCCCAATGTTGGGCGAACCTCCACCGTCTGTCATCCTCTGATCAGGTGTTGTGGAAGTTCCTGGCCAAGACGGGGGCGCGACTTGGGGAGGCGATATCTATTACCCGGGAGTTCGAGGAGCGTGGCACCGGCATCCGGTTCGTCACGGTCGGAACCAAGACCGATGCCAGCCACCGCAACATTCCGATCCCGGATGGTCTCGGCCTGCCGGCGAAGATTACCGGTGTGCTGTTCCCCGGCGGAGCCTCGGCCGCTTCCAAGCGTCTCAACCGGTTTATCAAAGCCTCTATCCCGGACTGGTGCCCAGGACTCGTGGTGCATTCCCTCCGCCATCGGGCAATCGACGTCTTTCGGCTGGTTGGAAAAGGGGATCCCTATTTCCGCCGGCGGCTGGTTGGCCACGCAGCGCAAGATGTGCACGACGCCTATGGCGCCTCTGGCCCTCCGATGTACCTGCTGCTGCCCATGATCGACGCGAATCCCATCGACGGCAGTTTGGTGTGGAGCCCTGACATGTAAGCAACAGTAGCAGCGGAACCATGACGGTGAACGCGTCAACCTGGAGGCGATGATTCAAAAAGCCGACGCTCGAAGAAGCCACGCTGACGTGAGTACGACGCTGATTTCAGATCATCCCAAGGGATGAACTCGATTTCACCTTTATCGGGCGTGCGAACGAGAGCGCCCCGATCCAAGAACCGGAGCAGGACGACGGCGCGTTCGGTGTCAGGGACGCTGCTACGCACCTTCATAACCTCATTTTTCTTCAGGTCCCCGAGCGCGGTGTTAGCGCCCATGGAAAAAACGATAATCATGAGCATGATAGTGAGACCGGCGTTTAAGGCCGTAGCTGTCACTTTGTACCCTGTTTGTGACCAGATATTA
>JAQGJH010000037.1 GCA_028290705.1 Hyphomicrobiales bacterium
AGCGTCGGCCTCGGCGTCGCCTCGCTGGCCATCGTGGCGATCTATCCGTTCATGAAGCGGATCACCTCGTGGCCGCAGGCGGTGCTCGGTCTCGCCTTCGCGTGGGGCGGGCTGATGGGCTGGGCGGCGACGTTCGGGCGCCTCGATGCGCCGGCGCTGCTCATCTATGTTGCGGCGATCTGCTGGACGATGGGCTACGACACGATCTATGCGCTGCAGGATGCGCGCGACGATGCGGTGGTGGGCATCAAGTCGACCGCGCGCCTGTTCGGGCGCAACGTGCGCGCCGGCGTCTCGAGCCTCTACGCCGGGGCAAGTCTCGCGGCGGCGCTGGCCATCTGGCTGGTCGGCGGCGGTGCGGCGTCCTGGCTCGGCTGGGCGGCCTTCTGCGCGCATCTGGCGTGGCAGGTCGCGACGATCAGGGCGGAGGACACTCCCCGCTCGCTCAAGCTGTTCCGCTCGAACCGCGACGCGGGCCTGATCCTTTGCGCCGGTTTGGTGGCCGATGCCCTTTTGCGGGCCGGCTTCACGATTTCGGGAACATAGCAAAGCCCGGCGCGTTCACCTGAGCAATATGGGCAGGAACGCGCGTCATGCTGAAATGGGCTCTGATCTTCTTCGTCGTCTCGCTGGTTGCCGGCGCGCTCGGGTTCACAGGCATTTCGTCGGCGGCGCGGGGCATTTCGCGCATCCTGTTCCTGATCGCCATCACGATCTTCGCGATCTTCCTGATCCTGGCCTTCATCGCAGGCGAGATCATCACGTGATCGTCCGGCTCAGTCCCGGGCGATGATCTCGCGCTCGGCGGGCAGCCTGATCATGCGCTGACGCTCACCCATGCGGCGACGGGTGAGGAAGCGCGGACGACGCTTCACCGCCACGGCGCCGCGGCGGCGCGGCGCAGGCGCGCGGCCTGTGCGCAGCGCGCCGAGTTCCTCGTCGGCGTCGACCAGCACGCCGGCTTCCCGTTCCAGGAATTTCGGCAGGCCGGTGAGTTTCGACCAGGCGCGCCACTGGGCAATGACGTCGGCATCGTCGCCGGCCTCGTGGACCACGACCGAGAGTTCCGGATCCTGATGGTCGAGCCGGATCGTGAAGACCGGATCGTCCACGCCGTCCATCGACAGCACCACACCCCGGAAAGACGAGCACGGAATGTCGAGCCGCATCGCGACGCCGCGCACCCGCCGGGCGATGAGCACGCGGCCTTCCTGAAAGGCGATGTGACGAATGGCGCCGTCGGCGCGCGGATCGGCGGCCGTGAAACCATCGGGAAGAGACGCGAAGAGAGCGGACATTCGAACAACCCCGGAGCCCGGGAGGCTTGCTCCCGTCGAGGCCAATGTCGCGCCGAGCCGGCTGGAAAGACCCTAACCAGGGTGGTTAAACCCCAGTAAAACCAGCGTTGTGGAGGGGTTTCTTGGAGAGTTGGAAAGCGAAGCGTCGACAGCTTTCGTCAAATTGCTCGCATTTTCGACAGGTTCACAAACGCTCGGCCGAAAAGACCGGCTCGACCTTGCCGCCCCATAGGCCGGCGTAGAGATCCAGCAGATCCTCGGCCGCGGTGCGACCCGACTCGAGCCGCCGGTCCAGAATGGCGAGATGGCGGGTTTCGTCGCGTCCCTGCGGGTCGAGCCGCCTGCGGCGTGCGAGTCCCGCGCGGGCAAGATCCAGCACCTCGCGGCCGATGTCGCGCAGGCTGCGGCCGTCGATCTCCGCCCGCAGCGCCAGGCGCGGGACGTCATCGCGCAGCGTCTGGCGTTGCTCGGCGGTCCAGGGCGAGACGAGATCGTGCGCCGCCGCCAGAGCCTGCGGATCGTAGAGCAATCCGACGAAGAGCGCCGAAAGCGCCGTCATATGCTCGACGTTGCCGACGTCGGCCCCGCGCATTTCAAGATATCGCTTCAGCCGGACTTCCGGAAAAATCGTCGACAGGTGATTGGCCCAGTCGGACAAGGTGGCGCGCTCGCCGGGAAGCTGCGGGAGCCGGCCTGCCAGAAGATCGCGGAAGTCGGCGCCGGCGACGTCGTGATAGACCTCGCCGCGCTTGACGAAATACATCGGCACGCCGAGCGCGTAATCGACGTAGCGCTCGAAGCCCATGCCCGTCTCGAAGGCGAAGGGCAGCATGCCGGCGCGATGATTGTCGGTGTCGCGCCAGATCTCGGACCGCGCCGACAGGAAGCCGTTGGGCTTGCCTTCCGTGAAAGGCGAATTGGCGAACAGAGCGGTGGCAAGCGGCTGCAGGGCCAGAGAGACCTGCAGTTTGCGGACCATGTCGGCTTCGGACGCGAAGTCCAGGTTCACCTGCACGGTGCAGGTCCGGTACATCATGTCGAGGCCGCGCGTGCCGACCTTGGGCAAGTAGCGGGTCATGATCTTGTAGCGGCTCTTGGGCATGACGGGCGTTTGCGCCAGGGTCCAGAGCGGGCTCATGCCGAGGCCCAGAAACGCCAGTCCGTCCCGGCTCGCGACGCTGTTGGCCTGAGCGAGGTGATCTTCCAGTTCGAGCCGGGTCTCGTGCAGGTTTTCCAGAGGCGCGCCAGACAGTTCGAACTGCCCGCCCGGTTCGAGCGAGATCGCGCCGCCGCCCTGCGGGTCGTAGAGCCCGATCAGGGCTTCGCCGTCCTGGATGTTTTCCCAGCCGAGCCGGCTGCCCATGCCTTCCAGCAACGCACGAATGCCGCCGCGCCCGCCTTCGCGCTCGTAGGCCACGGGCAGGAGAGAGTCGGTGTGGAAGACGAACTTTTCGTGTTCGGTGCCGATCCGAAAGGTCTCGGGCGGCTTGCTCCCTGCCTCGAACCACGCCACCAACTCGTCTCGCGACGAAACGGGCGTCTGGTCGGTTACGTCACGAGCCATTCTGGGAGTCCTGGTCTGCACGACCGGCGCAACCGTGGCGCACCGGAGAGAGGCCTACATAGGCCGGGGCGCGGCTAGAAACAATCTCCCGCGGCAGAGCAAATCCCGACTTCAGCTAAGCCATTGAATGCAGAATGAATCGGAAATGTTTAACGGCTCTTTCAGGTCCTGCTGCGATGGTCGGCCGCGAGGAGCTCCCATGCCGACCATGATCAAGTTTTTCCTGACCGACGAAAGCGGCGCGACCGCCATCGAATATGCGATGATCGGCGGGCTGATCTCCGTCATGATCGTGGCTGGCGTGACGACGATCGGCACGCGCATCACGACGCTGTTCCTCGATCCCATCGCGGGCGGCCTGAGCTGACGCCAGGCGGCTGGCGCCCATGGCGCTGCTGCGGTAGTCATCGGCCCGTCGCTCCAGACCGGGACCGAGCCCTTGCCACGATATGACTTCAGCGCGCCGCGCCTCTACCTCGATGCGCCGCTTTCGGCGGACGCGGAGGTCGCGCTCGACAAGGACCAGTCCAATTATCTCCTGAACGTTCTGCGCCTGGCGGACGGCTCCGACGTGCTGGCCTTCAACGGCCGCGACGGCGAATGGCGCATGCGGCTGAAAGCACTGTCGAAAAAGTTGATCGTGCTGCACGCGGGAGCTTCGTGCCGCGAGCAGACCCCGGCGGGAGACCTCCATTATCTGTTCGCGCCACTCAAGCACGCGCGTCTGGACTACATGATCCAGAAGGCCGTGGAGATGGGTGCGGGAGTGATCGCACCGGTGATGACGCGCCGCACGCAGGCGACGCGGGTCAACCTCGAGCGCATGCGGGCCAACGCCATCGAGGCCGCCGAGCAATGCGGCGTGCTGACCATCCCGGACATCCGCGAAACGTCGCGGCTCGACAGGCTCGTGCAGGATTGGCCGAAAGAGCGCCGCCTCATCTTCTGCGACGAGGACGCGCCGATCGCCGACCCGGTTGCAGCCTTGCGCGACATGCCGCCCGGTCCGCTGGCTGTGCTGATCGGGCCGGAGGGCGGGTTCGACCCGCAGGAACGCGAGTTGCTGCTGCGGCTGCCGCTCGTGACGCGCCTGTCGCTCGGCCCACGGATCCTGCGGGCCGACACGGCGGCGGTCGCCGCGCTGGCGCTGGTGCAGGCGGTGGCGGGCGATTGGCGGGCCAGCTGAGCGATTGTTACAACACGTATAATTTGTGAGTTTACGTTCTCTCGGGTTTCACGATGCTGCCATTTTGCAGGTCTTAAAGACGAAGCGTCCACGACGATCCTGGTGACCGTCGCGCCGCGAACCCAGCAGGCTTGAATGAAAAACTCGTTCCACCATCGCTCGGCCGACGTTGCCGCCTCCGGCCCCATGGTCGCGCTGCGCAGGTCGATGTTGAGTGCTGGCGCGCTGGCGGTCTGCCTCGGGTCCGCGCTGCCGGCTTCCGCGCAGGCGCCTGACCGCCGGCAGTCTCCCGCGGCGGGCGACAAACTGCACCCGCAGGCGGCGAATCGCTGCGCTCGCTACGGAGAAGGCTTCGTGCCGGTGGAAGGCAGCGACGCCTGCGTGCGGATCGGCGGACGGCTCCGCATCGAGTTCGGCGGCTCTCCCCGCTCCAGCATCGCGCCGCTCAGCGGATTCTCCTATGGCGACCCGCTGATGGGCGAGATCGACGGCCTGAACCGCGCCTATATCCGCGTGCCCGGCGCGCGCCCCGAGGGCGAGACGATCACTCGCTAGCGGGCTTCTCGCCTCAAAACGCGACCGCGAGCTTCGCCCGGAACGTCGACCGTTCGAAATTGTCGAGATCGAGACGTCCCTGCACGCCCGTGGCTTTTCCGGCGACCTGCGGCTGGAACGTGACGTTGAGCGCGATGTTGTCCGCCGGCTTCACAAGCAGCGTCGGGCCGACGTAGATCGCATGGCCGGTCAGGGAACCGAAGAAGGCGCGGTCCCAGCCCTGCAGCCAGCGTGCTTCCGCTCCCATGTAGACCTTGTCCTCCACCAGCGCGTAGGTGAGCGCGGTCGAGATGGCGCTGCCAGACGAGGCGGCCCATTGGCTGCGGTCGAGCGGATCCTGCTGGCGGCCCGTTGCAAGGTTCAGATTCATGGCCCAGAACAGCCGCTCGTTGATCGCAGCGTCGATCTGCACCTTGCCTTCGACTCCAAGCGATTCGGCGCGCAGGCCACTGCCGCCGTCCACCCTGCCCCAGCGCGGCTCGACCGCGAGCGTGAGGGCGAACGGCTGGGTGGCGCTCCGTTCGATCAAGCGGTGCCGGAGTTCGAACGACAGCCCGTCGAACTGGTAGCCCGAGCGGTCGAGCGGAAAGATGCCGACGTTGCGAATGCTGCGTGCATCCCCGAAGATCGACACCGCGCCGGCCCAGTTGGGCGCGAAGGTGCGGGAGAACTCCAGCTTCTGGGTGAGCACACGATAGCGGCCGTCGCGCTTGCCGAAGCGGCCGTCATTTTCGAGCGCCATCCCGGTGTCGCCGACCGACCCGACGTCCGTCGCCGAGGTGAAACCGAAGATGTCGTCGCCCGGGACGCTGAGAACGCCACTTTCCGGCGCGCCGGGTGCGGCGCCCGGTCCCGCAACGTCGGCGGCCTGGGCCAGCGGGGCGGACAGAAGCGAGGCCGCGAGTACGGGGGCTGCAAGGCTTCGAAAAACCGCTGTCGAGCAAAACGTCATTCTGAAAATCCCTTCCGCAAGGTAATACGAATCAATCCGTTCATCTTACATTAGCTCTTGGGACTGTCAGTCGGAAAGGTCAGGACGTCACGTGGATCGACCTGCAGGCCGACCTTCTGGCCTGGTCTGTAGGCACGCGCATCCCGCAGGCGCGCATGCAGATCGCGCGGCAGTCCCGGAACGCGAATCCGGATGCGGTCGACGCGGCCGAGAAAGCGCCGGGCCACGACCTCGGCAGCCTTGCCGTGTCCGTCGGCGGCGATCTGCAGCGCCTGCGGACGAATGCAGACGAGGCACGGGCCATTGGGCACTTCCGCGGGCGCGGGGAAGCTCCCGAGCGGCGTCTCCACGACACCGTCGCGGCTCGTGGCTTCGATCTCGTTGAAGTCGCAGAAGAAGCGCGCGGCGAAGAGGGTTTCGGGCCGGAAGTAGAGATCTTCGGCGGTCCCGGATTGCACGATGCGCCCGGCGCGCATAAGCGCGATTCGATCGGCGATGTGCATCGCCTCCTCAGGATCATGCGTGACCACGACGGCGGAAATGCCCTCCTCGCGCAGCAGCGTCATGGTTTCCTCGCGGATGGTTTCGCGCAGGCGCTGGTCGAGATTGGAGAAGGGTTCGTCCATCAGGATGATGCTGGGACGCGGCGCGAGCGCGCGGGCGAGCGCGACGCGCTGCTGCTCGCCGCCCGACAGCATGTGCGGAAAGTCGTCGGCGTAGCGGGCCAAGGCGACGCGATCCAGCGCCCGGATGGCGAGTTCGCGCGCCGCCGCCTTGCGCATGTGGCGCAGGCCGAACATGACGTTGTCGACGATGCTCATGTGCGGAAACAGCGCGTAATCCTGGAACACAAGACCGACGCCGCGCTCTTCCGGGGGCACGAAGACCGACGGCCCGGCGACCTCTCGCCCGTCCAGAAGGATGCGGCCCGACGTCGGCGCCTCGACGCCCGCTGCGAGGCGCAGGAGCGTGGTCTTGCCGCAACCCGAAGCGCCCAGCAGACAGAGAATTTCACCCGGCGCGACGGCGAGCGACACGTCGTCGATGGCGACGAGGTGGCCATAGACCTGACGCACGCTCTCGATCAGCATGAAGCCGGCGCAGCGGCCCCGCGCGATCGCGCCGTCCGGGCCGGGCGAGAACAGCTTCTGCAGACTGGCTTTCATGTGCGTGGGTCGGTTCCGCTCACGTAGCTTCCGTTCACCTGCGGTCCACTGGCCGGAACCGGCGCGGCGTCGAGCGCGGCGCTCCCCAGGATTAAGCTATCGCTCGCCACATTGTCGACCGGTTCGGCGGTGCGCCCCCGCGCGACGATGCGACGCTGGCCGAGACGCGCCAGGAGCACGACCGGCACGAGGCCGAACAGAACGATGGCGAGAGCCGCGACCGAGCCGTCCTCATAGGTGCCGCGCGCCGCCTCGCCGTAGAGATGCGTGGCCAGCGTCTCGAGGTTGAGAGGCCGCAGCAGCAGGGTGGCGGGCAGTTCCTTCATGCAGTCGACGAAGACCAGCAGCCCGGCGGAAAGCAGCGCCGGACTGATGAGGGGAAGCTGGATGCGCGTGACCACGCCGAGGGCGGACGCTCCGAGCGTGCGGCCGGCATGATCGAGCGAGGGCGAAATGCGCGCCAGCCCCGCCTCGATGCCGCCGGTGGAAATGGTCAGGAAGCGTGCCGCATAGGCATAAACCAGCGCCGCGCCCGAGCCGAACAGCAGCAGCCCCGTGCCGACGCCGAAGACCATGCGGGACGTGTCGTCGATCCATCCGTCGACGGCCGTCAGCGGCGCCAGCAGGCCGAGCGCCAGCACCGTGCCTGGCACCGCGTAGCCGAGGCTCGCGACGCGCAGAAGCATTGCGGAGAAGGCCCTCTGGGCGAGCCGCGCCGTGAACGCCAGGACGAGCCCGAGCAGCAGCGCCACCACGGTGGCGATGGCCGAGATCGTCACGGTGGTGATCGTCTGGGTGACGATTTCGGGCGAGATCCCGGCAAAGCGGATGCGTTTGGCGGCTTCCGTCACGAGATAGAGGGCGGGCAGCACGAAGCCGATGAGAACCGGCACGAGGCAGGCCACCACCGCCAGCGCGCCGCGCCAGCCGCCGAGTCGCTGCGGCGTGAGCTTGCGCTGTCGCTGCGCCGCGCCCGCATAGCGCTGGCGACGACGGGCGAAGCGCTCGATGATGATGAGCGTCACGACGACGAGCAGCATCAGGAGGGCGATCTGCGCCGCGCCGGGAAGGTTGGAGCGGTTGATCCATGTCGAATAGATCGACACCGTGAGCGTGCGGACGCCGAGGAATTCGGACGCGCCGACATCGTTCAGCGCTTCCATCAAAGCCAGGCTCGTGCCCACCGCGATGGCCGGGCGCGCGAGCGGCAGGGCGACCCGGAAGAACACGCCGGCGCGCCCCGCGCTCAACGTGCGGGCGACTTCGACCAGGCTGGCGATCTGCATCAGGAACATCGCCCGCGTCGACAGATAGACGTACGGGTAGAGGACGAAACCGAACAGCAGAATGCAGCCGCCCATCGAGCGGATGTCGGGCAGGATCAGGTCACGCGGCGACTCGTAACCGAGGAGCGCGCGCAGGCCGCTCTGCACCGGGCCGATCGGATGGAGGAGATCCAGATACGCGTAGGCGATGATGTAGGTCGGCATGGCGAGCGGCAGCAGCAGCGCCCATTCGAGCCAGCGACGGCCGGGAAAATCATAGGCCGTGACGAGCCATGCGGCCGATGCGCCGATCGTCACCACGAGAATGCCGACGCCGCCGAGCAGCAGCAGCGTATCGCGGAAGGCCTGCGGGAGAATGTAGGCCACGAGATGCGGCCAGAGATCGCCGGAGCCCTGCGCGGCGAGCAGAGCCAGCGAGACGATCGGCGCCGCCACCAGGGCCGCCACCACGAAGGAGCCGGCCAGCCAACCGCCAACGCCCCGCCGGAGGCGGGGCGCGAAAGGCCAAAGGATGGCGGAGGTGAGACTGGACATCAGTCGGCTTCGGCTCGCATCTGGCATCAGCGTGGCGACGCGTGAACGTGCGCACTTGCCCGAAGCGTTGCCGGGAGGCAAGCCTTTCCGCAAGAAAGGCCCGCACTCCCGGCCGCCGGTCCGTTCAGTTGTCGAAGCCGACGCGATCGACCAGCACGCTCGCAGCCTTGCGGTGCTTGGCGATCTCCGAGAGCGACAGCGTGTCCGGCTCGAGCTTGCCGAGCGCCGCGACGATCGGATGAGCCTGTGCGCCGGCCTTCACGGGATATTCGAAATTGGCTTCCGAGTAGATCTTCTGGCCCTCGTCAGAGACGAGGAATTCCAGGAACTTGACGGCATTGTCGCGGTTCGGCGCGTGCTTGGCGACGGCGACGCCCGACGCGTTTACGTGCGTGGCACCGTTCTTGAACTTCGGCAGCAGGACGTTGATGGCGTCGCCCCACTTCTTCTGGTCCGGACCGCCCGCGCCCGAGCGCATGAGGCCGACGTAGTAGGAATTGCCGACGCCGACGTCGCAGAGGCCGCCGAGAATGTCGCGCGCGACCTCGCGGTCGCCGCCGCCCGCCTTGCGGGCGAGATTGGCCTTCACGCCCTTCAGCCACGTCTCGGTGGCGGCCTCGCCGTGATGGGCGATATGCGCGGCGATCAGGGCAATGTTGTACTGGTGCTGACCCGAACGGATGCAGACCTTGCCCTTCCACTTCGGATCGGCGAGGTCCTCATAGGTGATGGCCGTGTCCTTGACGCGCTCCTTCGAGGCATAGACGAGGCGCGCACGCAGCGACACCGCGAACCACTGGCCCGACGCATCGCGCAATTGAGCCGGGATCGCCGATTCCAGCGCGGCCGACTTGACCGGCTGGGCGACGCCCTTCTCGACGATGTCCACCAGATTGCCGATGTCGACCGTCATCAGCACGTCGGCGGGGGAGCGCTCGCCCTCGGCCGCCACGCGCTCGGCGAGACCGTCCTTCAGGAAGACGGTGTTGACCTTGATGCCGCTCTTGGCCGTGAAGGCTTCGGCCAGCGGCTTCACAAGGCCGGGCTCGCGCACCGTGTAGAGATTGACCTGCTGGGCCATGGCCGAAAGGCTGCCGATGCCCAGAAGGGCCGCAGCCGAGATCAGGGACTTGAGCGCGCGCGCGTGGGTCAAAATCATATCCTCCATGATGGTCCGGGAGCGGTCGGGTCGCGCCAGATCGCGGCTCGACCGAGCGAATCGCTCGTGCATTCGTGTTCGGTCCGTCGGCGGCCAGGATCCGCGCCTCGAGGACGCGCGCATTCCGGCGCCTGCCTGACGAGCCTTCGTCGAGTAACAAGGCAAAGCAAAGCCGGTCAACAAGTATGTTCTTTATTTATTATAGTTCTAAACTAGGATTACTAAGCTCAACTGGCGATTTACTGCATCGAATGATCGTTCGACTGTCGAGCGCCTGGCGCCGCGAGAACGCTTCAGCTTGCGCCGGGCCGTCGCTCCCCTTACATCTGGGTCTTCCCGTTCTTGTCCGGCGGCCGGAGCGCGTCACATCTGCGCGGCGTCGCCGCGACCGAAAGCCGGACCGCACGTGCGAGGCCGACGATTGAGCTCGATCCGGACACCCGCGACCTTGCTGCCTGCCCTGGTGGCGGCGGCTTATCGCGCCGGCGAGACGGCGCTGGCGGCCTATCGGCCGGGACAGCGCACCAGCGCGGCCGTCGAATCCAAGGAAGGCGGCTCGCCCGTGACGGAGGCCGACAAGGCCGTCGACCGCCTGCTGAAGGCGGAACTCGGCGCGCTTCACCCGGAGGCCGGATGGCTGTCGGAAGAAAGCGTCGACACGCCCGAGCGGCTCGAGCGACGCGACGTCTTCATCGTCGATCCGATCGACGGCACCCGGGCCTTCATGGCGGGGGATCCCCGCTGGGCAGTTTCCATTGCGCTGGTGGTCGACGGCAGGCCCGTGGCGGGCGTCCTGCACCTGCCGGCGCTGCGCCGGACCTATGCGGCCGTGGCCGGCCAGGGCGCGACGATCGACGGCGCGCCGGCGCGCGTCTCGGTCGCGCCGCTGGCCGGTGGCCGCGTCGCCGGGCCGGTTCCGTTGATCGCACTGCTCTCGCGGGGCGGTTTCGGCCTGTCGCCGCAGCCGCGCATTCCCTCGCTGGCCTATCGCCTGGCCCTCGTGGGTTCGGGCGAACTCGAAGTGGGGCTCGCCTCGACCAATTCGCACGATTGGGATATAGCGGCAGCCGACCTGATCGTTCACGAGGCCGGGGGACGGCTCACCGATCTGGAAGGCCGCCCGCCACGATATAATCGGCCATCTCCACGACATGGCGTGCTTGCCGCGGCGCCGGCGCGCCTGCATGACGAATTGACGGCCAGGATGCGAAGCGGCCGCTCCTGACGTGCAAGACCACCTGACCCGCAACCGACGCACTGACGAACGAAAGACCGGCACGACGATGAACGACAAGACGACGCGCGAATCCAAGCAATTGCTCCACCTCGTTTTCGGCGGCGAGCTCGATAGCCTCGACGGGACCGAGTTCCGCGACACGTCGAAGATCGACATCGTGGGAATCTTCCCCAACTATGCGACCGCGCATGCAGCGTGGAAATCGAAGGCGCAGGCGACTGTGGACAATGCCCACATGCGCTATTTCGTCGTTCATCTGCATCGGTTTCTCGATCCGGCGTAACGCCGGATCGGCCGTCGCTGAGTTCAGAAGGGCCGCATGCTGAAGAAAATCGGCCGTTCGCGATTCGCGCAAAACGCCATCGGGGCGCTGGCCACCAGATATCTGCAACTCGTCCGCTCCACGACCCGCTTCGTCGTGGAGCCGGCGGACTTTCCGCAGCGCATCGGCCGCGAGCTTCCGGTGATCGCCGCGATGTGGCACGGCCAGCATTTCATGATTCACTTCGCCTGGCCCAAAGGGGCCGACGTGAGCGCATTGATTTCGCGCCACGGTGATGGCGAAATCAACGCGCAAATCCTCCGTCGACTCGGCGTGCGGGCGATCCGGGGATCGGGCGGCGATCCTGCGAAAATGCAGAGACGCGGCGGCGCGGTGGCGCTGCGCGAAATGCTACGTGCGCTGGAACAGGGTTCGACCATGGTCCTCACGGCCGACATTCCGAAGGTCTCGCGGCGCGCGGGAGCAGGCATCGTCACGCTGGCGCGCATGTCGGGACGGCCGATCTATCCGATCGCGGTCGTGAGCGGGCGCAGGGTCGACTTCGACTCGTGGGACCGCGCCAGCCTCGCTTTGCCCTTCGCGCGCGGCGCGATGGTTCTGGGCGATCCGATCCATGTCGCGCGCGATGCAGGGGACGCCGAGATCGAAGCCGCGCGGCAGGCCGTCGAGCGTGGCCTCGATGCGGTCCATGCGCGCGCCTACGCGTTGGTGGGGGCGAAAGACCCGGGCGCGAAGGCGATGCCCGCATGATCGAGAAACTTCCCCTGCTCTCGGCCTATCGCGGCGCAACCGCACTGCTCGGCCCCTTTGGCCCCGCGCTGCTGACCTGGCGGCGTCAGCGCGGCAAGGAAGACGTGCGGCGCATGAACGAGCGCATGGGCCATCCCGGACAGGCGCGTCCTCCCGGCCGCCTCGCCTGGCTGCATGGCGCGAGCGTCGGCGAGGGACTGGCGCTGCTGCCGCTCGTCGATCATCTGCGCAGCCGCGGGTTCCACGTGCTGATCACGACCGGGACGGTTTCGTCCGCACAGGTACTGGCCGGGCGCATGCCCGGCGGCGCCATCCACCAGTACATTCCCATCGACGTGCCGAAGTTCATGCGGCGCTTCGTCGATCACTGGAAGCCCGATCTGGTGATGATCGCGGAATCCGAACTTTGGCCGAACCTGATTTTCGAAGTGACCGACCGGGGCATTCCGCTGGTGCTCGTCAACGCGCGCCTGTCGGAGCGCTCGTTCCAGCGCTGGCAGAGACTGCCGGGCTTCATCTCCGGCATCTTGCAGCGGATCGACCTCTGCCTGGCGCAGACGAAGGACGATGCGGCGCGCCTGATGATGCTCGGCGCGCAACGCGTGCAGGTGTCGGGCAATCTCAAGTTCGACGTCAGCGCGCCGCCGGTGGACAGCGGCAAGCTCGCCGAACTCTCCGGATTGATCGGGCCGCGACCGGTCTGGGTGGCGGCCTCGACGCATGCGGGCGAGGAGGATGTCGCGCTCGCGGTGCACAAGCAGCTCGTGTCGCGTTTCCCGACGCTGCTCACCATCGTGGCGCCGCGACATGCGCAGCGCGGTGCGGAGATTGGCGCCATGGCGCAGGCGCAGGGCGTCGCGCCGGCGCTGCGCTCGCAGGGCGCCATGCCCGAGAGCCGCACGGGCTTCTACATCGCCGACACGATGGGCGAACTCGGCCTGTTCTACCGGCTTTCCAGCGTCGTCTTCGTCGGCAAGTCGATGATCGGTCGCGGCGGGCAGAACCCGATCGAGCCGGCAAAACTCGGCAGCGCCATCCTGCACGGCCCGCACGTCGCCAATTTTTCCGAAGTCTATCGCGCGCTCGATGCGGCGCATGGCGCGATGCAGGTGGGTGACGCCGATACCCTGGCGCGCGCGCTGGCGCTGCTCTTGTCCGACGTGGCGCATCTGCGCCGCACGTCGCGCGCCGCATCCGACGCTGTGGAGAAGCTCGGCGGCGCATCGCTGCACATCGTGCGCGCGCTCGAACCTTATTTCATGCAGATGCGCATGGAGAGCCGCTGATGCGCGCGCCCGCCTTCTGGTGGCGGGACGAGCCCGACCTGGTGGCGCGGCTGCTGACGCCTTTCGGCCTGATCTACGGCGCCGTCGCGGCGCGGCGCATGAAGCAGCCCGGCACGACCATTGGCGCGCCAGTTCTGTGCGTCGGCAATTTCGTTGCCGGAGGAGCCGGCAAGACGCCTGCCGCACTGGCGCTCGCGGATCTGCTGACGCGAGCCGGCGAAAGCCCGGCATTCCTGTCGCGCGGCTATGGCGGGGCGTTGTCCAGCACGGTGCCGCTGCGGGTCGATCTGGCGCGCCACGATGCGGCGCTCGTGGGCGATGAGCCGCTGCTTCTCGCCCGCGCGGCGCCGGCCTTCATCTGCGTGGACCGCGTGGCCGGGGCGCGCGCCGCCGCGCAGGCCGGTGCGAGCGTGATCGTGATGGATGACGGATTGCAGAATCCTTCGCTCGTCAAAACGCTCGCCATCGCCGTGGTGGATGGTGCGACGGGATTGGGAAATGGATTGTGCATTCCCGCCGGGCCTTTGCGCGCGCCGATTTCCGTGCAGGGCACAGCCGTCGACGCCATCCTGATCGTCGGCAAGGGGCTGGCGGGCGAACGTGTGGCCGAGATGGCGCGCGAGGCCGATTGCCCGGTGTTCACCGCAGCGCTGAGACCCGACCCAATCGTGATGGCGAGGCTGCGGGGCAAACGCGTCTTCGCCTTCGCGGGGATCGGACGGCCGGAAAAATTCTTCCAGACGCTGGAAGACTGCGGCGCCACCGTGGACGCCCGGCGCGTGTTCGCCGATCACCATGCCTACTCGCCCGAGGACGTTGCGGATCTCGCCACGCAAGCGCGCGGCAGCGGGTCCGAATTGATGGTCACGACCGAGAAGGATTTCTGCCGCCTGCCTGCACGTCTCGCCCAGGTGGGGATCGTGGCGCTGCCGGTCACGCTCGCGTTCGACGATCCCGGCGCGATCGCGACTTTCGTGACGTCGCGGCTCAGGGGCGGATGATGCCGAGCCGCTTCAGTTTGGCCTGTGGAGACACATAGGCCTCCTGGCGGTCGACGTCCCAATAGCGCAGATCCTCGATGGCGATGGGTTCGCCCGTCACGGCGCAGCGCACGAACGAGCCGGGCCGAAGGACACGGAAGTCTCCGTCGAGATATTCGATCTGCGCCTCTCCTGCCGGAAGGGGCCTGCGTTCGAAACGGTTCATGGCGTCTGTGCCCGATGTGGTCTGATCGTTGACAGGCATAACCCTTATGGCGGCGAAACGCCACTCCGCCGGGTCATGTCCTCGTGATCGCGGCGGCAATTTCGGTCGTGGCGGCGGACGTCTCGCCGCCTTGCGGGAGCCGCACCACCGTCACGGTGCAGGGTGCTTCGGCGACGACCTGCGACGACACGCTGCCGACGAAGCGGCGCAGATTGGAGCTGGCGCGGGCGCAGATGAGCACCTGGTCGACGTGATTGGCGGTGGCGAATTCGACCAGAGCCGCAGCCGTATCGGCGGCTTCGAGGACGTGGAAGGTCGCGGCGCCCTGATCGAGCTTCAGGGGTCGCGCCCATTCCTTCAACTCGACCAGACGCCGCATGTGGATGTTGCGGCCCTCCTCGTCGCGCGGATAGTTCATGGCGATGCGGTTCTGGCGCAGGACGTTGACGCAGGCGAGCCGCACGCCCGGCGTCGAGCCGAGCACGCGCGCGACCTCGAGGCGCAGCGCCGCCGACAATCTCTCCATGCCCTCGCTGAGGTCGACCGCCGCCATGACGATGGGGGCGGCTGCGGTGCTTTGCTCGCCCGGCTCGCGTGGATGCGATTCGAGCGCCGCCGCCTTCATGCGCCGCCGCAGCGTCGGCAGGAAGCCGGCGCGCTCCATCCGCGTCGCGCGTTCGGTGAGCCGGATTTCGTCGGGATGCTGCAGATCGAAGGCCAGTTGTGCGGCCGTGGGGTAGCGCAGCGTGGGATCGGGCTCGAGGCAGCGCAGGATCACCTCCTGCAGCCAGGGCGGAATGTCCGGACGCAGTTTGCGCGGCGGCACCGGATCGCGCCACAGCCTGCGGCGCAGCGCGCGGCTGGACTTCGGCAGTCCCCAGGGGCGGACCCTGGTGGCGAAATGATAGAGCAGCACGCCCAGAGAAAAGATATCCGAACGCACGTCCGAGCGATTGTGCAGAACCTGCTCGGGCGAGATGTAGGGGCCGGTGCCCATCGGCACGCGAAACTCTTCCTCGAGCAGATCGGGCAGCGACAAATGCCGCGACAGGCCGAAATCGATGAACGCTGCCTCGCCGGTGTCGCGCATCATGATGTTGGACGGCTTGATATCGAGATGCACGACGTTCTGGCGATGCAGATCGATCAGCGCCACGGCGACCTTTGCGCCGATCTCGGCGACACGGTCCGGCGGCAGAGGCGCTTCGTCGAGCGTTTTCAGCAGCGAATGGCCCTGGATGTATTCCATCACGATGTAAGGCTGCTGGGCGAAATCCTTGACGGCGATGCAGCGCGGCACATGCACGCCCGACAGACGCGGGAGGATCATCATCTCCATCTCGAAGCCGACGATGATCGTGGCGTCGTCGCCGTCCAGGATCGTCGGAACCTTCATGACGATCGGAATGTCGATGCCGGGCCTGGTGACGCGCCACAGCGTCGCCATGCCGCCGGCATGGAGCTTTTCGCCGATCAGGAAGCCGTCGAGTGTCGAGCCGGTCTGCAGTTGCTGGCGCGCCATGGCGTCATCGTCCGATGTAGAGCCGCGCCGCGAGGATCTGCGGCAAACGCGCCGCGTGGATCTTGCCGGCCGCAGTCTCGATGTCGTAGGGGACACGCATGTAGGTGAACTCGCCTTTGTCCGTGTCGAAAAGTCCCCACGCCGCAGCGGGATTCTCGTCCCGGGGTTGACCGACGGCGCCCTGCACGGCCAGCCATTTGCGATTGCCGACGAGCGGGATCGGCTGGCCGGGCGGCGGCTTGAAGTAGACCGCGGGCTTCATCGCAGTCATGTGGTAGAGCTGCGGCCGATGCACGTGGCCGCAGAAGGTCAGCCGCTTGTCGGTGGCGCGCAGGCTGCGTTCCGCCTCGGCCGCGTTGGTGACGTAATGCCACGCGTTGGGCGCCGTGGCTTCGGAATGCACGTAGAGCCGGTCGTCCTCGGTGGCCGAGGACTTCAGGCGGCTGAGAAATTCGAGTTGCGCGTCGTCGAGTTCCTGGTGGGTCCAGCGGATCGCCTCGCCGGCATATTGGTTCATGCCGCCGATCTCGCCCGAGACCGCCGCCGCATCATGATTGCCGAGCAGCACGAGCGCGCCTTCGTCGGCCATTTCGGCGACCTTGTCGACGACATAGACGGGATCGGCGCCATAGCCCACGAGATCGCCCAGGAAGACGTAGCGATCGACGCCGACCCGCGCGGCATGGGCGAGGCAGGCGTCGAGCGCCTCGCGGTTGCCGTGGATGTCGGACAAGAAGGCGATGCGCATGAAGACTCGCTCCCCGGAATGTTCTCTTATTCTAGTCGTTCGGGCCTGCGCTTCGATCTGGAACAAAGACGGAGCCGTGGCGATGCGCCAACGGCCGTCAGAACAGGCTCCCCTGCCCGGCCGGCGCGCTCTTGCGGGAATCGGCGGCCTTGCCGCCCGTCGACTTCAGTGCGGGCTTGCGCGGCGTGGCGGGAGCGGACGGCGGTGCATCCGGGGTTCTCTCGCCGTTGGCCGTCGCGGCGATCGTGCCATTGGCGAATTCGATGGCCAGCGAGGCTCCGGAAGAAACGGCCCCGGCGAGGCGAACAGGGTGGCCTTCCGCGTCGCGCACGAGGGCGAAGCCGCGCGCCAGCACGTTGCGATAGCCGAGTGAGCCCAACAATTTGGCGAGGCCCGCCAATCGCTCGGCACGCTGCCGGCGATCGCTGGCGGCGGCGCGCACGAGCCTTTCCCGCAGCCGTTCGACGGTCTTCAGCCGGTCGGCCACCTTCTGTTTCTCGAGCCCGGCCATGCTGGCGAAGGCCCGATCCAGCCGCGAGCCCAGAACGCCCAGATCCGCACGGCGGCTGGCCACGAGCTGGGGACGAAGGCGGTCCAGGCTTTTGCCGGCTGCTTCCGCCCGCCCCTGGCGTCGCGCGAGTTCGGCCTGCGGCGAATGTTTCGCCAGAAGCTGCGCCAGCCGGCCCAACCGCAGATGCTGGTCGCGCAGCCTCGCGCGCAAGCGTTGATCGAGCCGCTCCGTCGCCCGGTCGAGACGCTGGCGGGGCACCGCCACCACGGCGTCGCCGCCTGGAAGGGCGCGAACCAGTCCGCGCAGCTCGTTGCGGCGGACGTCGAGCAGGCGACGTGCCGCGCCGCGATGGCGCGACACGAGAGCGGCGGTCTGGCTCAGCAGATCGGCCAGGACGGGGACGCACATTTCCGCCGCGCCGGTCGGCGTCGGAGCGCGCAGGTCGGAGGCGAAGTCGATCAGCGTCGTGTCGGTCTCGTGACCGACGGCCGAGATCAGCGGGATGAAGCTTTCGGCCGCCGCCCGGACGACGACTTCCTCGTTGAAGCCCCACAGGTCTTCCAGCGAGCCGCCGCCGCGCGCCACGATGATGACGTCCGGCCTGGGGATTCGCCCGCCTTCCGGCAGGGCGTTGAAGCCCTCGATGGCGCGGGCGACTTCCGCCGCGCTGGTTTCGCCCTGCACGCGCACCGGCCAGACGAGGACCTGCCGGGGAAAGCGGTCGGCGATCCTGTGCAGAATGTCGCGAATCACCGCGCCGGTCGGCGAGGTGACGACGCCGATGACCTTTGGCAGATAGGGAATGAGCTGCTTGCGGTTGGGATCGAACAGGCCCTCGGCCGCGAGCCGCCGGCGGCGATCCTCCAGCAGCGCCATGAGGGCGCCGACGCCCGCGGGCTCGATCGAATCGACGACGATCTGGTAGGCGGACTTTCCCGGATAGGTGGTGATCTTGCCGGTGGCGATCACCTCCATGCCTTCCTCGGGGCGAATGCGAAGCTTGGCGAACGTGCCTTTCCACATGACGGCGTCGATTCGCGCGCCGGAATCTTTCAGGCAGAAATAAACGTGACCGGAGGAATGCGGACCGCGATAGCCCGAGACCTCGCCGCGCACGCGGACGTAGCCGAAACGATCTTCGATCGTGCGCTTCAGCGCCCCGGAGAGTTCGGTGACGGTGACTTCGGCGGCATTGGAGGCAGGGCGGGCTGTCGTCATGCCCGCATGATATGCCCGATCCGCCCCGTCGTGGCGAGGGGGCGCGGAGCCACGTTGAACTGCCGGAGCCCAAAGCCTACAGAAGGGCCCGAGATTGTCTTCATTTTCGCATGAGGCCCCATGAACGTCCTCCTCATCGGCTCGGGCGGCCGCGAACACGCCCTCGCCCGCGCGCTCGCCCGAAGCCCGCGCCTCGACACGCTGTTCGTCGCTCCCGGCAATCCCGGCATCGCCGAGATCGCGCAATGCGTCGAGGTGAACGTTGCCGATCATCCGGCCGTGGTGGATTTCTGCAGGCTCATGAAAGTGGAATTCGTGGTCGTGGGCCCGGAGGCCCCGCTGGTCGCGGGCCTGGTGGACGATCTCGAATCGGCCGGCATCGCGGCCTTCGGCCCGAGCAAGGCGGCGGCGCAACTCGAAGGATCGAAGGGCTTCACCAAGGATCTGGCGCGGGATTTCGACATTCCGACCGCCGCCTACGGGCGCTTCGCCGACAAGGCTTCGGCCCTGGCCTATCTGGACGCTCATCCCGCCCCCATCGTGGTCAAGGCCGATGGACTGGCGGCCGGCAAGGGCGTGATCGTCGCCATGAGCGATGCCGAGGCGCGCGCGGCGGTCGAGACCATCTTTTCCGGTGCGTTCGGGTCGGCGGGAGCCGAGATCGTCATCGAGGAGTTTCTGGACGGCGAGGAAGCGTCGTTCTTCGCGCTCTGCGACGGTGAGCGCGCCGTGGCTTTCGCATCGGCGCAGGACCACAAGCGCGTCGGCGACGGCGACACCGGGCCGAACACCGGCGGCATGGGCGCCTATTCGCCCGCGCCGATCATGACGGAGGCGATGAACGAGCGCGTCATGCGCGACATCATCGAGCCGACCATGCGCGGCATGAAAGCGCGGGGCGCACCCTACAAGGGCGTGCTGTTCGCCGGGTTGATGATCGGACGCGACGGCCCGAAGCTGATCGAGTTCAACGCGCGTTTCGGCGATCCCGAGACGCAGGTGATGCTGCCGCGACTCGAAGACGATCTGCTGCCGCTGCTGCTTGATTGTGCACGCGGGCAATTAAAGGCGCGATCCGTTCATCTTTCGTCCCAGGCGGCGCTGACGATCGTGCATGCCGCGCGCGGCTATCCGGAAGCGCCCGAGAAAGGCAGCGTGATCAGAGGCGTCGAGAAAGCCGCTGCGGGCCCGGACGTTCTTGTCTTTCATGCAGGAACGAAACGCGCCGGCGCCGATCTCGTGGCGAATGGCGGGCGCGTGCTCAACATCACGGCACTTGGCGCCAATGTCGCTGAAGCACGCGAGCGGGCCTATGCGGCGATATCGCGCATCGATTGGCCCGAAGGCTTCTACCGCCGCGACATCGGCTGGAGAGCCATGAACGCAATGCCATAAGCCATACGTATATTTCACCGCATCGCGATACCAAGTATCCTTTACTTGTGCTCAAATCGGGTCGGCCATAGCTAAGTTACAGCTAAGGAGGCTTGATCATGAAAGCTCGAAGGCAGGAAACGGACGACGCCGCCGATCTGGGAACCGTCGGCCTGTTCAGGCTGGCGCTGTTCGCGATGGATCAGGCGCATCGACAGTCGCATCCCAAAGCCGCGCGGCATTTCGACGAAGCGGCCTTGGCGCTCGCGGCCTCGGCGCCTGACGTCTGCGCCTATGTGAGTCAGTCCTGTGGGCGCATGACGAGGACCGGCACATGAGCTTCGTGGCCGACGATGCCGAAGGCCTGCGCATGACCGTGGCGGCCCTGAGCCGAATTCGCAGCAGCGAACAGCTTGCGGCACTCATCCAGCGCATCTCGAGCTTCGAGCCGGTGAAGTTCGTTGGATTTTCCTACTGGCGCGGGCTGGAATCCGACCGGCCGGTGGATTGGTGGTGCAGCACCTTTCCCCGCTCCTTTCACGACATTTTCGGACGACGGCGTCGCTGCGACGTCATCAGGTCGCCAATCGCAGCGTCAGCGAGATGCTGCCGGTGGACTGGCTGGAGGTGTCGCGCGAGCTCGGCGACGAGCACCCGGACGTACAGGCGTGCCTCGCCATGGGCCTGACCCGCACGGGCCTGTCGTGTGCGGCGCTTGGACGGGGCCGAAGCTTCGGAATCCTGTACGTCAATTTCGACGTGCCCGAAGACGAATGGCCGACCCGGCGGCTCAGCCTCTCGGCCTGCGTGCAACTCGTCTCGATCTACATGCACCAGAAGCTCGTGGAAGTGCGCCCGGACCTCGGTCGCCCCGACGTTCTCACCAGCCGCGAGACGGCCTGCATCCGGCTCGCGGCGGAAGGCAAGCGCGTCAAGCAGATCGCCCATCTGCTGGCGATTTCGGAGCAGACCGTGAACTTCTATCTCAGCCGCGCGCGCACGAAGCTCGGTGTCTCGAACACCACGCAGGCTGCCGTGATGGCGTCCGAACTCGGCCTGCTGGACGGCAGCGTTCCGAGTCACTGAACGGGTGCGGCCGCGGGCGTTTTTCCAGGGTCGCGCACGTTGGGCGTCGTCTCGAACTCGACGTTCCACAAGGCGCCGTCACGACGCTCGACGCGACGGATGTAGACGTTCTGGACGATGTCGCGCGTTTCCGAATCGATGCTCACCGGACCACGGGGGCTCGTCCAGGCGCGGCCCTTCATGGCGTCCACGAGAGCGGCTCCAGAGGCCTTGCCGCCCGTCGCGCGCAAAGCCTCGAACACCAGATGCATGCCGTCATAGCCGCCGATCGCCATCAGGTTCGGGCGCACGCCATAGGCCTTGATGAAAGCGGCGCGATAGGCCTCGTTCTCGGGCGAGTCATGCGCGGCGGAATAGTGATGCGAGGTGATCATGCCCAGCACCGGATCGCCCATGTCGTCCAGCGTCAGATCGTCGACGACGTCACCCGTCGCGATGACCTTGATGCCGGCTTCGGCGAAACCGCGCTCGGCGACGCTCTTCATGAGATCCGCCCCCTGGCCGTTCGGCACGAAGAGAAACACCGCGTCGGGCGCGAGATCCTTGGCCCGCTGGAGATAGGGCCCGAAAGCCGGACTTGCGAGCGGCGCGCGCAGGCTGCCCAGCACCGAGCCGCCCGCTTCCGTGAGGCCCTTGGCGAAGGCCTTTTCGGCATCCTGGCCGGGACCGTAATCCGACACCAGGGTGACAACGCGGCGCAGGCCGTTGCGCGCCGCCCATTGCGCCAGAGGCGTGACGTTCTGCGCCATGGTGAAGGAGGTGCGGAGCACGAAGGGCGATTGTTCGGTGATGATGGAGGTTGCGGCAGCCATGACGATCATGGGAGTCTGGGCGCGGGTCGCAACGGGTGCGGCCGCCAGCGCCGTGGGCGTCAGGCCGAAGCCCGCGAGCAGGTCGACGCGCCCGGACGTGACGAGTTCCTGCGCGTGACGGCGCGTGGCGTCCGCCTGGCCGGCGTCGTCGCGGAGCACGATCTCGATCCTGCGCCCCGCCACCACGTCGCCATGCCGCTGCAGATAGAGACGCAATCCATTGTCGACCTGCCGGCCGATGGAGCCCGCGAAGGGCCCGCTCATCGGCAGGATGAGGCCGATGCGGAATGGTTCGACCGCGAGCGCGGACGACATCATGGCCAGCAGGGATGCGAGCGCAATCGCAAGACGATGTTTCACGGACAGGTCCTCACGCCGGCAGGTCGGAGCGGTTCCGTTCCGACATAGGCGTCTGCTTGTCAATGGCGATGGTTCAGCCGGCTTTTTGGCGCGACTCCAGGACGCCTTCGAGGCGGCGCTTGATCTCGTCGCGCATGGGCGCGGCAGCGGCGAGGATCTGCGCGGCCTTGAAGAAGTCCAGCACGCGAAATCCATTGACCAGAGGCACGAGCAGGATGTCGGGCTGGCTGACCTTGAGCATCTCGGCCGTGATGGCGTGCTGCATGATCTGCGCCGCACCGAACATGGTCTCGAACGGCGTCGGCGGTCCGGCGCGATCGGCCACCGGCCCCCCCGTGACGTCGACCGCGATGACCACGTCGGCGCGGCCGACCAGCGCCCGGAACGGCAGCGGATTGACGGCGCCGCCATCCACCAGGGTGCGGCCGTTCGCCAGCACCGGCTTGATCAGCCCCGGGATCGCCATGGAGCCCGCGACCGCCGGGGCGAGCGGGCCGGAATTCATCGCGGCCTCGCAGCGGCCGACGTAATCCGTCGCCACGGCGGTGAAGGGAATCTTCAGTTCCTCGAACCTGTCGGGCACGATGCGGGGCCAGAACAGATCGAGGAAGACTTCGCCGTCGACCAGGATCGGATTGGCGCCGCTGAACAGATCCGTGAAGCGGCCGACGCGCGCCTTGAGCAACTTCTGCATGATGTCGCCCCTGTCTCGCAGCAGCCCCAGCACGTGGGCCCTGATGGCGCGGCCACTCATGCCGGCCGCATAGGCCGCCCCCAGGATCGCACCCATGGACGTGCCGGCGATTTCGACCGGCGACAGCCCGAGGTCGTCGAGTGCCTCCAGGACGGCGATATGGGCAAGACCACGCGCCCCGCCGGCGCCGAGCGCGAGGGCGATGGTGGGAGACGATGGCGGGGAAGATGTCATGAGACGAGTGTACCGCAGCCGGGCCGGATTGTGGTGAGGGCTGGTGACGCAGGCTGTATACAGGATGCAATTGAGTTGCTTTTGCTGCCTTGCAGGAAAGACCGGCCAGGCCTCGTCCTTCATGCCGAAAAAGGACCGTCTTTGCGAGGAGCGAAGCGACGCGGCAATCCAACCAAGTGCGCGCAAAGCCTGCCGGTGAGCCAATGGATTGCTTCGCTTCGCTCGCAATGACGGTGCGCGATGACCGGATATCGCCCGATCCCGCCCTGCCCGCCCCGCACGCCGAATATCCCCGGCGACTTGACCTGCGAGGCCCAAGCGGTATTCTTCTTGTATACAAGACCATTGAGGAGACGCGCCATGAACATGCGCCAGGATCATCCGGCCGGGCAGATGCTCGCCGACCCGAACCGCCCCTCCTTCCCGCTCAATGCCTGGTACGCGGCGGCCTGGGACGTGGACGTGAAGCACGAGCTTTTGGCTCGCACGATCTGCAACAGGAAGATCGTGATGTACCGCCGACGCGACGGCGTGGTGGCGGCGCTCGAGGATGCGTGCTGGCATCGGCTCGTGCCGCTGTCCCTCGGTCGCCTCGATGGCGACGAGGTCGTCTGCGGCTATCACGGGCTCGCGTATAATTCGCAGGGCCGCTGCACGCACATGCCGTCGCAGGAGACGATCAATCCCTCGGCCTGCGTGCGCTCCTATCCGGCCGTCGAGAAACATCGCTACATCTGGCTTTGGATGGGCGATCCCGCGCTCGCCGACCCGGCCCTCGTGCCGGACCTGCACTGGAACCACGATCCCGCCTGGGCAGGCGACGGCAAGACCATCCACGTCAAATGCGACTACCGGCTCGTCCTCGACAATCTCATGGATCTCACGCACGAGACGTTTGTGCATGGATCGAGCATCGGCGACCGCTCGGTCGCGGAAGCGCCCTTCCAGACCACCTTCAGCGACAAGACCGCGACGGTGACGCGCTGGATGCGCGACATCACGCCGCCGCCGTTCTGGGCCGGCCAGCTCGGCAAGCCCGGCAACGTCGATCGCTGGCAGATCATCAATTTCGAAGCGCCCTGCACCATCGCGATCGACGTCGGCGTCGCGCCGACCGGCACGGGCGCCCCGGAAGGCGACCGCTCGCAGGGCGTCAACGGCTTCGTGCTCAACACGATCACGCCCGAGACCGAGACGACCTGCCATTACTTCTGGGCGTTCTGCCGCAACTACAGGATCGGCGAGCAGCGGATTACGCATCAATTGCGCGAGGGCGTGACGGGTATTTTCCACGAGGACGAGATCGTGCTCGAGGCGCAGCAGCGCGCCATCGACGCCAATCCCGGCCGCGTTTTCTACAACATCAACATCGACTCGGGCGCGCTTTGGGCGCGTCGGCTGATCGACAGCATGATCGACGCTGAACTTCCGAAACGCCGCGAGGCGGCGGAATGACGCGCGAGCATGATGCCGACCGTTCGGTTTCGCAGACCGTCAAGGCGCTGCTCAGCCTGCGCGACCTCATTCTCTCGGGCGCGCTGCGCCCGGGGGAGCGTATTTCCGAACTCTCGATGGTCGAGCGCACGGGCGTGTCGCGCACGCCGGTGCGCATGGCTCTTGTGCGGCTCGAGGAAGAAGGCCTGATCGAGGCCATTCCCTCGGGCGGCTTCGCGGTGAAAGCCTTCACGGAAGCGGACATTTTCGACGCAATAGAAGTGCGGGGCGCCATGGAGGGGCTGGTGGCGCGCGCGGCGGCCGAGCGGGGCGTCTCGCGCTCGGCGCTGGCCGCCATCCGGGATTGCCTCGCCGAGATCGACGAGCTGATCGAGCCGCACGATCTGACGCTCGACCATTTTTCCGATTACGTGCGGCTCAATGCGCGATTTCATGCTCTGCTGCACGAGCTTTCCGGCAGTCCGGTGATGATCCGCCAGGCGGAGCGCGCCGGCGCCCTGCCCTTCGCCTCGCCATCGGGCTTCGTCATCGCGCAATCGTCGTTGCCGCAGGCGCGCACCATTCTGGTGGTGGCGCAGGATCAGCATCGCTGCGTCGTCGAGGCCATCGAGAGCCGCGAGGGCGAGCGCGCCGATGCGATCATGCGCGAACACGCCCGGCTGGCGCGCCGCAATCTGCAGCTCGCACTCGAAAACCAGTCGACGCTGGATCTCGTCGCCGGATCTTCCCTGATCCGGCGCGGTCGGCGCTGAGGAGGACGTGAGATGCGTTACGCATTGACCTGGAGCGAGGCGACCGTCGAGGCCATCCGCGACGTCGCGCCCACCATCCGCGAATTCACGCTCGTGCCCGCAGCCGGCGCAAAACCCTATGCGCCCGGCAGCCATCTGAACGTCGCCGTCGTCGTCGACGGGCGGCCCGACCACCGCTCCTATTCGCTCGTGGGCACGGGTGACGGTTCCGCCTATCGCATTGCCGTTAAACGCCACGACGACAGTCGCGGCGGGTCTCGCTACATGTGGTCTCTGCCGGTCGGCGCGCGGCTCTCCGTCACCGAGCCTCACAACCTCTTCGCGCTCGAATATGGCCGTCCCGAATATCTGCTGGTTGCGGGCGGCATCGGCATCACCCCGATGATCTCCATGGCGGCGGCGCTCGATCGCGCCGGTGCGAACTGGCGCATGATCTATGCCTGCAAGAGCCGATGCGACGCGGCTTTCCTCGATCACCTTCAGGCGCAATTCGGAGACCGCATCGACACGCGCATCTCGGACGAGATGCAGCGGCTCGATCTCCCGCAGGAAATCGCCGCACTGCCCCCCGGCGGGCAGCTCTATCTCTGCGGGCCGTTGCGGCTGCTCGACGCCGCGCGCAGCGAATGGGCGAAAGCCGGACGGCCGCAGGCGGATCTTCGCTTCGAGACGTTCGCGACCGGCGGACTGTTCGCGCCGGAGCCTTTCCGGGTGAAGATCCCGCGCCTCGGCGTCGACCTCGACGTTCCGGTGGACCGCACCATCCTCGACACGCTGGAAGCGGCGGGCGTGGCCGTCCTGTCGGACTGCCGACGTGGCGAATGCGGCTTGTGCGTCCTCGACGTGCTGGGCGTCGAAGGGCGCATCGACCATCGCGACGTGTTCCTCGGCACGCATGAAAAGGAGCACGACGAAAAGATCTGCGTCTGCGTGTCGCGCGCGGTCGGCGGCTCGATCACGCTCGACACCGCCTACCGGCCTTCGAACGTGGCGTGAGTTTCAGCGGCGCTCTTTGAAGAAGCCGCGCAGCAGCTCCGCCGCCTCGCTCTCGCGAATGCCGCCGTAGACGTCGGGTGCATGGTGGCAGGTCGGCTGCGCGAAGAAGCGCGGCCCGTGCTCCACCGCCCCGCCCTTCGGGTCGGGCGCGGCGAAATAGACACGGCGCAGGCGCGCAAACGAAATCGCCCCCGCGCACATGCAGCAGGGCTCCAGCGTCACGTAGAGATCGCACCCGATCAGCCGTTCGGACCCGAGCACGCGAGCAGCCTCGCGGATGGCAAGAACTTCTGCATGCGCCGTGGGATCCCGGTCCCGGAGCGTGCGGTTGCCGGCCTCCGCCACGACCCGGCCGTCGTGCACCACCACGGCCCCGACCGGCACCTCGCCCGCTTCGGCCGCGCGTCGCGCGCAGGCGAAGGCGCGGCTCATCGGATCTTCCGGCACGGGGTTCATCGAGGCTGATCGACTTTCATGGTCACACTCTGCTATCAGGGCGCATGAGCGACAACAGCAATCACAAAGGCCCCCGCGCGCGCAAGCCGGGTGGCGCAAAAGGGCCGCATCGCGGCGCCCGTGGAACCGGACCGGCCGGCGGCAGGGCCGCGGATGGCGGCAAAGGCGCGCGTTCAAGCGGGCCGAAGGGCAAGAGCTTTTCCGGACCGCCGGGCGACAAGCCGTTCAAGAAGCCCTTCCGTAAGGCTCCCGAGGGCGAGCGGCCCGTCCGCGCCCGGCCGGAGCGCGAGGGTTTTGGCGGTGGCCGAGACCGAAGCGCCGATGCGCCGCGCAGCTTTTCCAAGGGACCGCCGAAAGGTCCGCCCGCCAAGCGCTTCGACAAGCCGCGCCGCGTGGTGCAGGCCGACCCCCAGAGCGCGCCCAGCGCCTTCGAGGGCGAGCGCATCGCCAAGACGATGGCGCGCGTCGGCCTGTGCTCGCGCCGCGACGCCGAGGCCTGGATCGCGGAAGGTCGCGTCGCCGTCAATGGCGAGGTGCTGACGACGCCGGCCGTCAACGTCACGATGGCGGATCGCATCACGGTCGACGGCAAGCCTCTGGGCGCGCGGGAGCGGACGCGGCTGTTCCTTTACAACAAGCCGAAGGGCCTCGTGACGACCGATCACGATCCGGAAGGCCGCCCGACCGTGTTCGATTCGCTGCCGCCGGATCTTCCGCGCGTGATCAGCATCGGGCGGCTCGACATCAACACCGAAGGCCTGCTGCTGCTGACCAATGACGGCGGCCTCGCGCGCGTGCTGGAGTTGCCCTCGACCGGCTGGCTGCGCCGCTACCGCGTGCGCGCCAATGGCGTGACCGACCAGGCGCAGCTCGACGATTTGCGCAAGGGCATCACGATCGAGGGCGTCGATTACGCAGGCATCGAGGCGCATCTCGATCGCGTGCAGGGCGCCAACGTCTGGCTGACCATGGGTCTGCGCGAGGGCAAGAACCGCGAGATCAAGCGCGTGCTCGAACATCTGGGGCTCGCGGTCAATCGCCTGATCCGCCTCTCCTACGGGCCTTTCCAGCTCGGCGAGCTGGAAGAAGGCGCGGTCGAGGAAGTCAAGACCCGCATCATCGCCGACCAGATCGGACCGGCGCTGGCCGAGCAGGCCGGAGCCGATTTCGACAGCCCGGTCGTGTCGCGCAGCGACATGGCGCGCGTGGTCGACGAGGACGAGCGGCCGCGCAAGCCGATGCGCGGCAAGCCCGCGCCCGAGGCCGAAGAGCGACCGCGGCTCGACCGCCCAAGGCCCGGCCCGCGCAGGCACGTGTCGGTTCTGCGCGCCGCGCGCGAGACCGAGGCCAGTGCGCCGCGCCGCCGCATCGAACGCGCCGAAACCGCCGACAGAAAGGGGCGCGCCGTGTCGGTGGAGCGGATCGTCGCTCCGAAATTGAAGAAGGATCGCAGCGAGACCCGCAACGGCCGGCGCTTCGCCAAGGAGCGTCCGAGCGACGACGCACGCTCGCCGCGCGCGACATCCGGCGAACGTCCCCGCACGGGCCGCAACGCCAAGGGACCGGGGCCGCGGCCCGACAGCCGTGGCGAACGTCCGCGCAAGCCATTCCGCGAAGGACCGGCCGAAGGCGGCGCCGAGCGGACCTTCACCAAGGGCGCGGGAGCCGGCAAGCCGTTCTCGAAGCCTCGCAGCGAAGGCCGGAGCAAGGGTCCGGGAGACCGGACGTCCGA
>JAQGJH010000053.1 GCA_028290705.1 Hyphomicrobiales bacterium
TCATGGCGGCTTCGTTGGTTGTGGTTGTCACGACATTCCAGCCGGCGCGCCCGTGGCTCAAATGATCGAGTGAGGCAAATGTGCGCGCGACAGAGAACGGCGCGGAAAAAGTCGTGGATGCCGTGCCGACAAGGCCAATTTTCGTTGTGACCGCTGCCAAGGCGGCAAGAAGTGTCGTCGGCTCGAAGCGCAACATCTGTCCCGGATGCCCTTCGAACTGAACGGCAAGATTGTCGCCGACGAAAAAGAAATCGAGTTTCCCGCGCTCAGCCGACGCGGCAATCGTCTTGAAGACTTCGAGATCCTCGCTCGTCGTCGTCGCATCGGGATGGCGCCACCCGGCAATGTGATTTCCGGTGCCAACCGCATAGAGGCCGAGATGCATGTGGCGATTGGTCATAGAAAGTCCTCGCATCACGGGCCGTGGTGTCGACGTCACCGATTTCCGCTGAAGGGGTCGATGCCGACTTGGATTACTGAAAGCTAACAAGAGTCGTGCCAATGCGTCGCGCTCGGCATCGTCAGCTCGGCGCCATAGCTTGATCTTGCTCGCGCCCAGGAAGCCCGCACAGCCTTTGCGCGACATTCCTCGAGGCGGGCCGTGGCCAGCGAGCCGCCACATTCGCCAGACGTCCATCACCTCATGATAGGCCGGCAGATGTTTGCTCAAGCAATCGAGACAGTCAATGTTGATCTAGAACAGCGCTTCAATGAGCGCTGGTCCGTCAGTGTGCATAGCCCTGATGAGCGCTGCATGCACGTCCTCGATGGTCTCTACTCGCTCAGCGGGAACGCCGAAAGAGCGAGCGAGGCCGACCCAGTCGATGGGCGGACGGTCGAGTTCGAGAACAGCCGACGCCCGCGCGGCATTGTTCACGCCCATGTTGTGAAGTTCGTGCTTCAGCACTGCGTAAGCGCGATTAGAAAAAATAAGGGTCGTGACATTCAGGGACTCGCGTGCCTGCGTCCACAAGGCCTGCGGCGCATAAAGCCCACTGCCGTCGCTCTCGAGGCAGAGAACCTTCCGGTCAGGACATGCGATGGCGGCGCCTGTGGCGAGTGAAAGGCCGACACCGATCGATCCGCCGAGATTTTGGAGCAGATCGTGCGGAGCTGCATGGGCCGTCAGCGCCAGGAGGCTTCTCCCGGAAGTCAGCGACTCGTCGACAACGATCGCATTTTCGGGGATGGCGGCCGCGATGGCTTCGCCCAGTGATTGCGGCGTGATGGTCCCGCGGGGGGACCGCAGCGCCACGCGTGGTGTGATGTCGACTGATCCGCCTGCGTTCAGTGCGCCAGCCAGCGCAGACAGCGCCTCCGGGCCGTCCTCCCGCGGCGTCGCCAGCACGTGGATCTCGCAATGGGGATGCGTCAGGACGCTTGGGCGGCCGGGGTGGGCGAAGAATGCAACGGGAGCTTTTGAGCCGACGAGGATCAGGTGGCGGTAAGGGGCCAACACCGTCATTGCGGACGCAGCCACGAACGGCAGGCTCTCGATGGGCGGCCGTCCGGCGCCGCGCTCCATGCGGGCGTTGAAGGCCTGGGCGAATAGCTTTGCGCCAGTCTTCTTTGCGATGCGACTGGCGAGCCGCAGCGGCTCATCGCGCAAGGCGCCCCCCGTTAATAGGATGGCCGTGGGCTCGCCAGACCGGAGAACGCGCGCCGCGTGGTCAACGGCCGTTTCCTGGACGCCGTCGAGGGGGATCGATTTCAGCGGCGCGCCGCCCCGATGTGCGGGGCCCCATGCAGCGTCGGCCGGAACGATGAGGGTTGCGATCTGCCCTCCCAACGAGCGCGCCGCCGCCATGGCCTCTGCTGTGTCTTGCGCCAGACTGCTCGCGTCGGCGGCGGTCTTCGACCATTGCGTGAATGGGGCGGCGATGGCTCGGATGTCAGAGTTCAGTGGCGCATCCAGATGCAGATGGGTGGTCGCATGTTCGCCCACGAGATTGACGATGCCAGTGCCAGCGCGCCGCGCATTGTGCAGGTTGGAAAGTCCATTCGCGAGACCGGGGCCCAGATGCAACATGGTCGCGGCGGGACGGCCAGCCATGCGCCCGTAGCCATCGGCGCAGCCGACTACGACGCTTTCGTGCAGTCCCAGAAGGCATCGCATTCCCTCGAAACGATCGAGTGCGGCGACGAAATGAATTTCGGATGTTCCCGGATTTGCAAAACAGACGTCGACGCCCCCCGCCAGAAGGGTGGCGAGCATGCTCTCCGCGCCGTTCGTAATAGTCTGTCCGTCCCGCTGAGCACTCGAATCCATGACTCACCCGTTCATATCTTTGCTATCAATCGAGGCGAACACCTTCCCGATAAACAAGAAGCGTCAGCCGAGCTTCAGGCCAAGCGACTCGATCACCGGCCGCCAGCGTGCGAGTTCGTCGGAAAGAAACTTCTGAGCCGCTTCCGGCGA
Organism: Hyphomicrobiales bacterium; assembly: GCA_028290705.1. Lineage (GTDB taxonomy): Bacteria > Pseudomonadota > Alphaproteobacteria > Rhizobiales > Beijerinckiaceae > Terripilifer. The sequence continues at coordinate 2,420 of JAQGJH010000053.1, forward strand.
TGGATCCTTGTAAGGCTCGAAGCCTGAGTCGATCAAAAGCTTGACGAAAGACGGGTCCGCCATGGCTTCGCGCGTCGCTGTCGAGATCTTGTTCACGATACTGCGCGGAGTTCGCGCGGGGGCATACAGGGCTGCGAAGTTCAGTACGACGCAGCCCGGCACTCCGGCCTCTTCGGCGGTGGGCAGGTTCGGCGCCACGAGCGAGCGACTCTCCGTCGTCAGCGCGAGAAGGCGGATCTTGCCGGCCTTTTCGAGCTCGAGAACCTGCCCGCTCATCGCAATGAACCCAACCGGTATCTGCCCGCTCACGAGATCGGTCAGTGCGGGACCTCCGCCGCGATAAGGCACATGGACCATTTTGGTGCTTGTCAGCGATTGCAAAAGCTCGGCCGCCATATGCACCGCAGATCCCACCCCGGCCGTGGCGTAGGAGATCTTTCCGGGATTCTGCCGCGCGTAATCGACGAAGTCTTGAAGGGTTTTTGCGGGATGAGATGGGTGGACAGCCACACAAACCCCTCCCACCGAAATAACGGTAATGGGCTCGAAGCTGCGCACCGGATCATAAGTCGGGTGTGTGGATGCGATGGGAGTGACGACGTGCGTTCCGTTGGAGCCGTAAAGGATCGTGTATCCATCCGGTTCTGCATTCGCCACGGCTGCTGCGCCCACAGCGCCGCCCGCGCCACCGCGATTTTCGATGATTACTGAGCCGAGCGTTGACTTGACCTTCTCTGCCCAGGGCCGGGCGATGGCATCGCTAACTCCGCCGGCGGCAAAAGGCACGATGAGGCGTAGCGGCTTGTTAGGGTAGGCCGCTTGCGCGAAAGCCATCCGATTGCAGCCCCAAGTGGCAAGCGCGGCAAATGCAGATTTAAGGATGTTGCGACGGTCCATCGTCTCCCCCAGGTATCTTATTTTACCGTCAGGCTAACAGCATTCACGGCCGTCGCAAGCATCGTGCAACAGGAGCGGTGCGCAGCGCACGCCTTTGCATCCTCGTCAAAGCGGCTAACGACACCGGACCAACAAGGATAGGTGTGGTAATACGCGCCGGTGCGTTGCAGCAAAAAAAGGTCCGCCGCGCAGCACGACATCGCGCCGAAGCCTTATCGCTTTTTCGCCGAAGTTGCTGTCGACTTTGAGAAGCTCGACGTCATCAGTCTTGAGGGCGTAAACCGCATGTCGTGGGCGGTGCATGACGCTTGGCGCGCACATGTAAGGGCGATCCCGGCCTGCACAGATGATTTCGTTCAATGGGCGCGCCGCAGGATCGAGCATGTGGACGGCAGCCGCTCGCGGCGACGCGGATTTGGCTGACGATGCGCGAAGGTTCTCAGGATTCTGCATCAACATGTGGCGAAGGTTTTTTCGGCGCGGAAGCATATGTGTCAGGCGCCTTCAACTTTTAGTCGCTCGGCTGAGGCCGGGCTGGGAGGCGGCTCGAGGCGAGGGCAATTCAAGATAAAGTCTCCGCCGCGATTTGTGTATATTACATCGAGAATGACACACGTTCGCAGTCGGTTGAAGGAGGTTCGGATGAACGCAGAAAGCGGCGCGTCGAAAGCAAAGTCAAACCGTCAGCGCGCTCGACAGCTCGCAAACCGGTGGGCTTATGTCCGTACAGCAAAGGCTGACGCACGCGCGAAGCAGCTCGTTCCCGAGCTCACAGTGCGTTTGCAGTCGGGCGCCGGATCGTACCGAATTTTAGCATTGGCGCTGGTGGCTGCCGGCCTCCCTGCACCTCGAATGGGCTTCTGGACAGCTCTGGCGGCGAAACGGCTCTCGGAAAGGGTACGACGCGCTGAGGCGTCGCAGGAAGGAGCCTTCCCCACTGAGGTTAGCAGCATAACGCGGCGCCAAAACTATCGCGAGTTTTCGAAGACCGTTCGCTGGCACCTCCGGGAGGCGAGTGCGGCAGGTGTAGAGAGCTTGAATGGAATAGCTCGCCACCTAAACCGCCAAAAGGTTCGATCGTTTACGGGACAGCTGTGGTCTCCATCGAGTGTTCTGCATCTCCGTCAAGTGCTGCAACGGGCAGAGTAATGGCTTGCGCACTCACCGCAACTCAATGAAACGAAGTAGGAAAATAGAGCCGCTAACGCCCTTGATATGCAGATATAAGCGTCTGATCTCGTTGTCCACGAGATGGAACTCACGCGCGCGGGGCGCAAAATCACCTTCGAAGCGATGATCACTTGGTTATGCGCAACGCCAGCAGTTGGCTCGCGATGGACTTGAAAGTGCCCGAGAGTTGGTCTGCATTCGCTGCGTCGAAGAACCTATCGGGTCCAGAGGCGCAGGTTTGCAGCATCGATTTGGCAGCCAAGTCGGTGACCTCAAAGGCGATGGAGTAGATGGTGATGCCACTGGCCTTCGCATTTCGGCACAGGTCGGCTGTGATCTTGTCGGCCAATGTCCGGTTGGTGCCATTGTGCGTCGGATAATTTGGTGAAAGCGTGTTCACGCCGTCAGTCATCAGGATGAGATAGCGATTGGTGACCCGCGAGGCGTCGGCGGCGTCGTCGAACGGCTCACCAGGCGAGAGGGTGCGCCATCCCCACACCAAGCCAGACGGCAGATAGGTTTCATCAGCAACAGCCAAGCTTTTAATCGATTTGACCAAGGCGGCTCGATCACTTGAAAGCGGGGTCAGCTCTTGTGGGCACGATACGTTCATGATGCCGGGGATTTTGAAGGTATATTGCCCGTCAACAGTGTCGAGCGGAGTTGCGCGTGATCCTGCACAACCGTTCCACTTG
>JAQGJH010000114.1 GCA_028290705.1 Hyphomicrobiales bacterium
ACGGCCGGCTCCGCCGCTGCGTCAGGCTCCGCCGACTCCTCCGGCCGAACCGCAGCAGGCTCCGCCGCCTCCGCCGGACTCACCGCCAACGCCGCCGCCGCGCCAATTGTCGGCCGAGCCGCCGCCGCGCGCCACGGTCAACATCGATTCGCTGGAAGAAGAAATGGCCAAGCTTCTGGGGCGGCCAGTCGATCCGCCGAACCGGAGCTGATCCCAAACGCGCCGACACGAAAAAACGCAGCCGAGGGGCTGCGTTTTTTTATGCTTTCTGCTTGATCGGCTTGCCGGCTCGAGCCGATCAATCGTCCCGGTAGACCCGTTCGCGGCGCTCGTGGCGTTCCTGAGCCTCGACCGACAAGGTGGCGATGGGACGGGCGTCGAGGCGTTTGAGCGCGATCGGCTCGCCGGTCTCCTCGCAATACCCGTAGGTGCCATCGTCGATCCGCGACAGGGCGGCGTCGATCTTGGCGATCAGCTTTCGTTGGCGATCTCGGGCGCGAAGCTCGATGGCCCGATCCGTTTCGGAGGAGGCTCGGTCGGCGAGGTCGGGGTGATTCTCGTTCTCGCTCTGCAGGGCGGCCAGCGTTTCGCGGCTCTCGCGCAGGATTTCGTCCTTCCAGCCCATCAGCTTGCGGCGAAAATAATCGCGCTGCCGCTCACTCATGAAGGTCTCATCTTCAGACGGCTTGTAACCGTCGTCAATCATGTCAGCCGTCGCCATGTCAGAAGACTCCCTGACCCATTTCGAGGCCCTTATAGCGAGGCTCACGCGACGGCACAATGACGGCGCACGATCTGGTTCCATCTCTGGAGCAGCGTGACGCCTTGGCATCATGTTCTGCGCATGAGCGCTGCAAACCGGGCCTTTGTTCTTATCAAGCCGCTTAAAAGATGAGCATTTCCAAGCAAACGGGGTATTCTTTCCTCTGATCACGCCTGCGTGATCGCCTGCGCGTCGATTCGGTTTCTTGTCAGGTTCGGACCCGAGCGCTCGATGCCGTTCACGAAAAAGGGCGCCCGAAGGCGCCCTTTGAAGACGAGACGCGGAGCCGAAGGGTCAGGCCATGGCCTTTTTGAGGTTCTCGTCGATCTTGTCGAGGAAGCCCGTGGTCGAAAGCCACTTCTGCTCGGCGCCGACCAGCAAGGCCAGATCCTTGGTCATGAAGCCGGCCTCGACGGTGTCGATGCAGACCTTCTCGAGCGTCGCGGAGAACTTGGCCAGTTCGTCGTTTCCATCCAGCTTGGCGCGATGGGCCAGGCCACGGGTCCAGGCAAAGATCGAGGCCATGGAGTTGGTCGACGTCTCCTTGCCCTTCTGGTGCTCGCGGTAGTGACGCGTCACAGTGCCATGCGCAGCTTCGGCCTCGACGGTCTGGCCGTCCGGCGTCATCAGCACCGAGGTCATCAGGCCGAGCGAGCCGAAGCCCTGGGCGGCGGTGTCGGACTGGACGTCGCCGTCGTAGTTCTTGCAGGCCCAGACGTAGCCGCCGGACCATTTCAGGCAGGACGCGACCATGTCGTCGATCAGGCGGTGCTCGTAGGTGAGGCCGAGCGACTGGAACTTGGACTTGAAATCCGCGTCGAAGACTTCCTGGAACAGGTCCTTGAAGCGGCCGTCATAGGCCTTGAGGATCGTGTTCTTGGTCGAGAGATAGACCGGATACCTGCGCGCCAGGCCGTAGTTGAACGAGGCGCGGGCGAAGTCGCGGATCGACTCGTCGAGGTTGTACATCGACATGGCGACGCCTGCCGCCGGGAACTTGAAGACTTCCTTCTCGATGACGGTGCCGTCGTCGCCCTCGAACTTGATCGTCAGGCGGCCCTTGCCCGGAACCTTGAAATCGGTGGCGCGATACTGATCGCCATAGGCATGACGGCCGATGACGAAGGGCTGGGTCCAGCCGGGCACCAGGCGCGGCACGTTCTTGCAGATGATCGGTTCGCGGAAGATCACGCCGCCGAGAATGTTGCGGATCGTGCCGTTGGGCGACTTCCACATGTCCTTGAGCTTGAACTCCTCGTCGCGCTGCTCGTCGGGGGTGATCGTCGCGCACTTGACGGCGACGCCGTATTTCTTGGTCGCTTCGGCCGAGTCGATCGTGATCTGGTCGCGGGTCTCGTCACGCTTCTCGACGGACAGATCGTAATATTTCAGATCGATGTCGAGATACGGGTGGATCAGCTTCTCCTTGATGAAGTGCCAGATGATCCGGGTCATTTCGTCGCCGTCCATTTCGACGACCGGATTGGCGACCTTGATCTTGTTCATCAGACTGACCTCGTGGTGGAGAGAAGCGGGCCTTCGGGCGGGTTCGAGCGCCCCTATAGCATTGGCATGGCAAGCGGGCAAAGTCGCCTTTGGTGCAGGTTCGCCGATGCCCGGACGTGACGAACGCGCAGCCGCGCGCGATAATGACCGGGCATCGCCAACAACAAGAGGGAAGACCCCCGTGGAAACAGTCCCGAGCCGCGTTTCTCTCCTGTCGCTCTACCGGGTTTTCTTCGAGGTGGGGCTGTTCAGTTTCGGCGGCGGGCTCGTGCCCTGGATCCACCGCGAGGTCGTCGACGTCCGCAAGTGGATGAGCAACGAGGAGTTTTTGTCGGGCGTCGCGCTCACGCAGGTGATGCCGGGCGTCAATTCCACCAACACGGCGATCTATGTCGGCCAGCGGCTGCGGGGATTGGCGGGAGCCAGCACCGCGCTGCTCGCCATGCTGACGGGTCCGTTCTGCGCGGTGCTCCTGGCGGCGGTCTTTTATCAGCAATTGCTGGGATTGCCGGGTTTCCAGGCCGCCATGGTGGGGGTTGCCGCGGCTGCCATCGGCATGCTGCTGCGCATGGGCATCGTTTCCGCGCGGGTCACGGTGAAGAGCCTGCCGCCGCTTCTCATGATGATCGCGACCTTCGCGGCCGTCGGAATCTTTCGGCTGCCGCTCATTCCCGTGGTGTGCGTGATGGCGCCGATCAGCGTGGCGATCGCCTGGTTCCTGAGCGCGCCGAAAGCCGCCGCCGTTGCGGAGGATGCGGAATGAACTTCGACATTCTGCTGAAAATCATCATCATCATGGCTCCGCTTTCGCTCGCGGCCCTCGGTGGAGCGACATCGATCTATGCGCCGATGCAGCACCACACCGTCGACGTCGAGCAATGGGTGACGGCGCGCGAGTTCCTCGATCTGTTCGCCATCGCGCGGGTGACACCCGGTCCGGGATCGATGCTCGGCACGCTGATCGGGTGGAAAGTGGCGGGTCTCGCGGGGGCGATCGTCGCCAGTCTGGCGCTCTACCTGCCGTCTTCGGCGCTGGTGTTCGGTGTCGGTCAGGTCTGGCACAAGCATCGCGGCAAGCGCTGGCACACGGCCCTGGAAAATGGTCTCGCGCCCATCGGTTGCGGGTTGCTTTTCGCTGGCGTGCTGACCTTGGGCCGCATCGCTGCCGAAGGCGTGGTTCAGATCGCGATCATCCCGGCGGTCGCGGCGCTGATGATGTTCTGGCCCAAGCTGCACCCGTTCTTCTTCCTGCTCGGAGCCGGTCTGATCTGCTACTCGGTCTATCTCGCGGGCTTCTAAGCTGCTTGCCTTGCGGCCGGGTCGGGGGCACAAGGTCGCGGGCCGATGGCCGGCCGGGTGAGCAGAGATCGATGACGGGTGCGGGAACCGACAAGACGAGGCCGCTGATTTCCGGCGGACCCGCGATCGTGCTGGTGCGGCCGCAACTCGCGGTGAACATCGGGATGTGCGCCCGCGCCATGGCCAATTTCGGACTGGACGATCTGCGTCTCGTGAGCCCGCGCGAGGGCTGGCCCCGCACCGATGCGCGGCGCAAGGGCGCGTATGCGGCGGCGGCCGGAGCCGTGCATCTGCTCGAGAGTGCGAAAGTCTATGACAGCGTCGAAGCGGCGATCGGGGACCTGGGCTTCGTGTGGGCGACCACGGCTCGGGAGCGCGGCCAGGGCAAGCGCGTCCTGCCGCCTGCCATCGCGATGGCCGAGACGGCTTCGGCCATCAAGGCCGGTGAAAAGCATGGCATCATTTTCGGTCCGGAGCGCACCGGCCTCGACAACGACGACGTGGCGCTGGCGGACGCGATCCTGACCTTTCCCGTCAACCCCGCCTATGCGTCGCTCAATCTCGCCCAGGCCGTGCTGCTGACCGGCTACGAATATTTCCGCTCGTCGCAAGGAGACGTTCTGCCTTTCGTCAAGCCGGAACGCTCGCCGCCGGCGGATCGCGACATGGTCCTGGCCTTCTTCGAGTTCCTCGAGGGACATCTGGAGGCGCGGGGCTTTTTCCGGCCGATCAGCAAGAAGCCGATCATGCAGCGAAACCTGCGCAATCTGTTTCACCGCATGAGCCTGTCGCACCAGGACGTGCGGACCTTGTGGGGCGCGGTGGTGCGCCTCGCCGAAGGACCTCGCCAGTCGATCCAGACGCGCAAGCGGCTCGGCCCGAAACAGACCCCGCCGAAAATTCGCGAGCCCAAGCCGGACGTCACGCCGGAGTGATCGGCCGCGGCCTTGCCGAGGCGTGCGCGTGCGGCACATTCTCACCTCCGCGCCGGTAAAGACTGACGCGAAGCGCGTTTCCGACAGGCTCCGATGATGCTTCCACCCACTCGCCGCCACATCTTGTCGGCCGCCGCGAGCCTGCCGGCCTTTTCCGTCGGGCGGGCGTTCGGGCAGACTGCGGGGCAGGCGGGTGCGGTCTACGACGCCGACGTGGCGATCGTGGGTGCGGGCGCGGCGGGCCTGGCGGCCGCGCGCGAATTGCAGCGGCTCGGCCGGAGTTTCGTGCTGCTGGAAGCGGGCTCGCGTATTGGCGGCCGTGTCTACACGGATACGACGCTTGGGGAGAAGTTCGACGCCGGCGCGATCTACATTCATTGGAGCGCCACGAATCCGTGGCGCACCATCGCCGACACTCTCGGCTTCGAAACCATCGATTCGTCGCGCGTGCCTGGCGAGTTCCGACTTTACCAGGATGGCGAGCGGCTGACGCCGCGCGGCGGCCGGGGCTTCGCCATGGTCGGCGAGCGGTTCGATACGGATGTCGCAGCCGTGCCAGACGTATCGATGATCGAGCGCGTCGCGCGCGACGGCGAAGATGCGAAACGGGCCGTGCTGACCGTCGCGCGCATGTCGCTCGGCGAGGAAGCAGAGCGCATTTCGGCGGTCGATTATGCGCGGCTGTGGGCCGGCGACGATCTCCTCGTGCGCGAAGGATATGGCACGCTTGTCGAGCGCTATGCCGAGGGCCTGCCGGTCAGGCTCGGCGCACGCGTCCAGGCGATCGACTGGAGCGGGTCGGGCGTGACGCTCGACACGTCGGAGGGCCGGCTGCGCACGCGCAGCGCCATCGTCACCGTCTCGGTCGGCGTGCTGAAAGCCGAGAAGATCCGCTTCACGCCCGCACTTCCCGCCGAAACGCTCAGCGGACTCGATGGGCTCGGCATGGGGGCGTTGACGAAGATCGCGCTGAGGTTCGAGGGCAACCGCTTCGGACTGCCGGCCGACACCGACCTCTGGGAAGTTTTGGGACCGCGCGCGACGTTCAGTTTCGAATGCTGGCCGTTCGACCGGAACGTCGTGGTCGTGATGTTCGGCGGCGACCATGCCCGCGAGGTGACGCGGCTGGGCGAGCAGGGTGCCGTGCAGATGGCGCTCGAGCGCTTCGGAAAGCTGGTCGGCAGCGACGTCCGCGCGGCCTTCCGGGGTGGGCGTCTCGCGGGATGGACCGAGAACCCGCTGACCCTCGGGGCGTATTCCCATGCCCGGCCGGGACATGCCGGCGCGCGCCAGAAGCTGGCGCAACCCGTGGGTGGGCGGATCTTCTTCGCCGGCGAAGCGACGGGCGGCGAGGATTTTGGCGGCGCGATGACGGCCGGAGGCGCGTTCCTGGCCGGCCGGGATGCGGCGCGCAAGGCATCGGTGCTGAAATCCTGAAGTTCAGCGCGCGGCGGCGCAAAGCTGCTTGAACGCCCGGCCACGCTCTTCGAAGTTGCGAAACTCCTCAAAGCTCGGCGCGGCCGGCGAGAGCATCACGACGCCATCTTGCGGAACGCGCGCCATGGCGAGATCCACGGCCTCGGCGAGCTTGCCGGCATGCAGGATCTCGAATGGCCAGACGCGCGAACGCATGGCCTCGGCCATGCGCGCGCCGGTGACGGGCAGAAGGATCAGGGCGTGGACCGGGTCGTGGCCCAGCGCCTCGACGAGTTCGGCATAATCCTGGCCGCGGTCGGACCCGCCGACGATCAGCACGATTTTGCGGTCCGCATAGGCGGCCAGCGCTGCGAGCGTCGCCTGCGGCACGGTGGAAATGGAATCGTCGACGCAGGTGCGCCCGTTGGCGGCAAACTCCTCGAGCCGATGGTGGAGTTGCTCGAAGCCCGAGAGATCGACCCGTGTGCGCAAGCCCTGGACGCCGGCCAGCTCCGCCGCCGTGCAGGCGGCCGCGAGATTGGCGAGGTTGTGAAGTCCGCGCAGCGGCGAGGCGACGATCTCGATCGCGGTCTCGGCAAAATAGAGGCCGGACTTCCGTGCATGGAAGGTTTCCGGGGCATTGCACCATTGCGTGTTGGCGCGCGAGCCGCAGCGTGCACGCAACTCGCGGTCCTGCGCATTCAGCACGGCGCGGGTGCGGCTTTCATCCGAGAGAACCCGGAGCTTGTCCCGGTAGTAGGGCTCGACGCCTCCATGCCAGGGCGCATGTTCGGGGTAGAGATTGGTGACGACCGCGAGCGTCGGCGCGTGGTCGAAGTCGGCGAGCTGGTAGGACGAGAGTTCGAGCACCGTCCAGTCGCGGCCGGGCTCCTCGCCGAGCGCCGCGACACCGACGTTGCCGAGAAGCCGCGCGTCCATGCCGGCTTTCTGCAGCAGATGGTGGATCAGCCGCGACGTTGTGCTCTTGCCCTTGGTGCCCGTCACCACGATCGTGCGCGCCTGCGGATGCAGATCGAACCAGAGGTTGGTGACCGAAGTGAAATGCGTGCCCCGTTCGCGCGCCTCTGCGATCTCCGGACGATAAAGGCTGATCCCGGGGCTCTTCACCACGAGGTCGAAACGCCCATCCTTCAGAGCTTCCAACCCGTCCGGGCCGATCAGCACCGCGGCTCCTGCGGGCGCGTCCTGTACGGGCGCATCGTCGAGGATCGTGAGGGCCAGATCGGGCCGCGCTTTCGCCAGATGCGCCAGGGCGGCGCGGCCCTCGCGGCCATAGCCCCAGATCGCCGCGGACTTAGCGGCCGGCGAGATAGGCATTCAGCATGTCCTCGTAGCGGGCGGGCAGATGGTGGTCGGGGGAAGGCGTCAACAGGTCGGTCCAGATGGCGTGCACGTCCGGGATGAGCGCCGCGAGACGGGGCGCCAGCGCGCGGACGATGGGCGTCTCGCGCCATTCGGGCCGCTCGGCCAGCAGCAGCAGGGCCGCGCCCGATTCCGCGATTTCGCCAACGCATTCCCAGGGCTTGTGGCCGGACAGGCCCATCAGTTCCTCAAAACCCTCGCGCTGGCTTTCGTCCTCCAGCATGTTGCCGCCGAAGATCGCCTCCAGCCGCTCGCGCTTCATCGCGGTGGCGAGAATCAGGAAGGTGAAGCGGCACTTCGGGCAGTCGCGGCACCAGCGCGCCGGGGGCGCTTTGGGGCGCAGCTGGAAGGCGCGATTGCAGCTCGTGAAAGCCCCGTCGTAGGTCTCGGTCCGGGCCATCAGCTGGGCGATATGGGCTTCGGACAGCGGCCGCAGCAGCGAGAAATAGGCCAGCCGTGGATGGATGTGCCGCGCGACGTAATCGGCGATGCCCTGCTCGACGCCCGCGGTCTTGCTGAACTGGTGGTTGATCTCGCGCCCGTCGCGCACGAGGTTGCCCTGGTTGGCGGAACGCTCGTTCGACAGGATGACGGCATCGAAGCCATGCACGAAGGCGCTGGCGATGGCGATGAAACTGACGATGGCGGTGATCGGCACGTGGCCGTTGAGAGCGCCGGCCTCGTTGAGCTCGAACAGTTTCGGGTCGAGATGGCGCTCGACGCGGATGAAGGGCAGGCCGGAGGCGGCGGCGCATTCGAGGATCGGCCGCTTCGGGTTGACGGCGAAGAGCACCAGCGCCTCGCCGGCCGATTTCAGCGCCTCGGTCGAGACCAGGGAATCCTTGCCGCCGCCGATGAGCACGGCGGAACGGCGGCGCTGCGGAGCGCCCGTGGGCGCGGGGCGGCGCGAGGAACCGCCCGCGACGTCGAAATCGACCCGGCCGTCGATCCGGACGCCGTTGCGGACGCCGAACTCTCCCAGGCCGTCGACGTAGAGATTCTGGAAGAAGAGCCGCTGGTCCGCGTCCGGCGACAGGCCCTCGAACGAGATGCGGGGCGGCAGGAACGCCTTGTAGTAGCTGACGCCCGCCACCAGCGCCAAGGCCTCGAGGGCCGCGTCGAGGCCGGGCCTCAGGGGCGAACCCGGCGCGGGCAGGGGAGCGTTGAACGCGATGGTCTCGCGGAACGAGGGGCCACTCTCGTAGGTGTAGAGAAGGTGCGCCTCCCCGGCGGCGTCGTCGGTCTCGACGCCCGCGAAGGTGAAGCATTGCGGCCAGTCGGCGCGGTTTTTCGGGAGCGGACTCATTTCGTCCGGACTATAGGCATGGTGGATTGTGTCAAGCGGCGGCCGGCGGTGTTTTCATTGACATCCGGGACGCCAGCCCCTATTCACCCCTCCAGCAGGCGTCCCGCAAGGGGCGCTTGTCGCATGACGCACCCGTGGCTTTTCCCTTCCGAGGTGAGAAGCCTGTCGGCCCCCTCGGGGGCAGAGGAGGGCGCGTTCCTCCGCCCGCCGGATCTCCGGCGACATCGGCGGGAGGAATCGCGGGTCGGACGACGCGGGCCTTTTCAGGCCCTGCGTGCTTCTGCCGTTTTCCTCCGGCCGGTCCATGACCGAATTAGAGGAACCGCGATGACGAAGCGCGCAGAATCCAAGTATAAACTCGACCGCCGCATGGGCCAGAACATCTGGGGCCGCCCGAAGAGCCCCGTGAACCGCCGCGAATACGGCCCCGGCCAGCACGGACAGCGCCGCAAGGGCAAGATGTCCGACTTCGGCACGCAGTTGCGCGCCAAGCAGAAGCTGAAGGGCTATTACGGCAATATTTCCGAGAAGCAGTTCCGGAAGTACTACCAGGAAGCCATTCGCATGAAGGGCGACTCGGGCGACAACCTGGTGGCCCTGCTCGAGCGCCGCCTGGATGCGGTCGTGTACCGCGCCAAGTTCGCCCCGACGCCGTTCGCGGCGCGCCAGTTCGTCAACCACGGCCACATCAAGGTCAACGGACGTCGCGTCAACATCGCGTCCTTCCTGGTGCGTCCGGGCGACGTGATCGAGGTGAAGGAAAGCTCCAAGCAGCTCCTCATCGTCCTCGAGTCCGTCGGCCTCGCCGAGCGTGACGTGCCGGACTATTACGAAGTCGACCACACCAGGATGACGGCCAAGGTCACCCGCATCCCGCTGCCGGCCGACGTGCCGTATCCGGTGCTGATGGAGCCGAACCTCGTGATCGAGTTCTACTCGCGCTGATTTCCGCAGCGTCGCATTTCAGGGCCGCCACTGTCGAAGTGGCGGCCTTTTTTTGTCGTGGACGGTCTCGCCTCGGAGCCTCGCGGCTGTAGCCAGCGGGAATCGGGACCGATATAGAGGAATCATATTTCGATCATCCATTGCTGAGGGTGCGCCTTTTTCTTCCGCGCCCGCCAAGACCAGGACTTTGAAATGCAGCTTTTCCCGCCGAACGGGCGAGTCGGCTATATTCCCGTCGTCCTTCTCGGCCTCGCATTTTCCATCGCCTGCGTCGTGCAATCCCTGCGGCAGGGCCAGTTGTCGGCGCCCGTCACCTATGACGACGTCACCTATTTCGTCGATGCCACTCGTCGTCTCCAGAGCTTCTACAACAACGGCTTCCGCGGGCTGATCGACGGCTATATTTCCTCCGCGCCGCATTCGCCCACGGCTACCGGAGTGGCCTTTATCGCTTTCATGTTGTTTGGCGTTCGCGACTGGGCCCCCGCGCTGGTCAACGGCTCGTTCGTCGTCCTGTTGTTGCTTGCGGTTCGGCACCTTCTTCGCGACTTGCCGGGCCATGCGGTCATGGCTGTACTGGCTGCGGCCCTTGCGTGGCCGGTGATGGGATTTCTCGTCATCGAATCCCGGCCTGACGTCGTCAATGGCTTTCTCGTGGCGTTTGGCTGCGTGGTCGTCGTCGAGAAGCGCTGGATCGGGTGCGATCGCATCCGCCTCGTCGTCGCGGCGGTGCTCTTCGCCGCAGCTTTGCTCACCAAGCCGTCGGTGTTCCCGATTACGCTCGCGCTTTACGGCGCAAGCCTGCTGGCCGCCTCGCTCGTCGACCTTCTCGAACGCCGGGAGAGTCCGTCACTCCGCTTGATCGTCTTCCAGAATCTGCAAGCCGTGCTGATCACCACCTTGATCGTTGCCCCTCATTACATTTTCGGGCTCAAGGCCGAGATCAACTACATTCTTCTGACGACCTTCGGAGCTGAAAAGGACCTGTGGGCCGTCAAGCTGCCCCCCTACGAGCACCTCACGTATTATCTCTGGGGAACCGCCGGCGTCCGCACTATGGGCTCGTGGTTCTATATCTCCATCGGGGCGATGCTGGCGGCCGGTATCGCAGCGCTTTTCCAGCGCAGGGCGCTTTCGCCCAGGCTGGCCTCGCTCGCGTTCGTCTTTCTGGTTTCGTTTTGCTTCGTCACGATCCCGGCCCACAAATCGGTCTTTCTGGGTATCCAGACGACGGCCTTCATGTTCGTCTTTTTCCTGCTGGCATGCCGCTCGCTTTTCCAGGCCTTTGAAGGCCTTTCCGCAGGAAGCATCGTGGCGGCAGTCGTGTCCGTTGCGCTTCTGGCGACGTCGGCAGCGACCTTCCAGTGGCACTGGCATGCGCGCTCGGGAGTACCCGTTCTGGAGCCTGCGCAAATTCTGGCGGCGCGCCGCGCCTTGCTGGATGCCGTCATCGTGGCCGCGCGGCCAGGGACAAGCGAAGGCGCGCGCGTCTACTTGCCCCAGATATCGAGCTACTTGAACAGCGAGACGCTCAATTACGAAGTTCTCAAACGCGGCATCGATGCTTTCGAGGCGTTCGACAGCCATCGGTCTGGCGACGTGGCCGAGCACGTCGCGCAGATCGCGACCGCCACGACGGTCGTGGTGATCTCGCCCGACGACAATGATGTCGTGCGCTGGCTTCCGAGCTATCGTTCGATCCCCGCAGTCGCCGCGGCCGTGAGGAGCGATCCGGGCTTTCGTCTCGTCGCATCTCTCATGCCTCCTGTCTCGGGCGGCATGATCGAAATCTACTCGCGGGGTCCGGCGCTCGTCCCGATGACGTTCAGGGACGGATTTCTTCCCGAAGAAGGCCCGTACCCGAAGTGGAACCTGCCTCGCGTGCGTTGGGCGGTCGGCGCAAGCGCCAGATTGATGGTCAGGGAGCCGTCGAGCGGCACGGCTGTTCTGCGCCTGCGTGCACGCTCTCCTCTGGCTGACCAGATCGTCGAAGTCATGGCCGCGGGAACCCGGCGTGGCGAGTGCCGCATGCCTACAGCCGATCAGGTCGTGTCATGCGAGATCCCGCTCGGCGTCGTTCAGCGCGCCGATCTCCTTGAACTCAGGTTCAAGCAATCGGTCTCGGAGAAGGGACAGACGGTCCTGTTCCTCGATGTTTCCATCGTGGATGTCATGTGAGGTTGGGATGAAAGAGACAGAGTTCGACTCGATCGCCGACGACTATCATGTGCAGCATGCCCGCAACATTGCAGGATCCGGAGAGTCGCCGGAGTATTTTCACAATTACAAGATTGCCGATGCGGCCGCCATTTGCCGGCGCTACGGCGTCGAAGCCCAGGCGATCCTCGATTTCGGCTCCGGAATCGGGAATTCGATACCGGCCATGCGGGAGCACTTTCCGGCGGCGTCGCTCACCTGCGCGGATGTCTCGCAGCGGAGCCTCGATCTTTCCAAATCGCGCTATCCGGGAGCGGAAGTCGCGGCGTTGATCGCGGGGGAGACGCTGCCGTTCGAGGACGAAACTTTCGATCTGGCCTTCAGCGCCTGCGTCTTCCACCATATTCCGCACGAAGAGCATGCGGGTTGGCTGCGCGAGCTGCGGCGCGTGACGAAACGCGGCGGCCTACTCGTCATTTTCGAGCACAATCCGTGGAATCCGCTCACGGTGCGCGCCGTCAACACATGTCCGTTCGACGTCAACGCCAGGCTGATCGCCGCGCCGGCGTTGAAGGCGTCGGTGGCGGCGGCCGGATATGAACCGCTGGCCACGTGGTACCGGATCTTTTTCCCGAGGGCCCTTGCAGCCCTGCGTCCCCTGGAGAAGTTCATGCATGGCCTTCCTGTGGGGGCGCAATATTGCGCCATTGCCAGAAGGTAGTTGATGTTGCTCGGACAATTGGCGCGATACGGGCTGGTTGGCGTGCTCAACACCGTGATCGGCTTCGCGTTGATCGTCTTCTTTTCGCGTGTGTTGAAGACCGGCGAGTTCGTGGCCAATTTGACAGGGTATCTGGCGGGTTTTACGCTGAGCTATGTTTTGAACCGGCGCTGGACGTTCGCCAGCGCTTCGGCTCATAAAAGTTCATTCGCATGTTTTTCGGCGACCTGTGGCGTCGCCTATCTTTGCAACCTCGGCGTTCTGTTCGTCGCGCTGCATGTGCTGAAGTTCGAGGCCTCGGTCGCGCAAGGGCTTGCGGTTCTCACCTACGCAGGGCTCGTTTTCATCGGCAGTCGCCTTTTTTGCTTTCCCCAGCCTTCCATTTCGAAGAGCAGCCATTTTGAACGAGATTCAAACCGATAGGATGGCTGCGGGCGCGCCCGTCCTGACCATCGTGGTGCCTTGCTTCAACGAGGAGTCGGTTCTCGCCCATACGGCGGAGCAGCTTTCCGAACTCGTCGAAAGATTGTGGGAGGACGGCTTTGTCGCGCAAGCGAGTTCGATCGTGTTCGTCGACGACGGCTCCAAGGATCGCACCTGGGAGATGGTGCAGGACTTCGCCAGTCGCAGTCCGCGCTTCGGCGGCATCAAGCTTTCCCGGAACCGCGGCCACCAGAATGCCTTACTGGCCGGTCTTCTGACCGCGCGCGGCGACGTCCTCATCAGCATCGACGCCGATCTTCAGGACGACCTGCAGGCGATCGAGAAGATGCTGATCAAGCATCGGGAGGGATGCGAGATCGTCTACGGGATCAGGCTGTCGCGCGACGCCGACACGGCGATGAAACGGCACAGTGCGGAGCTTTACTACAGGCTTCTGAACTTCCTCGGCGCCGAGGTCATTTTCAATCACGCGGATTATCGACTGATGTCGCGCCGCGCCATCGACGCCCTCAAGGAGTTCGGGGAGGTCAACTTCTTCCTCCGGGGAATCATCCCCCTACTGGGTTTCGAAACCGCGACTGTCGGCTATGCCCGCTCGGCGCGCTTTGCGGGCGAGACGAAATATCCGTTGCGGAAAATGCTGGCGCTCGCGGTCGAGGGCGTCACCTCGCTGACCACCACGCCGATCCGGTGGATCACGGTCGCGGGGCTCTTCGTCTCGGCGCTTTCCCTTTCCATCGGGGTTTGGGCGCTGGTCGCCTCGATGACGGGCAGCACGCTCGTTCCCGGCTGGGCGTCGACCATCATTTCCTTCTCGATTCTGGGCGGCATCCAATTGCTGTCGATCGGCATCATCGGAGAATATGTCGGCAAGATCTACGTCGAGACCAAGCGCCGGCCGCGATACATCATCGAGCGCGAGATCGAGAGTTCAAGCGCGTCGCGCCGGCCTGCGCGGCCGGTCGCCGTGGGTCACGAGCCGGATTACCGGAATGTCGCGGTCAGCCGCATGAGCCCCCTGACGCCGGATTGAGACCGGCGGCGCATCGCCTTGACACCTCGGGCTTTTGCGCCTGTCATTCTCTCCCAACAGCCTGGCCGCCTCGAGCAGAAGACCGGGTTCAGGGAGACGCGATCATGTCCAACGTCCGCGCGCGCATCGGCTATTCGTCGGTGGCCTTCGTCAACGAGCTGCTGCCGAAGTATTTCTACCAGATGGCGCCCGACGGCGTGCTGCTGCAGCTGCTGACCTTGCAGATCACCGACCATACGAGCGACCAGTTCGAGCGTCTCTACCAGCAGGGACTGGCGGCGGCCGAGTCCTTCGCGACCGCCGGGGCGGACGTGATCATCATGGGCGGCGCACCGACCAACATCTCGCACGGCAAGGCGAATCTGGAACAGGTGCTGGATGCGCTGTCGCAGAAGTTCGGGCGGCCGGTGAGTTCGAGCTCGATGGCGCAGAAGCGGGCGCTGCAGGCGGTCGGCGCGCGGAAGATCGGGACGATCAACCCGGCGGTTCCGCGCAAGGTCGGGGACTCGGCCAGCGGCTCGCTCGAAGGCGGCATGGAACTCGTCGGCCGCAAGCACGCGATGGCAAGGCTCGAAGACTATAATCGCATTCCGCCCGAGACGGCGTTGACCCTCGGGCGCGAGATGATGCGCGAGCATCCGGAGATCGACACGCTGATCTATGGCTGTCCGCACTGGGCCACCGTCGGGGCGATCGAGCCGCTGGAGCAGGAGTTCGGCATCAAGGTGGTGACGGCCCTGCAGGCGATCGTCTGGGAAGGGATGCGGCTCTCCGGCGTGCACGACAAGGTGACGGGATACGGGCGGTTGTTTCGCGAGCATTGAGCAGAGTGTGTCGACGCGCGCTTGCAATCCGGGGCGACAAGGTCCACACGCGCTGGAGTCATCAGAGGCCCATTCGATGCTTTCGCCGATCTTCAAAATGTTCGACCGCGTCGCCGCGCGCCCGGCGCAGCATCTGCCGCTGCTTCAGAAGACGGACGACAGCTACAACGTCTACGAAGTGGCGAAGTGGCGCGCCGCCGTGCAGAGCGCCCGCTATTTCGAAAAGCGCTTGTTGACGGCGCTGCAATTCGCCCATCGCGACGAATTGCTGGCGCATGCCGTGTCGCTCGCGCCGAAAGATGGGCTGACCCTGGAGTTCGGCGTCGCGGGCGGCGAGTCGATCCGCCAGATCGCCGCCATGCGGCCAGGACCGATCTACGGTTTCGACAGTTTCGAGGGCTTGCCGGAAGATTGGTTCGGCTATCTGCGGAAGGGCTTTTTCGCGCAGGACCTGCCGCGCGTGCCCGCCGGCGTCACCCTGGTGAAGGGCTGGTTTTCCGACACGCTCGAGGGGTTTTTGCAGCAGCAACCCGGGCCGGTCGCGTTCCTGCACATCGACAGCGATCTCTATTCCTCGGCAGATCACGTGCTCCGCGGGCTGGAGCCGCGCCTTGCTCCGGGCGCGGTGATCCTGTTCGACGAATACTGGAACTATCCGGGCTGGCTGAAACACGAATTCAAGGCGTTCCAGGAGTTCATCGCCCGCACCGGCCTGTCCTATCGCTACGAAGGCTTCGTCCCCACGGCGCACCAGGTCTGCGTCGTGCTGGAAGAGCGCCGCGCCTAGAGCTTGGCGAGAAAAGCCGCCAGGCTCATCAGTCCCTCGGGCCAGGGGCCGTGGCCCGACTCGACGTTGATGTGTCCCGCTTCACCCGCGTCCACGATGGCCGATCCCCAGGCATAGGCCAGATCTTCGGCCGCCTCGTAGGTCCCAAAGGGATCGTTGCGGCTGGCGACCAGCAGCGACGGAAAGGGCAGGGGCGCGCGCGGCGCGGTCTCGAAGCCCATGCTCGTCCGGTCGAAGCTGCGCAAGACCTCCTCGGATGGCGGCGCGACCAGAAAGGCGCCAATGACCCGGCCTGGCTCGAAGGCAGGCGCGGCATGCGCGACCGCGTGAACGCCCAGCGAATGGGCGATCAGGATCACGGGCTTCGTGGCGGCGGCGACGGCTTCGACGACGGCTCCGGTCCATGCGTCATGGCGCGGATTGTTCCAATCGGACTGCTCGACGCGCCGGGCGGTCCGCAGCTTCTGCTCCCAGCGGCTCTGCCAATGTTCGGGGCCCGAGCCGTTCAGGCCTGGAACGATCAGGATGTCGGCGTCGGACGTGCGCATGAGAAGTCCCGGAAAGGCAGCGGCGGGGGGAGGCCGCTAGATAGGCGCGCGATCCGCCGCTGTCGAGGGCCTCACCCGAGGCGCGACAGGATCGGGAAGGTTTCGAGCAGCCAGAAGCTGGCGGTCTGCATGGCTCCGGTGAGGAAGCCGATGCCGGTCAGGACCAACAGCACGCCGACGACGCGCTCGACGATGCCGAAATGCCGCTTGAAGCGCTGCAGGAACGCCATGAAGGGCTCGACCGCCAGGGCTGCGATCAGGAACGGGATGCCGAGACCGGCCGAATAGGCGGCCAGCAGGATCATGCCGCGCGAGACCGTGTCCTCCGAGCCCGCGACCGCCAGGATCGCCGCCAGGATGGGGCCGATGCAGGGCGTCCAGCCGAAGGCGAAGGCCAGGCCCATGACATAGGCGCCCCAGACGCCCACCGGGCGCTCCACCTGCAGGCGCTTTTCGCGATACAGGAAGGCCAGGCGGAAGACGCCGAGGAAATGCAGGCCCATGGCGATGATGGCGATGCCGGCGAGCCACGAGAGCGTATCCAGATGAGCGCGGATGACCTGACCGAAGATCGAGGCCGTGGCTCCCAGCGCGATGAAGATCGTCGAAAAGCCGAGCACGAACAGAATGGCCGCGATGGCGACGTCGCGCCTCGCGCTCTTGACGCCTTCCTGGTTCAGATCCTCGACCGTGGTCCCGGCGATGTAGGTGAGGTACGGCGGCACCAGCGGCAGCACGCAGGGACTGAGGAAGGACAGCACTCCGGCGATCGCGGCTGCGGGTAGGGTGACGTCGGTGGCCATGGCGCCTCGGGTTCGGGATCATCGGCACAAACCCGCCGGCCCCTTGACGGCTGCATACGGCATGATGGAGTGCAGGACTAGGGCACAAGCCCGCGACCGACCGTCTCGTGATCTCCCATCCGTCCCGCCCGGAGTTTCGCATGCGCAATCTGATCACGGATGTGGCGGGCCTGCGGGTCGGGCATGCCACCGACATGGCGCTGGCCTCGGGCGTCACCGCGCTGGTCTTCGATGCTCCCGCGGTGGCGTCGATCGCGATCGGCGGCGGGGCTCCCGGCACGCGCGACACGTCCCTGCTGGAGCCTGGCATGACGGTCGAGACCGTCGACGCGCTGGTGCTTTCCGGCGGGTCTGCCTTCGGGCTCGATTCCATGGGCGGCGTGCAGTCCTGGCTTCGCGAGCAGGGCCGGGGCTTTCCAGTGCGCGACATGCGCGTGCCGATCGTGCCGGGTGCGATCCTGTTCGACCTGCTGAATGGCGGGAACAAGGCCTGGGGACGACATTCGCCGTATCGGGACCTCGGCTATGAGGCCGCGGCGACGGCCGGGCTGGATTTTGCGCTTGGCTCCGTCGGCGCCGGCGCGGGTGCGACGCTGGTCGACGTGAAAGGCGGGCTCGGGTCCGCCAGCGCGGTCACGCCCAAAGGCTTCACCGTGGGGGCGATGGTGGCGGTGAACGCCATCGGATCGGCGCTGGTCGGGCCCGGACCCCATTTCTGGGCCGCTCCTTACGAGCGGGACGGAGAATTCGGCGGTCGAGGCTGGCCTGGCGTCATGCCCGACCTGTCCAGATCTCCGGTAAAAGGCGTCGAACCGGAAAACACCACGATCGCCATCGTGGCGACCGACGCGGCTTTGACGCGTGCCCAGGCCAAGCGCATCGCCATGATGGCGCAGGACGGCATGGCGCGCACCTTGCGCCCGGCGCATGCCGCCTTCGACGGCGATCTGGTCATGTCGGCCTCGACGGCGCGGCACATGGTCGAACCGGAGGCCGCAGACCTTCTGGACATCGGGGTTCTGGCGGCCGATTGCCTGGCGCGGGCCATTGCGCGGGCGATTTTCGAAGCCCGGGCGCTCGAGTTTCCCGGCGCGCTGCCGGCCTGGCGCGATCTGTTCGGCTGATGTCCGCGTGGCTGGACCGCAGGCATGACCCTTGCTAGCCTTCCGCAGTTGCCCATGAGGTGATTTGCGGAGTCGCATGGAAAATTTCCTTCAGCAATTGATCAACGGCATCACCCTGGGGGCGATCTACGGTCTGATCGCCATCGGCTACACGATGGTCTTCGGCATCATCGGGATGGTCAATTTCGCGCATGGCGACGTGTTCATGCTGTCGGCGTTCATCGCGCTGATCATTTTCCTGGCGATCACGCAATTGTTCGGCGTCACCTCACTGGCGCTCGCCTTCATCGTGGTGCTGATCTGCGCCATGGTGCTGACCTCGCTCTGGAGTTGGACCATCGAGCGGCTCGCCTACCGGCCATTGCGCGGTTCGTTCCGGCTCGCGCCGCTGATCTCGGCCATCGGCATGTCGATCTTTCTCGCCAATTTCGTGCAGGTCGTGCAGGGGCCGCGCAACAAGCCGGTTCCGCCGATGTTCACGGACGTGATTCACCTGACGAGCGGCGGGCTTCTCGACGTGACGCTGTCCTACAAGCAGATCCTCATCGTGGCCGTGACGGGCGCGCTTCTGCTGGGGTTCTGGTCTCTGGTGCAGAAGACGGCGCTCGGCCGTGCGCAGCGCGCCTGCGAGCAGGATCGCGGCATGGCGGCGCTGCTCGGCATCGACGTCGATCGCACGATCTCCCTGACCTTCATCATCGGGGCCGCGCTCGCCGCCGTCGCGGGCGTTTTGTACATGATGTATTACGGCGTGGTGAATTTCGCCGATGGCTTCGTGCCCGGCGTCAAGGCTTTCACGGCGGCGGTGCTGGGCGGCATCGGCTCGCTGCCGGGGGCGGTGATCGGCGGATTGCTGATCGGCCTGATCGAGGTTTTCTGGTCCGCCTATTTCTCCAGTGACTACAAGGATGTCGCGGCATTCTCGATTCTCGCCATCACGTTGATCTTCATGCCGTCCGGTCTTCTCGGCCGACCGGAAGTCGAGAAAGTCTGATGGGAGCCACCGACGCAGCGCCGCCGACGGCATCGACGGCGCTGCGCGAGGCGACGTTCGCGGGGCTTATCGCGGCGGGCCTGTCGTTCCCGATCCTGGCGCTCGGCACCGAGATCGATTTCTCGAACCGGCTGGTGCTGGAACAGAGATGGTCGTGGCTCGTCATTGCGGCCGCGCTCGTTTTCGTCGGGCGGCTTTGTGCTCTGCTGCTGATCGATTGGCGCGCGCGGTTCATCGCGGTGCCGGGCACGTTCCCGCTGGTCGGGGGCGCGGCTCTGGCGGCGATGACGGGTGCGGCGGGTCTGAGCGACGGTCTGGTCTGGATGGCGATCGGAGCCGTCCTGATCGTCGCGGGCTTCGCGCTTGACCGGAGACTCGCGGCGAGGGGCGCGGCGACCGCGTCCGTGCCGGCGCCGCGCGCGACGAATCCGTTGTTCGGCAAGGTTCTCCCCAGCGCCGGGGTCATCGGCCTTTTCCTGTTCCCGCTCATCATGCTCTGGTTGCTCGGACCGGCCGGATCGCTGAAGTGGATCAACAATTACGGCATCCAGATTTTGATCTTCGTGATGCTCGGGTGGGGGCTCAACATCGTCGTGGGGCTCGCCGGTCTGCTCGATCTCGGCTACGTCGCCTTCTATGCCGTGGGAGCCTATGCCTATGCGCTGCTGTCGACGCAGTTCGGCCTGTCGTTCTGGCTGTGCCTGCCGCTCGCCGGCCTGTTCGCGGCGCTCTGGGGCCTGATGCTGGGCTTTCCGGTGCTGCGCCTGCGCGGCGATTATCTCGCCATCGTGACGCTGGCATTCGGCGAAATCATCGGCGCGGTGCTGACCAACTGGACCGATCTGACCAATGGCAAGGCGGGAATCATGTCGATCCCGCGCATCACGTTTTTCGGCTTGCCGTTCACCTCGGGAGAGGGCGGGTTCGCGTCGACGTTCGGGCTCGAATTCAGCGCCATCCATCGCACGATCTTCCTGTTCTACCTCATCCTGTGCCTGGCGCTTCTGACCAATTTCGTCACCATCCGGCTGCGGCGCATGCCCGTCGGGCGGGCCTGGGAAGCCTTGCGCGAGGATGAGATCGCGTGCCGGTCGCTCGGCATCAACACGACGAACACGAAGCTCACCGCCTTCGCGCTGGGAGCGATGTTCGGCGGCTTTGCGGGGTCGTTCTTCGCGGTGCGCCAGGGCTTCGTCAATCCTGACAGCTTCACCTTTCTCGAGTCGGCGACGATCCTCGCCGTGGTGGTGCTGGGCGGCATGGGCTCGCAGATCGGCGTCGCGCTGGCCGCCATCGTGATGGTGGGCGGTACGGAAATCCTGCGCGAACTCGCGTTCCTGAAATCCATCTTCGGCAATTCCTTCGATCCCGCGCTCTATCGCATGCTGATCTTCGGGTTCGCCATGGTGGTGATGATGATCTGGCGACCGCGAGGATTGATCTCCGGCCGCAGTCCGTCGGTGGCTCTGCGCTCCCGCAAGACGGTGTCGGGCGCTCTCGTCAACGAGGGGCACGGCTGATGGCGGATCCGGGCCCGGCGGCTGATCGGCAGCCATTGCAGCGTTGGACCCGCGATCCATTGCTGGTCGTCGAGCACCTGACGATGCGCTTCGGCGGTCTCGTGGCCGTCAACGATCTCTCGTTTCAGGTCGGACGCGGCGACATCACCGCGTTGATCGGACCGAACGGCGCGGGCAAGACGACCGTGTTCAATTGCGTGACCGGCTTTTACAAGCCCTCGCAGGGAAGATTGGCGCTGGCCCGCGAAGGCCGGGCCCTTCCCCAGGACGTTGCGGCCCTGACCCGCACCGGCAGAGCGCACCAGCGCTTTCCGGACGGCGATCTCTATCTGCTCGAACGCATGCGCGATTTCGAGATCACCCGGCATGCCCGCGTCGCCCGGACGTTTCAAAACATCCGGCTGTTTCCCGGCATGACCGTTCTGGAAAACCTCATCGTGGCGCAGCACAACGCGCTGATGCGCGCCTCCGGAATGAGTTTCCTCGGCCTCATTGGCTGGCCGGCCTATCGCGCTCGTGAGAAGGAAGCCATCGACAAGGCCGCCTCCTGGCTCGAGCGGATCGGGCTGATCGACCGCGCCGACGATCCGGCGGGCGCGTTGCCTTACGGAGCGCAGCGGCGGCTCGAAATTGCGCGCGCCATGTGCACCGATCCGGTTCTTCTCTGCCTCGACGAGCCGGCTGCGGGTTTGAACCCGCGCGAGTCGGCCGAACTCAACGTGCTGCTGCGCCTCATCCGCGATCGGGAGGGAACGTCGATCCTGCTGATCGAACACGACATGAGCGTGGTGATGCAGATCTCCGACCACGTCGTCGTGCTGGATTACGGCACGCGCATCGCCGACGGAACTCCGGAAGAGGTTCGCAACGATCCGCGCGTCATCGGCGCTTATCTGGGCGTGGAAGACGAAGAGGAACTGATTCAGGTGGAAGCCGAAATCGCGGAGGTTTCCTCTTGAGCGAAGCTGTGCAGACGACTGTCGACCGCATCGCCCGCACGGGAATGCCGTTGCTCGCCGTGCGGGGCGTCGAGGCCGCCTACGGTCAGATCGTCGCGTTGAAGGGCGTCGACGTCGACGTCCATCCGGGTGAAATCGTTACGATCATCGGGGCGAACGGGGCAGGCAAGTCGACGCTGATGATGACGATCTTCGGCCGCCCGCAAGCGCGGCGCGGCGAGATCCTGTTCGACGGTGCTGACATTACGCGGCTGCCGCCGCATCTCATCGCGCGCGCCGGACTGGCGCAGTCGCCGGAGGGACGGCGGATTTTTCCGCGCATGTCGGTGATCGAGAACCTGCAGATGGGAGCATCGGTGAACGGCTCGGCGCATTTCGCCGAAGATCTGGAGCGCATGTTTGCGGTGTTTCCGCGCCTGAAGGAGCGCGCGACGCAACGCGGCGGCACGCTGTCGGGCGGAGAACAGCAGATGCTTGCCATCGCGCGTGCGCTGATGAGCCGTCCGCGCCTGCTGATGCTCGACGAGCCTTCGCTGGGTCTCGCGCCGCTG
This sequence comes from Hyphomicrobiales bacterium, assembly GCA_028290705.1. Classification (GTDB taxonomy): domain Bacteria; phylum Pseudomonadota; class Alphaproteobacteria; order Rhizobiales; family Beijerinckiaceae; genus Terripilifer. The sequence continues at coordinate 22,019 of JAQGJH010000114.1, forward strand.
ATCGTGAAACAGATTTTCGACGTCATCCGCGACCTCAACCGGCGCGAAGGGCTGACGGTTTTTCTCGTCGAGCAGAATGCCTATCACGCGCTGAAACTGGCGGATCGCGGCTACGTGATGGTCAATGGCGCGATCACGCTTTCAGGGGGCGGCCGCGAACTGCTCGGTCGGGCCGACGTGCGCGCCGCCTATCTCGAAGGGGGGCACGGTTGATCGAAATCATCGCCCCAGCCGGTCCGCAGGCTCTCTGGACGACGCTGCTCATGACCATGGTGCTGGGCGGCGCTGCGGCTTTCGCGACTGGGCGCGCCATCGCGCTGACCTGGCGCTCGCCCGGCCAACTCCTGCTGTATTGTGCGATGCTGGCGGCGGTCGTCGGTTTCCTCGACTATGCGCTGTTCGAAAATCCTGTGATCCCGGGAGGCAGGATCGTCGCGGCCCTGGCGCTCGCGGGCGAGTCACCGGGCGCTGCGCTGCCGGATCTTGCCGGCGCACTCGCGGGATTTGCCACCACCTTCGCGTTCGTCCTCGCGGTCGCGCTCTTCGCCTACCGGCTCACGCGTTCGTGGCAGATCGGTCGCCAATATGGTTTTGCGTTCGTTCGCAAAGGCTTGCTCTTCTGGCAGGAGCGCCCTTCCGGGTGAGTGTCGCAGTCTCGGGGGTTTGCGGGTGACAGGCGGGCCGAAACCGGCAATCATCGCGACCGCGATCGGCGGCACTCCAGCGATGGACGCTCCGGCGAGACGGCAAAAGGAGTTTTCGATGACAAACTATTCGATGCGCAGCCTTCTCCTGTCGGCGGGCGTCGCGCTTTCCGCGCTGGCCTTTTCGGCCGCGGGTGCGGCGGCGCAAATCAAGCTCGGAGTCGGCGGCCCGATCACGGGCGGCAGCGCGGCTTTCGGAGCGCAGCTCAAGAATGGCGCCGAGCAGGCGGCCGAGGACATCAATGCCGCGGGCGGCATTCTTGGCCAGAAGATCCAGGTCTTGGTCGGCGACGATGCGTCCAAGCCCGAGCAGGGCGTGTCGGTCGCCAATAAGTTCGTCGCCGACCAGGCGAAATTCGTCGTAGGCCACTTCAATTCCAGCGTGTCCGTTCCGGTGTCCGACATCTACAACGAGAACGGCATCCTGCAGATCACCCCGGCCTCGACCAATCCGACGCTCACGGAACGCAAGTTGTGGAACGTGTTCCGCACGTGCGGTCGGGACGATCAGCAGGGCGGGATTGCAGCGGAATACATCGTCGCGAATCTCAAGGACAAGCGCATCGCGGTCCTTCACGACAAGACGACCTACGGCAAGGGACTGGCGGACGAGACCAAGAAGGCGATGAACGCCAAGGGCGTGAAGGAAGTCGTCTACGAAGGCATCAACCCCGGTGAACGGGATTACCGGGCGGTTGTGACCAAGCTGAAAGCGCAGCGCGTCGACGTGCTCTATTGGGGCGGCCTGCATCCGGAAGCCGGCGTGCTGCTGACCCAGATGCGCGAGCAGGGCATGAAGACCGTGTTGATGGGTGGCGACGGCATCGCGACGTCCGAACTCGCGGCGATCGCCGCCGATGCGGTGGAAGGGACGCTGATGACCTTCGGCCCCTCTCCGACCAAGCGTCCTGACGCAGCGGCCATCGTGAAGACGTTCACAGACAAGTCCATCAATCCGGAATCCTACACGCTCTACAGCTATGCCTCCGTGCAGGTGATCAAGCAGGCGGCCGACAAGGCGCAGTCGCTCGACACCAAGAAGGTCGCGGAAGCCATGCATTCGGGCATGACGTTCGACACGGTCATCGGAAAATTCTCCTTCGACAAGAAGGGTGACCGCAACGACGCCGATTACGTGATGTATGTCTGGAAGAAGATGCCGGACGGAAAGATGTCTTACGTCGAGATGTAAGCCGGACGGGCGCGCGTTCGCGCGCGCCCGATGCGCTCAGGCGATTTCGCCGCGCGCGCCCATTGCCGCCATGCGGATGGCCTCGATGTTTCTTGCATAAGCATTCGGCCCGCCCTTGAAGACGGCCGAACCGGCGACGAGGTAATTCGCACCCGCGGCCGCGCAATCGGCGGCATTTTGCGCCGTGACGCCGCCATCGACCTCGATGTCGATCTCGCGCCCGCCCACCATGTCGCGGATGCGACGCACTTTCTCGAGCACGGGGCGGATGAAGCTCTGGCCGCCAAAGCCGGGGTTGACCGTCATGGCGAGGATCAGGTCGACGTCATCCAGCAGCGGCTCGACCAGACTTTCGGGCGTGCCCGGATTGATCGCCACGCCTGCGCGCTTGCCGAGCGCGCGGATCGCCTGCAGTGAGCGGTGGACATGCGGGCCGGCCTCGGCGTGCACGGTGATGATATCGGATCCGGCGCGCGCGAAGGCCTCGAGGTAGGGGTCGGCCGGCGCGATCATCAGATGCACGTCGAAAGGCTTGTCCGTCGCGCCGCGGATCGCCTTGATGACGTCCGGCCCGAAGGTGATGTAGGGGACGAAATGTCCGTCCATGACGTCGAGATGCACGAGATCGCCGCCCGCTTCCATCGCGTCGGCCGTTTCCTGGCCGAGTTTGGCGAAGTCGCTCGCGAGCATGGAGGGCAGGATCTTCAGCGGGCGCATGGCGGGCTCCGGACAGGGGCGAATGGGCGCGGCCTAACATGGCGGGGGAGGGCGTGTCCATGCGGCCTCCACGCCGCTGGACAGCAAGCTGGCCGACTCGACCCTATATGATCGACCGAAACCAGATTCGCCATGGAGCCGTCTTGACCCGAGATTTTGACGCGATCGTCCTTGGCGCCGGCATGGTCGGCGTCGCAGCCGCCCTTCATCTGCAATCGCGCGGCCGCTCGGTGGCGCTGGTCGACCGGCACAGGCAAGCCGGGGAGGAAACGAGCTTCGGCAATGCCGGGCTGATCGAACGCTCCTCGATCTTCCCCTACATGTTTCCGCGCGAGCCCGCGGCTCTCCTGCGCTATGCGCTGAACCGCTCTCCGGAGGCGCATTATCATCTCTCTGCCCTGCCGGGCCTCGCCTCGTGGTTGTGGCGCTACTGGCGGAACTCGTCGCCCGAGGGCGCGCTGCGCAGCGCGACCGCGGCGCTGCCGCTGATCGAGCGCAGCCTCAGCGAGCACGAGGCGCTGATGCAGGCGGCCGGCTCGATGCATCTGCTCAACCGCACGGGATGGATGAAGCTCTGCCGCTCGCAGGCTTCTTTCGACAAGGCCGTGAGAGAGGCCGAGCGGTTGATACCCTACGGACGTGCCTATGACGTGCTCGACCATGCTCAGATTGTGGCCCGCGAGCCCTTCCTGCGGGGTCGCTTCGCCGGAGGTGTCCACCTGCGCGATCCAGGCGTGGTGACGGATCCCGGCGGCCTCGCCAAGTCTTACGCGGCGCTTTTTGCTCAACGCGGCGGTGTCATGCTGGCGGGCGACGCACGAGCGCTCGTGCAGGAGGCCCCTGGCTGGAGCCTGCCGGTTGGACAGGAACGCCTGCGGGCGCGCGACGTGGTGGTGGCGCTCGGACCATGGTCGGATCTCGTCTACAAGCCGCTCGGCTACGACATCCCGCTGGCGGTGAAGCGCGGCTATCACATGCATTATGCGGCGGAGCCTCCCGCCGTGCTCAACGTTCCGGTGCTGGATGTCGAGGGCGGGTACGTCCTGGCGCCGATGCTGCGCGGCATCCGGCTGACGACAGGCGCGGAATTCGCCCGGCGGGATGCGCCGCCGACGCCCGTGCAGCTCGGGCGGACCGAGCCGTTGGCGCGCCAGATTTTCCCGCTGGGTCAACGGCTCGACCCAAAACCCTGGATGGGGGCGCGGCCGTGCCTGCCTGACATGCTGCCGATCATCGGCCCCGCACCGCGCCACACAGGGCTGTGGTTCGATTTCGGTCACCAGCACCATGGCTTCACGCTAGGACCGGTGAGCGGGCGGCTGATCGCCGATCTGGTCACCGGGGCCGAGCCCTTCACCGATCCAGCGCCCTACCGGGCGGACCGCTTCTAGGCGTCAGGCCGGGGCGAGGCCGAGACGCTGATCCCGCTGTCTCAGCCAGGCGATGAGCGGCAGGGCCAGAAGCACCATCCAGGCCTTGCCGATGATCTGGCCGCCGAGATAATCGAGGCTGCCGAAGGCGAGCCAGAGGAAGACCAGCGAGTCGACGATCAGGCCGGCGACGCTCGAGGCGAAGACCGCCAGCACGAGGCGGCGGCGCTGGAGCGGCGTGTAGACGGCGAAATCCACCAGTTCCGAGAACAGGAAAGCGCCGGCCGACGCGACCACCAGGGCCGGCGGGGCGACGAGCGCCGAGAGCAGCGTGCCGGCCGCGATGGCGACCAGCGCGAAGCCGGCGCCAAGGCGGCGCTGCACCAGATCGCGCAGCACGAGGGCAAGGCCGACCATCAGCACGCCGCTGGGGGCGGTGACGCCCGGCGCGACAGGGATGAGGCAGGGGCCCTTGGGCACGCAGACCGTGCCGACGTTGCCGATCAGCCAATTGGCGATCGGGATGCAGGCCCCGAAGGCGATGAGGCAGAGGAAGCCCTCGGTCTGGCGGCGGCGGTCGAGCGACATGATGGGGTCTCGTGCGAGCGGGTTCGGGGGCTAGATGCAGGGAACGGGCCGAAGATGCAAGGTCCGTCCGCCACTGGCACGCGCGCCGCGCCCATGGTAGGGGCACGCGCATGGTCCACCACGCCCTCTCCGTTCGCGGAGAGAGGGAGACGAAGCTGATGATCCCGCGCTATTCCCGCCCCGACATGGTCGCCATCTGGGAGCCGCAGACGCGGTTTCGCATCTGGTTCGAAATCGAGGCGCATGCCTGCGATGCGCTGGCCGAACTCGGCGTCATCCCCAAGGAAAGCGCCCGGGCGATCTGGGAGCGCGCCGGAAACGTCACCTTCGACGTGGCGCGGATCGACGAGATCGAGCGCGTCACCAAGCATGACGTGATCGCCTTCCTGACGCATCTGGCGGAGTTCATCGGGCCGGACTCGCGCTTCGTGCACCAGGGCATGACGAGTTCGGACGTGCTCGATACCTGTCTCGCGGTGCAGCTCGCGCGGGCCTCCGACATCCTGCTGGCGGATCTCGATGCGCTGCTGGCGGCGATCAAGCGCCGCGCTTTCGAGCACAAGATGACGCCGGTGATCGGCCGTTCGCACGGCATTCATGCAGAGCCGGTGACTTTCGGGCTGAAGCTGGCGCAGGCCTATGCGGAATTTTCGCGCTGCCGCGAGCGGCTGGTGCACGCGCGCGCCGAGGTCGCCACCTGCGCGATTTCGGGTGCGGTCGGCACCTTCGCCAACATCGATCCGCGCATCGAGGAACATGTCGCGGCAAAAATGGGCCTCGCGGTCGAGCCGGTGTCGACGCAGGTCATTCCGCGCGACCGGCACGCCATGTTCTTTGCGACGCTGGGAGTCATCGCCTCGTCGGTGGAGCGCGTCGCCACCGAGATCCGGCACATGCAGCGGACGGAAGTGCTCGAGGCCGAGGAGTTCTTCTCCGAAGGGCAGAAGGGCTCGTCGGCCATGCCGCACAAGCGCAATCCGGTGCTGACCGAAAACCTCACGGGCCTGGCGCGCCTCGTGCGCGGCATGGTGACGCCGGCGCTCGAAAACGTCGCGCTCTGGCACGAGCGGGACATTTCGCATTCGTCGGTCGAGCGCATGATCGGCCCGGACGCGACCGTGACGCTCGATTTTGCGCTGGCGCGGCTCACCGGCGTGATCGACAAGCTGATCGTCTATCCGGAGAACATGAAGAAGAATCTGGATCGTCTCGGCGGCCTCATCCACTCGCAGCGCGTCTTGCTGGCGCTGACCCAGAAGGGCGTGTCGCGCGAGGATTCCTACGCCTACGTGCAGCGCAATGCGATGCCGGTCTGGCGCGGCGAGGGCGACTTCCTGACGCTTCTGAAAGCCGACCCGGACGTCAAGAAAGCGCTGAACGACAAGGAGATCGAGGAATTGTTCGACCTCGGCTATCACCTCAAGCACGTCGACACGATCTTCCGACGCGTGTTCGGCGAGGCGTGACGGGCGCGCTGCGCGCCCGTCCGTTCCGCGTGCTTCACTTGCCCATGTCGGTGAAGACTTCCTGGGCCAGCTTGTAGGCGTGGTTGGCGGGCGGCACGCCCGCGTAAATGGCGCATTGGAGGATGATCTCGGCGATCTCCTCCTTGGTCAGGCCGTTGTTGAAAGCCGCGCGGACGTGCAGCTTGTATTCGTCCCAGTTGCGGGTCGAGATGGTCGAGGTGAGGACGATCACCGAGCGCGTGCGCCGGTCGAGTCCCGGACGGGACCAGATGTCGCCCCAGGCCGTGCGGGTGATGAAGTCGATCCAGTCGGCGTTGAACTCCGTCTTGCCGGCCTCCGACTTGTCCACCCAGGCGTCGCCCAGGACCTCGCGACGGACTTTCATGCCCTGATCGAAGCGTGCCTTGTCGTCCATCAGCGTGTTCTCCTCTTGGTGGTGCGGGAATTCGCGGCCTTGCGAGTCGGCTTCCTGGCGGGAGCTTTCTTCGCTGCCGCCTTTTTGGCCACGCTCTTCTTGGCGGCGGCTTTCTTGGCAGGACCTTTCTTGACCGCGCTCTTCTTGACCGCACTCTTCCTGGCCGGAGCTTTCTTGGCGGCAGCTTTCTTGGTCGCTGCCTTCTTGGGTGCTGCTTTCTTGGGCGCGGCCTTCTTCGCCGTCGATTTCCTGGTCGCTGTCTTCCTGGTCGCGGATTTCTTGACGGCGGATTTTTTGGCTGGCGCCTTTTTGCCGGCGGCGGGCTTTTTCACGGCGGCCTTGCGCGCTGGTGAGGTGAGGAAATTCATCACCGCGGTCGTGAAAGATTCAGCCTGTTCGATGTTCGACAGATGCGCGGCGTCGAACTCGACATATTGCGCGCCCGGGATCGAAGCCGCGATTTCGCGCGCCAGCGCCGGCGGCGTCGCCGGGTCGCGGGTTCCCGCGATGACCAGCACGGGCCGGTTGGCGCTGCGGATCGTTTCGCGCTGGTCCATGTCGCGGACGGCAGCGCAGGCGGCGATGTAGCCCTGGTCCGGCGTCGTGCGCAGCATTTCGGCGATGCTTTCCACGGCATGCGGATCGCGGCCCTGGAATTCCGGCGTGAACCATCGATCCACGACCGTCTGGGCGACGGACGCCATGCCGCTTTTCTGCACCGTCAGGATGCGGGCGTTCCAGGGCCGTGCGTCTGGCATGTAGGACGACGTGTTGGCGAGCACGGCGCGTTCGATACGGTGACCCGCATGGGCGAGCAGCCATTGACCGACCATGCCACCCATGGAAAGGCCGAGCCAGTTGACGCGCTCGAGCCCAAGCTCGTCCATGATCGCCAGAGCGTCGCGGGCCAGCATGGCGATGGAATAGGGGCCTTCGCTGGCGACGGAGTGGCCGTGTCCGCGGGCGTCGTAGCGCACTACGCGGAAGCGCTTCGCCAATGCCGGCGTCTGGGGGTTCCACATGTGGAGATTGGTGCCGAGCGAATTGGACAGCATCAGCACCGGGGCGTCTTCGGGCCCCTCGACCTCGACGTTGAAGCTCTCACTTCCGATCTTCAGCTGTCCCATGCACTTGCTCCTCTTCCGCGCTGGCTTTAACAACTTTTTGTGCTGGGCGCGGCAAAAGCGCATAACCTCCCGGAGCGCGATGCGCAACCGGACGACCGGAGCCATCCGGCCGGTGAGCGAGCGCCGAGTTCTGCCTGCCGGACGACGTGTCCGGCGGTTTCCATGAAGGAGGACGATGTATGGCGATGACGATGAAGGGAGCGGTTGCTCTCCCTGCCGACCGTGAGACTGTCTGGGCAAAGCTCAATGACCCGGAAGTGCTCAAGGCCTGCATCCCGGGCTGCCAGTCGCTCGACAAGACCAGCGACACGTCCTTCACCGCCGTCGTGAAGCTCAAGGTCGGTCCGGTGGGCGCGACCTTCAAGGGCAGCGTCGAGCTGACGGATCTCGATCCGCCGAATTCCTACAAGATCAGCGGGCAGGGCGAGGGCGGCGTCGCCGGTTTCGCCAAGGGCGGGGCGCGCGTGGCGTTGACCGATCCGCCGGAAGGCGAGCCCGGCTGCACGCTGAACTATGACGTGGAAGCCAATGTGGGCGGCAAGATCGCCCAGCTGGGCGCCCGCCTGATCGACGGCGTCGCCAAGAAGACGGCCGATCAGTTCTTCGCCAACTTCGCCGCCGCGGTGCGAGCCGGCTGACGCTGCGCGCCCTCCGCCGGTGCGTCTCGGCGCCGCCGGCGGGGGCCGATGCTTCGAATTGGACTGAATTCTCCAATTCCCTCTTCAACCCGCTCTGTCATGTTCGCGCCCATTGCGAGACAGAGTGACTTTCGAAATGCCCCATTTTCATCCGCACCGGCCCTCCGACGATCTCATCCCGTGGAGTCAGGCCGGCTATGTCATCATGGTCGGGCTCGCCGTGGTGGTGATCGCCATGCGCAGCGACATGAACCCCCGGATGCGGCAATTCCTGCGCTCCGTGCCGGTGATCGGCGAATTCGTGCGATCCGGGGACACGCCGACGTCGCCTGCCGGAGGCATGCCACCTGCTCCCCAGGATGCCTCCCGAGCCTCGATTTTTTTTCCATCTGACCCGAAACGCCATCGGAGCGTTTGACGATCAACGAGCCCGGCTGCATGATCCGCCGCATCGGATCGTGACGTATGCTTTGGAATTCCGGGAGGGGACTCGATGACGGCGGTTTCTATGGTCGTGAACGGCAAGACGGTGTCGAAAGACATCGATCCGCGGACGCTGCTGGTGCAGTTCCTGCGTGACGACCTGCGCCTGACGGGAACACATGTGGGCTGCGATACGACCCAGTGCGGCTGCTGCGTGGTCCATGTCGACGGGCTGGCGGTCAAGTCCTGCACGGCGCTGGCGATCCAGTTCGAGGGGTCGCAGGTGATGACGATCGAGGGCTTGGCCTCGGGGGCCGAACTGCATCCGATGCAGGCCGCCTTTCGCGAGCACCATGGTCTGCAATGTGGCTTCTGCACGCCCGGCATGATCATGATGGCGGTCGACATCGTGCGCCGGAAAGGCAACGATCTCGACGACAAGACCATCCGGGAAGAGCTGGAAGGCAACATTTGCCGCTGCACCGGCTATCATAACATCGTCAAAGCCATTCACGCCGGGGCCGAGGCCATGGGCGGCATGGCCAAAGCCGCCGAATAAGCGGTTCTGAACTGAAAATGATTTGAGCCAAAAGCAAGAGCCGGACGCGTCGGCGAACCGGTCACTTTTCTGGAGGAAACAGATGAGTGAGACCGGCATTGGCGCGTCCGTGCGGCGCAAGGAAGATTTTCGCTTCATCACCGGCAAGGGGCAATATACCGACGACGTGAACCGGCATGGGCAGGCGCATGCCGCCTTCCTGCGTTCGCCGCATGCCCATGCCGAAATCCTGCGCATCGACGCGACGGCCGCGACCGCGATGCCGGGCGTCGTGGCGATCTTTACCGGCGAGGATCTGGCGGCCGACAAGGTCGGGGGCCTGATCTGCGGCTGGATGATCCATTCGAAGAACGGCGAGGCGATGAAGGCCGGCGGCCATCCGGCGCTGGCGCAAGGCAAGGTGCGCTACGTCGGCGACCATGTGGCGGTCGTCATCGCCGAGACGCTGGCGCAGGCGAAGGATGCAATCGAGAAGATCGTCGTCGACTATCGCGTGCTGCCCGCCGTCGTGGCGACGGCCGACGCCCTGAGGCCCGGCGCGCCCGTGGTGCACGAGGTTGCGCCCGACAATGCCGTCTACCGCTGGGCGATCGGCAACGAGGCCGAGACGAAGGCGGCTTTCGCCAAGGCGGTGCATGTGACGAAGATCGATCTCGTCAACAATCGCCTGGTGCCGAACCCGATGGAGCCTCGCGCGGCGGTCGGAGATTACGATTCGGGGCAGGACGCTTTCACGCTCTACACGACGAGCCAGAATCCGCATGTCGCGCGGCTGGTGCTCTCGGCCTTCATCGGCATCGCGCCCGAGCACAAGTTGCGGGTGATCGCGCCCGACGTCGGCGGCGGCTTCGGGTCGAAGATCTTCATCTATGCGGAAGAAACCGTCTGCGTCTGGGCCGCCAAGAAGGTCGGCCGGCCGGTGAAATGGACCTCGGACCGGACTGAGGCATTTCTTGCCGACGCGCACGGGCGCGATCACGTCACCCATGCGGAAATGGCGCTCGACGACAAGGGCAGGATCCTGGGTCTGCGCGTTCACACGACGGCGAATCTCGGGGCCTATCTGTCGACGTTTTCTTCTTCCGTGCCGACCTATCTCTATGCGCCGCTTCTCTCGGGGCAATATGACATTCCGGCGATCTACTGCGAGGTCGATGCGGTCTACACCAACACCG
>JAQGJH010000133.1 GCA_028290705.1 Hyphomicrobiales bacterium
TACGCCTATGCGTTCGGCGACTGCCTCGTGAACTCGCTTTACGGCGTCTACCAGAACGCCAATGAGGGGTTCACGCAGAAGTATTACGCCCTGCTCTCGGCGGGCGGCACCAAACACCATTCCGAACTGCTCGCCCCCTTCGGCCTCGACGCCCGGGACCCGGGATTCTGGCAAATCGGCCTCAACATGATCGAAGGGATGATCGCCGAGCTGGAAACGCTGGAATAGCCGTTTATGCCGGAAACTCACGCCACCGCGATGATCCTTGAAGTCGCGGCGGGAAACATCGGCGAGGAAGGCCTGACCCGCTGGCTGCGCGACAACTGGCCCAAGGCCTGACGCCTCCGCTCCGCTTGCCCACGGCCTGCGCGATGCACATCTGCTGATGACGCCCGGCCGTAGACCCGTCGTCCGCACAGAGAGCCCCCAAATGCCGCCCATCGACCGCGATGCCGAGGAAAACCGCTTTGCCGCCCGCGCGGCCCGCTATGCACGCGTGGGCGCGCAGGTCGGCGGCGTGGCTGCCCGCATGGCCGGGGCGCGGCTGATCGGCCGGGAGAACGGCTCCACCAGCGCCGCCGCCCTGCGCAGCGCGCTCGGGGGCCTCAAGGGCCCACTCATGAAGGTCGCCCAGCTCATGGCGACGATCCCGGACGTGCTGCCACCAGAATATGCGGAAGAACTGCAGAAGCTCCAGTCCGACGCCCCGCCCATGGGCGCGGCCTTCGTCAAACGCCGCATGCAGGCGGAACTCGGCCCCGACTGGCAAAAACGCTTCGCCGCCTTTGATCTGCGGCCCGCCGCCGCCGCCTCGCTCGGCCAGGTGCACCGCGCCACCTCGCATGACGGAAAGCTGCTCGCCTGCAAACTGCAATATCCCGACATGGCCTCGGCGGTTGAAGCCGATCTGTCGCAGCTCGAAATCTTGTTTTCGCTGCACCGGCGCATGGACCCGGCCATCGACACGCGCGAAATCGCCAAGGAGATCGGCGCGCGCGTGCGCGAGGAGCTCGATTATCGTCGCGAGGCCAAGCACGCGGCGCTTTACGCCTTGATGCTGAAGGACGGCAACGTCCGCGTGCCCGCCTCCCATCCGGATCTCTCGACCGGCCGGCTGCTGACGCTCGACTGGCTCGAGGGCCGCAAGCTGCTCGACTACAAGACCGCCGATCAGGACACGCGCAATCGCATCGGCGAGGCCATGTTCAGGGCCTGGTGGCATCCGTTCAGCCAGTACGGCGTCATCCACGGCGATCCGCATCTGGGCAACTACACGGTCTTCGAAGAAGACGGGCAGGCGCAGGGCATCAACCTGCTCGACTACGGCTGCATCCGCATCTTCCCGGCGCGCTTCGTCGGCGGCGTCGTCGATCTCTACGAAGGCCTGCGCACCGGCGACGACGCGCGCGTCGTCCACGCCTATGAAACCTGGGGCTTCAAGGGGCTGCGCAAGGACGTCATCGACATTCTCAACATCTGGGCGCGCTTCATTTATGGGCCCCTGCTCGAAGACCGGGTCCGCACCATCGCGGACGGCACGGCGCCGGGCCAATACGGCCGTCGCGAGGCTTTCGAGGTGCACAAGGCGCTGAAGGCGCGCGGCCCCGTGGCTGTGCCGCGGGAGTTCGTCTTCATGGACCGAGCCGCCATCGGGCTGGGCGGCGTTTTCCTGCATCTCGATGCGCGGCTGAATTTCTTCCGCCTCTTCAACGATGCGGTCGGCCAGGGCTTCGAGACCGGCAAGATCGAAGCCGCCCAGGCGGAAGCGCTGCGGCGGACCGGATTGGCCTGACCTCCCGCGACAGATTTTTCTGGGACTCGGACCTTTCGACCAGCGACCTTCCTTCGAGTGAGATTGCTCGCGGGCGCGGTTTCGGCTAAGCGGGAAGCAGACCCGTCACGGCCGCTGCGCGGCTGCACGCATTTCGAGGATGACAATGGCTGAGAAGCACGCATCGGCAGGCCACCCCGACATGGACTATCCGGAACACGAGCGCACCTATTCGATGTTCATCACGCTGTCCAAGTGGACGACCATCGGAGCAGCGGCGATTCTCGTCCTGATGGCCCTGATACTGATCTGAACCGAGGCGGGTGACGAGCCCGCCTTTTCTGCACCAGGATCAGGTTTCCCGGAGATCCCCATGCGCGTCGCCGTTCCCGCCGAGACCGAAGCCAACGAGACGCGCGTCGCCGCGACACCCGAGACGGTGAAGAAGTTCATCGGCTTCGGCGCCACCATGGTGGTGCAGAGCGGCGCCGGCATTGCCTCGGGCATTCCGGACGCGGATTTCGCCGCCGCGGGAGCAACCATCGCCGGCTCCGCTGCCGAGACCGTGGCGGATGCGGACGTGATCCTGAAGGTGCGCCGCCCCGGCCCCGGCGAACTGCCGGGCCTGAAGCGCGGCGCGGCCGTGATCGCCATCATGGATCCCTACGGGCACGAGACCGAATTGTCGGGCATCGCCAATGCGGGCGTCTCGGCTTTCGCCATGGAATTCATGCCGCGCATCACCCGCGCGCAGGTGATGGACGTGCTGTCCTCGCAGGCCAATCTCGCGGGCTATCGCGCGGTCATCGACGGCGCGGCGGAATATGGCCGCGCCATGCCGATGATGATGACCGCCGCCGGCACGGTTCCGGCCGCCCGAATCTTCATCATGGGCGTCGGCGTCGCGGGCCTTCAGGCGATCGCCACCGCGCGCCGCCTGGGCGCCATCGTGACCGCCACGGACGTCCGGCCCGCCACCAAGGAACAGGTCGAGTCGCTCGGCGCCAAATTCGTCGCCGTCGAGGACGACGAGTTCAAGCAAGCCGAGACTTCCGGTGGTTACGCCAAGGAAATGTCGGCCGAATACAAGGCCAAGCAGGCGGCGCTCGTCGCCACCCACATCGCCCGCCAGGACATCGTCATCACCACGGCGTTGATCCCCGGCCGCCCCGCCCCGAAGCTCGTCTCCGCCGACATGGTGCGCTCGATGCGCCCCGGATCGGTCATCGTCGATCTGGCGGTGGAACGCGGCGGCAATTGCGAACTCGCGAAGCCCGGCGAAATTTTCGTCACCGACAATGGCGTGCGCATCGTCGGGCATCTGAACGTTCCCGGCCGTCTCGCCGCGACCGCATCGAGCCTCTACGCGAAAAACCTCATGGCCTTCGTCGAGACCATGATCGACAAGGACACGAAGACGCTCTCGCCCAACTGGGACGACGAACTCGTCAAGGCGACGTTGCTGACACGCGACGGCGCGATCGTGCACCCGAACTTCCTGCCCAAACCAGTTTGATGCATGCCCGCGCGCCGACGCTCCGCGCGTCGGTCTGCGGGATGGCCCGCGAAGCAGCAGAGGCGAGAGAATGGCGAACGAGACTCCGAACCAGATCCTCGACAGGGCGGATGCCGCCGCGAAAATCGCGCGTGACGCGGCCGACATGCTGCAAAACTCCGCCGACCAGCTCGGCCATGCAGCCGCGAGCCTCGCCAATGCGGCGTCCGGCGGCCTGATCGATCCTTTCGTCTTTCAGCTGGCGATCTTCGCCCTCGCGGTCTGCGTCGGCTATTACGTGGTCTGGTCGGTGACACCCGCTTTGCACACGCCGCTGATGTCGGTCACCAACGCGATCTCGTCCGTCATCGTCGTCGGCGCTTTGCTGTCGGTCGGTGTCGATGCGTCGCGACCCGGCGACGACGGACCGCTCTGGGCCCACGTCTTCGGCTTCATCGCCCTCGTGCTCGCATCGGTGAATATTTTTGGCGGGTTCCTCGTCACCGAACGCATGCTCTCGATGTACAAGAAGAAGGGC
>JAQGJH010000011.1 GCA_028290705.1 Hyphomicrobiales bacterium
ATCCTCGGCATTCGCGCCGCCCGATGAGTCCCCCTTGGTGCCGCCATGGACGAGAACGATGGGACGTCCCTGCCCGGCTTCGAAATAGCGCGTTCGGACGCCGTCGACATCCACCCATTTCTCTCCGTATTCCTGCAGAAACATCTGACGCTCCTTCGTTGGAGGATTATCGCAGGTTGAGTGCGGCTCTGGGATCGAGAAGGTCGCGCAGCCAGTCGCCGAGCAGGTTGAGCCCGAGGACCGTGAAGAAGATGCCGAGCCCCGGGAAAACCGCGATCCACCAGGCGCCGACGACATAGGAGCGCCCTTCCGCCAGCATGCCACCCCAGGTGGGAATTTCGGGCGGGACACCGAGGCCCAGAAACGACAGGCTGGCTTCGGCCAGGATCGCCCCCGCCATCGAGAAGGTCGCGATGACGATGGCGGCCGACAGCAGATTGGGGAGGATGTGGCGCGTCACGACCCAGCCGGTGCTGGCCCCCATGATCTGCGAGGCGGCGACGAACTCGCGGTTGCGCAACACGAGCGCCTGCGCGCGCGCGATGCGGCAATAGGGGATCCAGCGCTGGATCGCCAGAGCCAGGATGATGTTCGCGAGGCTCTGCCCAAAGAAGGCAAGAATGGCGAGCGCCAGGAGAATGGGCGGAAACGCCCAGAACGTCTCGACGATCTTTTGCAGCACGATGTCGCGCACGCCGCCCCAATAGCCCGACATCGCGCCGTAGATAACGCCGAAGACGCCCGAGATCAGCACGATCGCGGTGGCGATGACGATGGACACGCGCGCGCCGGACGCCATGCGGGAGAGAATGTCCCGGCCCAGATGATCCGTGCCGAGATAATAGCCGCCATTCGAAAATCCCGGCGGCTGCAGCGAACTCATGAGGTCCTGTTCGGACGGGTCGTGCGCGCTGATGAGATTGCCGAACACTGCCAAAATCAGAATGACGGCCAGGCAGGTGATCCCGACGATGAACTTGGTGTTGAGGAAGTCGCTCTTGCGCATGTCCGCGTCAGGCTCCCTGCGAAGCGCGGATGCGCGGGTCAATCGCGAAGTAGATGATGTCGATGACGACGTTGATCAAAATGAACAACGTCGTGTAGGTGACGACGATTCCGGTGACGAGCGGAATGTCGCGCACGGAGATCGCCTGGTAGAGCAGCGTTCCCAGCCCCGGCCAGCTGAACACGACCTCGACGATGATCGAGCCCGAGATCAACACGCCCAGTTCGAGCCCCAGGATGGTGGTGATCGGCACCGTGGCGTTGGGCAGAAGATGGTGGCGGATGATCGAACCGCGGGTCAGCCCCTTGGCGACGGAGGTCGTGATGAATTCCTCCTGGGCGACGTCGATGATCGCCCCGCGGGTGATGCGCGAGATGATGCCCACCATGCTGAAAGCCAGCGTCAGGACCGGCAGAACCAGTTGACTGAGAATGAGACCGATGAGATCGAAGCGGCCCGCCAGAACGGCATCGACGAGATGGAGGCCGGTGCGTTCCGGCAGTTGCACGCCGTAAGGAAGTCGGCCACCCGAGGGGAGCAGTTGCAGTTCGGCGGAGAACAGGAGCACCAGCAAGATGCCGAGCCAGAAGGTGGGCGTGCTGACGCCCGCGATGGCGAAAACCGAGACGGCTCCGTCCAGCGCCTTACCCTTGCGCAGCGCCGCCAGGATGCCGAGCGGAATGGCGATGACGGCGGCCACCAGCAGCGCCAGCGACGCCAGTTCGATCGTGGCGGGAACGCGGCTGGCGATGAGCGCGAAGACGTCCTCGCCGTAGCGATACGAACGTCCGAGATCGAGCTTCATCAGGTTCAGCAGGAAGCTCGCATATTGCTCGATCCAGGGGCGATCGAGTCCCCAGCGTTCGCGGATGCGCTGGATCTCCGCCTCCGTGGCATCGTCGGGGACGAGAAGGTCCGCTGCATCGCCTGGCGCGAGCCGAAGCAGCAGGAACAGAACCAGCGTGACGAGGAACAGCACCGGGACAACGCCCGCAACCCGCCAGGCGATTGCTCTCACCATCCCGTCCGGGCCCCGTCTTTCGATGTCTTGATCATTTCATCTTCGCGTCTGGCAGCCAGAATTCGCCCGAGGAGCCCACCTCGAGGTCGACATTGGCGCGCAGTCCCGTGACGACGCTGTGTGTCCACATGAAATGCGACGGAACGTCGTCGATGAGCACCTGGTTGATCTGCCGCCAGAGCTGACAGCGCTTCTCTTCGTCCTGCTCGGCATATTGAGCCGCGAGCAACTGGTCGAATTTCGGATTTGAATATTGCACGCGCGGCGAACCGCCGGTGCCGAAGAGCTGGCCGGACGAGTCGGACGGATCGAAGATCGATCCGCGTCCCATGTAATAGAAGGGTGAGCGTCCGCGGCGCACGTCCGCCCAGAAGTTCGCATATTCGGGCGTATGCAGCTTCACTTTGAAACCAACCTGCCGGAGCATCTGCGCCACGACTTCGGCGACCTGCCGGTCCGACACGTAGCGGCCGACGGCGGTGTAGAAGTCGATCTCGGGGCCGCCGCTCGCATAACCTGCTTCAGCCAGCAAGGCCTTGGCTTTTGCCGGATCATACGCATTGGCGCGGTCGGGCGGCCCCGTGAAGCAGAACTGGTTCGGGCCGACGAGACCGTCCTGCACCTCCGCATAACCACCGAGCAGACGCTCGACGATCAACGGCCGATTGACCGCATGGGCCACCGCCTTGCGCAGGCGCACGTCCGTCCACGGCTCCATCTTGTTGTTGAAGGCCAGGAACATCACTTCAATGCCCCCGGTCTTGACGATCTTGACGTCGGACCTGTTCTCGAGCCGGCGCACGAGTTGCGGCGGCACGAGCCGCGCCACCTGCACCTCATTGTTCAACAATGCGTTGATGCGCTGCTCGGGCTCGCGCATCTGTTGCAGGATCACCAGATCGGGCGATTGCGCGGTGCTCGAGCCATCGGGCTCGGTCCAGTCGGGATTCTTGCGCATGGCGACGCGCCGGTCCGCCAGATATTCCTCGAGCCTGTAGGGCCCCCAGCCTACCGCGAACTTCTTGTCTGCCTCGCGGCCGTGCTTCTCGTAGAGGTCGGCCGAGGTGACGATCAGGCGATCGAACAAGGCCATCACGAGGTTGACGGCCGGCCCCTTGGTGACGACGTCGAACGTGTGGTCGTCGACCGGGACGATCTTCTCCACCATGGCGATGAAGGAACTCTGCACGCTTTCCGGATCCGTGCGGATGCGCTTGAGACTGTGCACGACGTCGGCGGACGTCGGTCCCGGACCGCCATCGTGGCGCTTGAGCCCCTTGCGCAGCGTGAAGCGCCACGTCGTTGGATCGATCGCCTCCCACTTCTCGGCCAGGATACCGACGGGCTTCTTCCGCACGTGATCGTAACGTCCCAGGCACCCGTAGGTGTGGCACCAGAGCGAATAGACCGGCGCGGCGGATTCCCCGTAGGGATTGTCCGTCGTCATCGGCTCCGTCGCGGTAATCGTCATCGTGCGGCCGGCCGCAGGTTTGTTCTGCGCGAGAACGGGCGACGATAAACCCGCAAGCGCGAGCGCGCCGGCGACCGTGAGAGATGCACGAACCTTCATGTCGTTCCTCCGTGCGCGCCCGGCGGACAGGACGCGCCTCCGCGCTGCTGCAACGTTCAGGTGAATTTCGGACGCTCCTCGAGATAGTGCTCGCGCATCTGCGGACGGAATTTGTCCATCATGGCGCGGTTCAGATCGACGGGCGGCTTCTGGTCGGGCGGCAGCATGCTGAAGTAATTCGTGCCCTCGAGTTCTTTCGCGAAACTCGCCTTCGCGTCATCCACGACCTGCGGGTTGCGGAAACATTCGATCACCGAGGCAGCCAGGACTTTCGCGCCCGCCACCGCGCCCTTGTGGGCGATCGACGTCGCCAGTGCGACGCCCGCGGCCCAATGGTGGAAGCTGATGTTGGGGATGTTGGCCGGGAAGTAGATCTTGACCATCGGGACTTTCCACGACACGTCGCCGGCATCGTTGGCGGCCGATTTCTGCGTGGCCGGCCCCGTCATCTTCATGACGCCGCGACTGAGCCCCTCGGCCTTGGCTTTGGCCTTGTCCTGAAGGGCGCGGGCGAGATCGTCTTCCTGTCTGGTCCATTCCGGCGCACCGACGCGCTCGTATTCGGCCTGCACGAGTTCGGCCAGCGTCTGGTTGCCGCGCACCGGCCATACGGCGCTCTGCAGATCGACGTCGAAGGTCGTGTTCGTCATCAGGGCAGCGCCTTCGGCAATCTTTTTGGCGCGCTCGAAGACCGCCATGGCGCCTTCCGCCGAGGATGCGCGGAAATACCACCAGACCGCAGCCGTCTTGGGAATGACGTTGGGCTGGTTGCCGCCGTTGGTGATGACGCGCTGGCACTGCATGGTGGGCATCATGTGCTCGCGATATTCGGCCATGCCGACGTCCATCAGGATGACGGCGTCCAGCGCGTCGCGACCTTTCCACGGAGCCACGCCGGCATGCGCCGTTTCGCCGTGGAACGTGAAGACGGCGGAGATCAGCGCACTCTGGATGAGTCCGTAGCCGACGCCGAACTCGCTGCCGATATGGGGCGTCATGGCGACGTCGACGTCGTCGAACCAGCCATCGCGAACGAAGTAGGGGCGGCTGACGAGCTGCTCTTCGGCTGGCGCGCCGAAAACCTTGAGCGTGCCTTTCAGGCCGAACTGCGCCATCGCGGATTTGGCGGCGAGCGCGCCTGCGATCAATACGGCGCCGTTGACGTTGTGGCCTTCGCAATGGCCGGGCGCGCCCTCGACGATGGATTCCGGCTCGACGACGCCGGGGCGCTGCGAATTGTCGGGGTTCGAGTCGTATTCTGTGTGAATGGCGACGACCGGTGCGCCCGAACCGAAGGTGGCGCAGAAGCCCGTCGGGAAGCCCGCAATGCCGCGCTCAACCTTGAAGCCGCCGTCTTCGAGCAACCCGGTCATGAGCTTCGCGGTTTCGAACTCCTGCATGCCGAGTTCGCCGAAGTAGAAGATGTTGTCGTTGAGCAGTGCAACGGCCTTCGCATTGCGATCGACATAGTCGAAAGCGTGGGCCTTTTCCGGCGCATCATTGGCTCGTCGGGCCATTCGGCTCCCCATTGCTCGAAGTCACGTCTTCTTGTTCCAGGCATCATGGCGGGGGTTCGACGCATCAGCAAGCCTGTCCGTGAGACCTGCTGCAGAAAGTTGCGACGGCCGGCGGGACATGCGTCACGGCATCGTGACGCGGCGACGTGGTCTGGAGCGGTCCGCGCAGCGTTTCTTCTCTTTCCCGCACATGCCCAGGACACACGATGAATCGCCGTGACGTAATCGCCCTTTCGCTGACGCCCGTGATGACAGCTCTGCTGCCGCGCTTCGGCGCAGAAGCCGTGGCGCAGACCGCCGACACACCCGGAGCGAAGCTGGTGACGATCGAGCGGTTCGATGGACGCGGCGGCGGGCGTCGGCCAGCGATCGTCCTGCTGCACGGATCGGATGGCCTGACGAGGCGCGCGCGCTACGATACGCCCGCCCGGGCGTTGGCGGCTGCGGGGTACACGGTGTTCCTGCCGCATTATTTCGAGCGCACGGGAGATCGCCGTGCCTCCTATCGGGATCTGCGGCCCAAATTCCCGGTCTGGCTGCAGGCGATCGAGGAGACGGTGGACCATGCGGCGCGGCAGCCGGGCGTCGATCGCGGTCGCATCGGCGTCGTGGGCGCGTCGCTCGGTGGCGCCTTGGCGCTGGCGCTGTCCGCCCGTGATCCGCGCATCCGCGCCGTGGTGAACTTCTTCGGTTACGTGCCCGACCAGTTGCGGCAGGCGACGCGGCTGGCGCCGACGCTCACTCTGCACGGCGATGCAGACCGGCTGGTGCCGGTCTCGAATGCCTATGAAATCGACAGGCTCCTGCGGGCGCGCGGCGTTGACAGCGAGAACCAGATCTATCCCGGCGAAGGCCATGGATTGAGCAATGCCGCCTTTGCCGACGCGGTGATGCGAACGTCGAATTTTCTCGACCGCAAGCTCGGTCGTGGCTGACACTATTTTCCGAGCGCGGCGGCGCGCTGGATCAGGTCGGGCGGCAACAGGTAGACGCGGCGGAGGATGTCGGAGATTTCCTGACCGGTGACGGGCGCCAGATCGAGCTTCTGGGCTTTCGCTTCGGCGAGAAACTCCGGGTCCTGCATCGTGGCGTCGAAGGCTTTGCGCAGAAGCGTCACGAGGGTCGGCGGGAGCCCTGGCGGCGCCGCGAGCGGCCGGCCTAGATATTGCGGCGTGAAAAGCAGTTCGAGGAGTTGACGGTCACGCGGATCCTGCACGAGGTCGAGCGCGAGTGGCGCGGGATAGGCCGGATCCTTCGTCATCCCGAGCTGCAGCACGACGTGCATCTGGTTTTGCGCCACAAGCGGATCGACGCGGCCGCGAAATGCCGCCGAAGAACCGCCCGACACATGACCGTCGACCTCGCCGGTCTCGATGGCGAGAAGCGCTTCCTGCGATCCCGGATAGCCCGGCACGACCTTGAACTTGGTGCCCAGAACCTCGTTCAGCACCAGCGGGAAGGTCGAGGGACCGGAGCCCGGGCCTGTGCCGCTCATCACCACCTGTCGGGTCTTCATGCCATCGAGCGTGACGGCCGGCGCCTTGGCGCTGACGATCATGAGCCCGAGGTCCTGCTGCGGACTGCCGATCCAGCCGAAATCCTCGGCCTTGAACTGGTAGGCCGAGGGGCTGGGGGCGAGCAGCGGCGCGAGCGCGATCTCGCGGGTGAACAGGGCGATGACCGAGCCGTCGCGCGCCGCGACGTTGGCGAGATAGTTGGCGGCACGCGCGCCGCCCGCTCCCGGCATGTTTCGCACGATGATCGACGGCTTGCCGGGAATGTGCTTGCCCATGTGCCGCGCGATGACTCGGGCATATTGGTCGTAACCGCCGCCCACCGTATTGGCGACGATCATCTCGATCGACTTCGCCGGATACGTTTCCTGAGCGGCGCATGGCGCCGACGCAAACGCCAGAGCGACCGCGGCCGCGAGGATCCCTCGAATCGTCATGTTGCGTCCTCCCCAATACCTGTCGGCCACCGGTCTCGCGCCGGCTCCGGCCCTTTTCAAGCCCTGCTTCAGTCCGGCGGGTCGCGATAAGGAATCGTATCGCGGGCGAGCTTCACCAGATGGCGCGCCGACGAGGTTTGCTGCTCTTCGAGGATGTGCCCCACGAGGCCGCCGCTGCGCGACACGACGGCGATCGCCCGCACGATGCCGGGTGGGATACCGATCTCGAGCAGCAGGGCTGCGAGCGCTCCTGTGGCGTTGATGGTGACGTGACGCGCCGCGGTCTCGTCGATGATTCTCGAAAGGCGCAACAGCAACTGGACGTATCTTCCCTCGTGGCCCGTCTCTCGCGCGACGCGCAGCAACGGCGGCGTGCGCGGATCGTCGGGCTTGT
Source organism: Hyphomicrobiales bacterium (assembly GCA_028290705.1). Taxonomy (GTDB): domain Bacteria; phylum Pseudomonadota; class Alphaproteobacteria; order Rhizobiales; family Beijerinckiaceae; genus Terripilifer. The sequence continues at coordinate 7,460 of JAQGJH010000011.1, forward strand.
GCAGCTTGTGGCCGAACCCCGGCACGGCCGTCCGGCGGGTTCGATGGGCGGCGACGATGTCGCGACACCAGGCCTCCTGATCGGGCTCGTCGACGCCTTCGACGAGAAGCGCCGCACAGGCCTCCATCGTGCCGGCATGGACGTCCCCGACAGCCAGAAGACCGGCGGCGATCGATGCCTGGATCTGTCCCGGTGAGCTTTCGGCCATGAGACGGGCGACCAGCGCCGAGGGCGTAAAGCCATGCTCCATCAGCGTGACGAGGCAGGCATCCAGCACTCGCGTCTGGTCGCCGGACGGCGCTCGCCCCGTCATCAACAGATAGAACATCTGAGTGAATGTGAGCTTGCCGATGATCTCATCGACGAGATCCCGTCCTCGCACCGTGACGCTGGTGGCGTCGGCGGTGGCGATATGTGTCACGGGGCCGCTCATGTCCGTTCTCCCGCGGCCGGCGAAGTCAGGACCTCGGCATTGTGCGCGCCCAGTTGAGGCGCGGGCGTGCGGATCGTCGGAGGGGTGGCGGACAGGCGCACGCCGTTCCGGATCAGCGAGACGGAGCCGAGCAGGGGATGCGGCACGTCGACCACCATGCCGAGCGCCGCCACCTGAGGATCGGTGAAGACGCCTTTGAGATCGTAGAGAGGCCCGCAAGGCACGTCGGCTTTTTCGAGCAAGGCGAGCCAGTGTTCGCGCGGGTGCGAGCGAAAGACGGCGGTTAGTTCGGCATGCAGGGCGTCGTAATGGGCGATGCGCGCCTTCCGATCCGCGAAGCGGGGGTCACTGCCGAGATCTGGCCTCGCGACGGCCGCGAGCAGCCCCTCCCAGAATTTCTGCGGTGACGACAGATGAATGACGAAGGGCCTGTCGTCGCCGGCCACGAAGGCGAACACCTGCGCGATATGAGTTCGCGTGGCGCGCGCGGGTGTCTCGCCATTCTCAAAGAACCGCGCGGCGTTCTCGGCCAGGAACGAAATGGTCGATTCGAGCAGCGAGGTGCTGACGCGTTGCCCCTGACCTGACTGGTTGCGTTCATTGAGCGCCGCCAGAATGCCGAGCGCCGCCGCCATGCCGCCCAGGTGGTCCGAGAGCGAAATGCCCATGGGCTTGGGGTCGTTCATGTCGGTCAGCAGGCTGAGCAACCCACCCATGGCCTGTCCCACGGTGTCGTAACCCGGGCGTTCCGCATATGGCCCGAGGTCTCCGAAACCGGTGATCGAGCAATAGATCAGACGTGGGTTGACCTTGTGCAAATCGTCCCAGCCGAGCCCCAGACGGTCGAGCGCCCCGGCCCGCAGGTTTTCAATCACCACGTCGGCCTCGAGCATCAAGCGTCGAGCGGATTCCAGATCTTCCGGATCGCGCAGGTCGAGTGCGACGCTGCGCTTGTTGCGGTTGACGGAGCCGAAGGTCGCGCTGTAGCCCGATGCGCCCCAACCCCGGAAGGGATCACCGCCTTTGGGCGGCTCGATCTTGATGACGTCGGCCCCAAAATCGCCGAGCAGCATGCCCGCATAAGGGCCGCTCACATAGCTCGTCAATTCGACGACCCTGATCCCCTCGAGCGCTCCTGCCCTGATCACGCGGACCTCCCTGACCGGCGCGGTCTGAAGCCGCGCCTTTTGCGGGATTGTCGAGGTTGATGCGTCTTCCGTCAAATCACCTCGAGCGTGCTATCGTGCGAAGCAGCGGGAGCAGTCAAAGGATGTCGATCGGGATGAAGGAAAATCGTGCGGACGCGCGCTCTGCCGAACCGGCCCATGGAGTCACGTTCCGGGAGGCATTCTGGGTCTGGCTGCGCGTCGCCGCCCTTTCGTTCGGAGGGCCCGCGGGCCAGATCGCCGTCATGCATCGCATTCTCGTGGAGGAAAAGCGCTGGATCGGCGACGCGCGCTTTTTGCACGCGTTGAACTATTGCATGCTGCTGCCCGGCCCCGAGGCGCAACAACTCGCCACCTATGTCGGATGGCTGATGCACCGTACGCGCGGCGGCATTCTGGCGGGCGGGCTCTTCATCCTGCCCGGCGTCATCTCGATCATGGCGCTGAGCTGGATCTATGCCCTCTATGGCAAAGTCGGGATCGTCTCGGCGCTCTTCTTCGGCCTCAAGGCCGCGGTGCTGGCGATCGTTCTGCAGGCGGTCATCCGGGTCGGCCGGAAGGCGCTGAAAAATCGGCTGATGCTCGCCATCGCGGGCACGGCCTTCGCGTTGATCTTCTTTGTGGGCACGCCTTTCCCGCTGATCATCCTGGGCGCAGGACTGATCGGCTATTTCGGCGGTCGCGCCGGGCTTCGCCAGTTCGAGGCGGGCGGCGGACATGCAGCGCCGGGGCATGTGTCGGATGCGCAGTCGCTGCTCGGCGAGGATCTGCCGGCTCATGCCCGGCAGGAAGCTGGCGCATCCTGGCGGATCGCGGCCGTGTGGCTCGTGCTGTGGCTCGTGCCGGTCGCGCTCATCGTCGCGGTGCTCGGCGGATCACATGTGTTCAGCCAGATCGCAACGTTCTTCTCGACCATGGCGGTCGTGACGTTCGGTGGCGCCTATGCCGTGCTGGCCTATGTGGCGCAACAGGCCGTGGAGGCCTACGGCTGGCTCAGGCCCGGGGAAATGCTGGACGGACTGGGCATGGCGGAAACCACCCCGGGGCCGCTGATCATGGTGCTGCAGTTCGTCGGCTTCATGGCGGCGTTCCGCGAGCCCGGCAGCCTGCCACCGCTGCTGGCCGGCACGCTCGGCGGGTTGCTGACCACCTGGGTCACCTTCACGCCGTGCTTTCTCTGGATCTTTCTGGGTGCGCCCTACGTCGAACGGCTGCGTGGCAGCCGGGCTCTTTCGGGCGCGATGTCCGCCATTACGGCCGCGGTCGTGGGCGTGATCCTCAATCTTGCGGTGTGGTTCTCGCTGCACACGCTGTTTGGGCAGGTGCGCCGGTTCGAGGCGGGGCTCCTGTCGTTCGACGTGCCTGTCCTGGCCAGCGCGGACTGGATCGCCATGGCGCTGGCGCTGGCGGCCGCCGTGGCGATTTTCCGTTTCAACGCCGGGATGGTCGCCACTCTGGCGGCGACCTCCGCGGCAGGCGCGGCGCTTTATCTGGCGGGCGCGCTGCCGGGGCCGGGCTGACGACCGTGCGTCTGATCAACGCGCGGCGACGCGCGCTTTCGGCGTCACGCCGGCATAGCGGCTCGCAGGCTCGCGCAGGCCAAGATTGTCGCGCAGCGTCTTGCCCTCGTAGGAGGTGCGGTAGAGGCCGCGACGCTGCAATTCGGGCACGACCAGATCGACGAAATTGTCGAGGCCGCCGGGCAGCCAGGGGGCGATGAAGTTGAAGCCGTCGGCGGCTCCTCCCTCGAACCACTCGGCCATCTGGTCGACCACGTCGGTGGGCGTGCCCACGAGCGAGAAGTGGCCGCGGGTCGAGCAGAACTTCTGATAGAGCTGGCGGATCGTGAGATTGTCACGACGCGCGACCCCGACCAGCGTGTCGACGCGGCTCGACAGAACTTCGCTCTCGGGAATTTCCGGCACCGGCCCGTCGACCGGGAACTTGCTGAAGTCGAAGCCCATCTTGCGCGACAGGACCGCGACGCCGATTTCCGGATGGATGAGATCCTGCAACTGCTGGAACTTGTCCTGCGCTTCCTGACGTGTCTTGGCGACGATGACCGACAGGCCGGGCATGATCTTCAGGTCTTCGTGACGGCGGCCATATTTGGCCATGCGGGCTTTCACGTCCGCATAAAACTCCTGCGCGGGGCCGAGTTCCTCATGCGCCGTGAACACGACTTCGGCCGTCTCGGCGGCGAGTTCGCGGCCGTCGTCCGACGCGCCGGCCTGGACGATCACCGGCTGGCCCTGCGGCGAGCGCGCGACGTTCAGCGGCCCGCGCACGTTGTAATAGGGGCCGTGGTGATCGAGGATGTGCATCTTGTCCCAGTCGAAGAACACGCCGGACTCGCGATCGCGGATGAAGGCGTCCTCGTCCCAGCTGTCCCAGAGGCCACGCACCACGTCGGTGAATTCGCGCGCCTTCTTGTAGCGTTCCGCTTTGGGCAGGTGCGGCTCGTCGCCGAAATTGGCCGCTGCCGCCGGATTGCCCGTGGTGACGATGTTCCAGCCGGCGCGACCATTGCTCACGATGTCGAGCGAGGCGAAGCGGCGGGCGAGCGCGTAGGGCTCCTCGAAGCTCGTGCTGGCGGTGCAGACGAGGCCAATGTGCTTCGTGTGACAGGACAGGGCCGTCAGCAGCGTGAAGGGCTCGATCCAGGCGACGTAATGGGTGCGATGGAGGCTGGCCTCCTCGGCGGTGAACGCCGTCGGCGAGTCGGCCGAGAAGATCATGTCGAACATGCCGCGCTCGGCGGTCTTGGCGAGTTCCACGAAATGGGGGAAGTTCACCCCGGCGTCCGCCTGCGCTTCCGGATGCCGCCAGGAGCCGATGTGGTGACCCGTCGGCCGGATGAAGAACCCGAGTTTCATCTTGTTCTTCTTGTCGGTCATCCTGCTTCTCCCAAGCTCGCGATCTTGTTATGACGCGCCGCCCGGAGGCTCGCGCGCGGGTCTCTTTTGCCCGTGTCCCTGTTTCGAAACTTACGCAGTCACGCCCTGCCTGTCCATTGGGGGCCTGACGGGCGACCGTCGGGAAGGCGCAGTTCACCAGCAGCCAGAAGAGCCGGCCATGATCCTGATCATGGCCGAGCCCTGGTTTCGGGGCTCAGGATGGATGCTGCGCCAGAAGGCGCTGAGGACTTGGCTCGAGGAGCTTCCCATGGTGCGTCTGGCGTTTCTGATGTTCGGTCTGGTCGGCAGCGTTCTGGCGGGCATCGCCATCGTGATCGTTCTGGCGGTTCCGGCCTGGGCGGCGAACGCGATGTCGCTGATCCCCCTGGGCGTCGGCTTCGCGGTCGCGCTGGCCGCGCCGCTCTCGTTTCTCGTCGCGCGCGGGATCCTGTCGGCCGGCCGTCCCACCATGTGACGAGCCGGCTATCCCCGC
>JAQGJH010000016.1 GCA_028290705.1 Hyphomicrobiales bacterium
AGGAAGATGGCGCCGAAGATCAACGAGCCGAGCAGCGCGGCGTCAGCGCCGAGCGTAAAGGCCAGGCCCCACCAGGAGGGCGGGCGGTGCGATTCCCAATGCGGCGGGGCCGTACGTCCGCAACCGATGGGCATCGGGCCGTGATCGATGCGCGCGCCCGTGGTGCGCGGCCAAAGGAGGAAAAGGCCCGCGACAAGCGCCAGTGCGAAGAGCGACGTGACGTAGAAGCCGAACAGCAGGCAGAGCACGAAAGCCCCGGTTGCGAGCGCGGTCGCCAGCGGCAGGAATGTCGGGCGCGGCAAGACGACGATTTCCTGGATCTCGCCCGATGCCAGATCCACGCCCAGCGTTTCAGGCCAATTGTTGCGGGCCGCGCCGAGGTGAAACTCGCCACGTGCGATCGGCAGCGCGAGCGCGTCGTCCGCCTTCAGTGGTGTGCGGGTGTCGACGGCGGGAAGCGAGGCGAAATTATATGAGGGCACGAAGCGGGGTAGCGCCCATTCGAGCGTGCCGGACTGCCAGGGATTGGGTTGGCGACGGGCGCCGAAGCGGGCCTGCAGGATCAGGTCGGCGGCCACGACCGCAAAGCCGATGGCCATGATGAAGGAGCCGATCGAAGAGGCGAAGTTCAGCCACTCCCATCCTGTCTCGGACGTGTAGGTGAAGACGCGGCGCGGCATGCCCAGCATGCCGGTGAGATGCATGATGAAGAAGGTGCCGTGAAAGCCGGTGAAGATCAGCCAGAAGGCGGGCCGCCCGAGCGACAGTCGCGCTTCGCGCCCGGAGAGATGCGGCAGCCAGTAGTAGAGCGCCGCGAGCATCGGGAAGACGAATCCGCCGATGAGGACGTAGTGCAGATGCGCGACGACGAAATGCGTGTCGTGCACCTGCTGGTCGAAGGGCACGAGCGCCAGCATGACTCCGGTGAGGCCGCCGATCACGAAGGTCGCGAAGAAACCCATGATGTAGAGCATGGGCAGGCCGAAACGCAGGTTGCCGCGCGCCAGCGTGCCGATCCAGGCGAAGATCTGCACGGCGGTCGGCACCGCCACGAGCGTGCTGGCGGCCGAGAAGAAGCCCAGCGCCAGATGCGGGATGCCCACCGTGAACATGTGATGCACCCAGAGCCCGAAGCTCAGGAAGGCCAGCGCCACGATGCTGACGACGATCCAGCTGTAGCCGATGATCTCGCGTCGGGCGAAGACCGGCAGGATGGTGGAGATCATGCCGGCCGCCGGCAGGAAGATGATGTAGACCTCGGGATGGCCGAACAGCCAGAAGAGATGCTGCCAGAGCAGCGGGTCGCCGCCGCGCGCCGGATCGAAGAACGGCAGGTCGAAGGCGCGCTCGAGTTCGAGCAGGATCGAGCCGAGGATGAGCGGCGGGAAGCCGATGAGCATCATGAAGGCCGTGACGAGAAGATACCAGGCCAGCAGTGGCATCTTGTCGAGCGACATGCCGGGCGCGCGCAACTTCAGGATCGACACGATGATCTCGACCGCCGCCCCGATGGCGGAAATCTCCACGAATGTGATGCCCAGAAGCCAGACGTCGGCGTTGATGCCTTCGGAATAGGGACGGGAACTCAGCGGCGTGTACATGAACCAGCCGCCATCCGGTGCGACGCCGGCGAGCAGCGAGAGGATCAGCAGGCTGCCGCCGAAGACATAGCACCAGAAGCCGTAGGCGCCGAAACGCGGGAACGCGAGATCGCGCGCGCCGAGCATTTTCGGCAGCAGGTAAATCGCGAACCCTTCGAAGAACGGAATCGCGAAGAGGAACATCATCACCGTGCCGTGCATGGTGAAGAGCTGGTTGTAGATGTCCGGGCCCACGAAGGCGCTGCGCGGGGTCGCCAGTTGCGCGCGCAGCAGCATGGCGAGCACACCCCCGATGGCGAAGAACACGCAGGCGGCGACCATGAACCGCAGACCCACGATGGTGTGATTGACGGCGGCGAGACGACCGACGCCGGGCGCCGTTCGCCAGATGGCATCCAGCGCTCGGTGCAGGCGGAGCGCAGTGTTGGCGGGTGCCGTCACGGTGTGGTTCCCTCCAGCGCTTCGCGCAGCGCATTGGCGTAATCCCCGCCCGGATGAGCGCGGACGATGAAACTCATCGTCGCGTGTTCGAGGCCGCAGAATTCCGCGCAGACGCCGCGATAGACGCCCGGCTGGTCGACCTGGATGCGCAGCACGTTCACGTGGCCGGGAATCGCATCCATCTTGCCGGCGAGGCGCGGCACCCAGAAGGAATGGATCACGTCCTCGCTGCGGATGTGCACGTCCACGGGCCGGCCGGCGGGAATGTGCAGAACCGTCCGGGTGCGGGCGCCCTCGGGCGCCTGTTCCGGATAGGCGAATTCCCAGAGCCAGCGCCGTCCGACCGCCTCGACCCGCAGCACGTCGGCTGAGGCTACCGGCGTGGCGCGCTCGCCGATGACGAGGCCGTAGACGGTGAGCGGCGGCAGGACGAGGGCCGGCAAGACCAGCCCGCCGGCGACGAGCCAGCTTCGCTCGGACCAGGCGGCCAGAAGGCGCGGACGACGCGTTGCGATGGCGAGCAGCACCATCACGAGCGCGAACAAGAATGCGGCGCCGAAAAACATCGCCCACCACAGCGATGAAACGTGTTGCGCGGCCGGCCCCGCGGGATCGAGCATGGACAGGGGGCCACCGCAGCCCGCGAGCGGCAGGGCTGCGGCGAGAATGGCGATGGAGCCGGAGGGGCGCGAGCGCGTTACGCTCAAAACCCGGCGGCGATTTCCCTGCCGTCCGGACCGGAGATCGACATGTCGGATGCCGCCATCAAGGACAATCCCGTCGTGGAGGAAGTCACCAAGCACGACGTCAGTTCGGTGGTGGCCGTCGCGGGCCATCCGATCCACGCCATGCTGGTGGCGTTTCCGATCGCGCTCGTGCTGTCGACGCTGGGAGCCGACGTGTTCTTCTGGTGGACTGGAGATCCGTTCTGGGCGCGGGCGGCTTTGTGGTCGAGCGGCTTTGCATTCTGGCTCGGCGTGCTGGCGAGCATCGCGGGCACGACCGAGCTGTTGCTCGTCAAGGGCATCCGCCGTCGCGCCGCGAGCTGGACGCATGCCATCGCGGCCATGATGCTGATGTCGATCGCCGGGACCAACTGGGGCCTGCGCATCGACAACCATGTCGAGGTGGTGCTGCCGCTCGGATTGTTCCTGTCGATGCTGGGCAGCATCTTCGTGGGCATTGCCGGTTGGCACGGAGGGAAGCTCGTGTTCGATCACGGCATCGGCCTCATGGTCTCGAACAATGATTGAAGGCCCCCGGGCGTCGTCAGCCAGACCGGCAGGTGCAGATCGAAGTCCGGCTTGCCGAGAACCAGCGCGAGGATCGACGAGATGATGCCGGCTGCGAGCCCGGTTCCGGCGATCTGCCGCCAGAACGCATAGGACCGGCCTGGCTCGAAGAGGTGGATCAGCACGAAGCCAATGCGCACGTGCAGCCCCACCAGGGCTCCGACGGCCGCGAGCTTCAAGAACATCCAGATCGTGAAGGCTTCGCGGGCGAAAACAAGCGCGGTCCCGCTGAAGACCGCGATGAAGGCAGCCGGAGACGCGATGACGATGTAGATCGCTCGCGCGAAACGCTGAAGCTCGTACAGTTCCTCCTTGTCTCGCAGATGCGTGCGCTTGCGGAAAAGCGTCGGCAAAATGACGAGTCCGCCGCACCACAGGCAGAGCGCCGTCACGTGGACGAGCTTGAGCAGGACGACGAGGCTCATGCGCGCGCTGCCGGCGAAGCACCCGGCTGCAGGCCCGGCTGCAGGACTTTCGCAAACAGGATCGCGAGCGCCGCCGCGAGATAGGGCAGCGCGCCCGGGACCCACATGATGAGCCCCGCCAGTTGCTGATCCGCCAGCGGCGAAAGTCCCCAGACTTGCGTCGTGGCGAAGTGAAAAGCGTAGAGCGGCGTCCGCGCGAAGGTGATGAGCGCGCCCAGCAGGCCCGTCTGGATGATCGTGGCGAGCAGCAGAGCCAGAGACAAAATGCCCGGCGTGCCGCGGGCAAGCGCGCCGGTCCAGACCAGCAGGGCGCTGGCGAACAGGCTGGCCTGCATGAGCCAGTAGACGGACGTCTGCGCGAGCGCGGCCGCATAGGGCGCGGGCGCGTGCCAGAACCACAGGATCACGGCATGCAGAAGCGCGAAAACGACGAGCCAGAGCGGCGTCGCGGGCAGCCGGCGGCCAAGAGATGGCGCGGCCATGAGCAGCAGGGGCGGCACGATGGCCACCAGGACCATGTGATGCAGCACGCGGACGGAGAAAAGCGCCGAGGCGAGGGCGCAGACCGGCGATACGAACAGGATGAACACCAGGCTCCAAGCCGCCGCGAATGGCACGAGGCGACGTCCGCCGGCGGGGCTCTCGCGCTGCATCGTGAGCCGTGCATGCGCAACCATCAGGAGCGCGAGACCCAGCAGAAGAACGGGGTCGAAATTCCACCGCGACCACAGGTCCAACGGGACGGCCGGGACGCCGCAATAGGGAACGGCCGCGAGGTCGGAGTGGAGCGCGCCTGAAGCGCCGGTCGGCATGCGTCAGGTCCCACGCTTCGGATGGGAACCGAGAGGATCGGCCACGTGGGCGAAGGGGACGGGGTGCTGCGCTTGGGTCATCTTGAGCTCAACGCGCGAGGCGGCGGAAAGTGCGCCCGGCCTGTGAAAACATTTGGCGCTTGCCGGGCGCGCCGGAACTCCGCTCAGCCGCTCCGTGTTGAGGATGGCGAGCGGGTCGCCATTCGGCAGGAGAGCGGCATGAGCAAGGTCGTGTATGAAATCGTCGAGCACGATGGCGGCTGGGCCTACCGGGTGGATGGCGTGCATTCCGAGACGTTCGCGACGCACGATCTTGCCCGCCAGGCGGCGGAACGCGCGGCGCGCGAGCAGCACATCCCGGGCGAGGCGACCGGTATTCAATATCCCGACAAGGACGGCACGTGGCGCGAAGAGGTCGCGCGCGGCGACGACCGGCCCGACACCGAAGTCAAGGGCTAGGGCTTCTCGCGTTCCAGCAGACGTCTTTTTCGTTCGACGCCCCAGCGGTAACCCGAAAGGCCGCCATCGTGGCGGACGACGCGGTGGCACGGCACCGCGACCGCGAGCTTGTTGGCCGCGCAGGCCGTCGCCACGGCCCGCACGGCCGACGGCGCGCCGATCTCCGTGGCGACCTGGGTGTAGCTGCGCGTCTCTCCGAGGGGAATCGCCATCAGGGCTTGCCAGACCCTCTGCTGGAAGAGCGTGCCGTGCAGATCGAGCGGCAGCGCCAGCCCTGCGCGGGGGTTCTCCACGAAGGAGACGACCTGCCGAACGGTCTCGTCGAAGCTGTCGTCCCCGGTGAGGAGCGCGGCGCGGGGGAAGCGTTCCCGCAGATCCGCCACCAGCGTGGCGGGGTCGTCGCCGAGCGTGATGGCGCAGACGCCGCGTTCGCTGACGGCGGCCAGCAGGGCGCCCAGCGACGTCTCGGTCGTGGCATAGCGAATGGTGGTGTTCTCTCCGCCTGATCTGAAGGCGCGAGGAGTCATGCCGAGCATCCTGTCCGCCTGTTCGTAAAATCCCGCGCCGGAGCCAAACCCGGCCTCGTAGATCGCCTGCGTGACGCTGGTTCCGGCGGCCGCGAGGGTGTTGCGCATGCGCCCGGCGCGTCGACCCTGGGCATATTGACGGGGTGTCAGGCCGGTGGCCTGCTTGAAAACGCGCTGCAGGTGAAAGGCGCTGACACCGGACGCCTGCGCCAGTCGGGCGAGCGTGGGCGCGTGCTCCGCTTCGTCGATCATGCGGCACAGGTGCGTGACGAGTTCGGCCCGCGACGCCGTCGGTGAGGCCGCATCGGGCCGGCACCTCAGGCAGGCGCGGAATCCGGCCGCAGCGGCGGCCGTTGCATCGGCAAAGAAGCTCACGTTCTCGCGGCGCGGCCGACGAGCCGGGCAGGAGGGCCGACAGAACACGCCAGTGGTCTGCACGGCATAGACGAAGTCGTCCTGGAGCGCGGCTCTCCGGGCCTGAATGTCTCGCCAGCGCTCGTCATCCCGTGCTGCGGTGTCCATGCTCTCGACCTTCATATGTCCGGAAGGCATTTCTAACAGGGTCGCGCGGGCGCTTCATCCGGCTTCTTGCTTTCAAATTCCCCAGCCGCCACACTCAACCCATCAAAACTCGCGCGAGCCGGGGCAACCGGCCGCGCATGCACGGGAGGATATTCATGCGCATGGCTGCGCTTCTCGCCTGTTGGGCGCTGGGCTTCACACTTTCGACGCCGGTGGCGGCGACCGCCCAGGAGACCGCCGCGGCGTTCTTCAAAGGCAAGACCGTGACGATCGTGGCGGGATCGTCCGCGGGCGGCGGCGTCGACGTCTATGCGCGGCTGATCGGCAGGCATCTCGGCAAGCACATTCCGGGCAATCCGACAGTCATCATCCAGAACATGCCCGGCGCGGGCAGCCTGACGGCGGCGCGTCATCTCTATACGGTCGTGCCGAAGGACGGCACGCAGATCGGCGTCGTGCTGTCGACCGCGCTGTTCGATCCGCTGATGACCGGCCAGGACCTGCAGGCCTATGACCCGCGCAAGTTCCTGTATCTCGGCAACGCCAATGCCGACACGTCGGTCTGCGTCGTGCGGCGGGACGCGCCGGTGTCGTCCTACGCGGAGCTGTCCGAGAAGGAGCTGGTGGTGGGAGGAACGGGACCGGGCAGCGCGCTGGTCGATTATCCTGTCATGGAGCGCCATCTCCTGGGATCGAAGCTCAGGCTGATCGCCGGCTACAAGGGCTCGAACGAGGTCAGCCTCGCGATCCAGCGCAACGAGGTGCAGGGCGTCTGCGGCCTTCTCTGGTCGAGCGCCCGCCAGCAATATCCCGACGTGCTGAAGCCCGATGGAAGCGTCAAGGTTCTGGTGCAGGAAGACACACGGCCCTTGCCCGAGATCGCCAAGCTCGGCGCGCCGCTCATCATGGAGTTCGCGAAGACTCCCGAGCAGAAAAGCGCGCTCGACGTTTTCCTCACGCAGGGGTCGATCAGCCGGCCGTTCATGCTGCCGCCCGGCGTCCCGGCGGATCGCGCCGAGGCGCTGCGCCGGGCGTTCGATGCGACGCTGGAAGATCCGGAGCTGCGCGCAGAAGCGGCCAAGCAGGGATCCGACGTCAATGCCGTGTCGGGCGCCGAGGTGCAGGCGCTGGTCGAGAAGGTGTATGCGACGCCGCGCGACTTGATTGCGAAACTCCGCTCCGCCGCTGCGGTGAAATGAAGCGTCGGGCCGGCCGGGAGGAGATGGCCGGCCCTTCGCCCTCAGCCCACCGCCTCGGCGGCGCCATCCTCACGCGCCCACAGGGCGGTGAAGAGATCGACCTGTTCGCCGACGAGTTCGCGTTGCTCGTCACGGCGCACGAAGATCTTGAACATCGGCTCGCCGGATTCGTTGATGAACTGCAGCGAGCAGGATCGGCGGCCGTGGAAGGGACGGTCGACGAGATAGATGGCGGCGCAATGGTCCTTGCGGATGTGGCCGCCGATCGGGCCTGCGCCGTGGAAGTTGAAATAGCCGCGGCCTTCCGAGCCGGCCGCGACCTCACCCTTGCATTCGAGCACGATGTCGGACGTGTGCACGATGAAGACGATCTCGCCCCAGCGTGTGAGTTCGTCCCAGAGTGGGGCGAAGCGGTCGGCGTGCACGCGCAGGCGCTGCGCTTCTGGAAGCGCCTGCAGGGCCGTCTCGACCGACGCCCCGGCCTCGCGCGCGATGGCCTCGAGAACGCCGTCGGGCTTTTGTGCAAGCACTTGCCGGACGGCCTCGAGACTGCCGCGTTCTGTAACGTCGAGGTTCATGAACGTCTCCTATTCGGCGGCGGTGCGGCGTGAGTCTTCGAGCGTCTGGATCATCACGGACTCGAAGCCCTCGAAGGTCGGATGGCCCATGTGCAGCGGCTTGTTGGAGCCGGCGCGCGCATGCGCCTTGCGGAACTGCTCCGACTGCGTCCAGGCCGTGAAGGTCTCGCGGTCCTGCCAGACGGTGTGGGAGGAGTAGAGCGTGTGGTCCTCGGCCTCGGGGCCGCGCAACAGGGCGAACTGCTGGAAGCCCGGAAGTTCGTGCAGATAGGTCTCGCGGCTCTTCCACAGGGTCTCGAATGCCTCTTCGTTGCCCTTGAGGACCTTGAAGCGGTTCATGGCAATGAACATGATGAAGTCTCCCGGTTGATGCAGTCAGAAATAGTCAGCTTCCGAAGCGGGTCGAGAAGCCGATCTTGGCGACGAAACCGGGGCTGAAGTCCGCGTCGCGGAAGCGCTTGTAGCGGACGTCCCCGACATTCTCGAGCGTCAGAAACGCCTTCGAATCCTGGGTGAACTGATAGGTGCCGTAGAGATCGACCAGCGTGTAGGCGCTGCTCGCCGTCGCGACGGCCGAGGCTGGAAGGCGCTTCTGCTCGTCCACGAAGGTCACGCGCGATCCGAGCGTCAGCTTCTCGTTCAAGAAGCGCATGCCGCCCCCGATGGCGATCTTGTCGGGATAGACGGATTGCAGCGGGTCGCCGTTGGTCAGGTTGTCGCCGCGGATGTGCGCACCCGACAGGCTCGCGAACCAGGTGCGTGCGTCATAGACGAGTTCGGCTTCGACGCCGGTGAGGCGCGCGCGTGACACGTTCTCGTAAGTATAGAACGCATCCGCGCAGGCGCCGGGCACGGGTGAGCCGCAGGGCGCGCCCGGATCGACGAAGACGCCGTCGATATAGTCGCGCACGTGATTGCGGAACACCGAGACCTTGCCGCGCAGCTTGTCGCCCTGGGCGAAGACGTCGTCGTATTTGATGTTCACGCCGGCTTCGAGATTCTTGCCGACTTCCGGGCGCAGGTTGGGGTTGGGCACGAAGACGAAGGAGGCCGGCACCGGATGCAGTCCATCCACCAGCGTTTCGGTGATCGAGGGCGCGCGATAGCCTTCCGCGTAGGAGCCGTAGAGCTGGATGCCCGGGATGACGGTCGCCCCGACGGTGATCTTGGGCGAGAGACGCTGGCCTTCGGAATGATTGGAGCCGCCATCCAGCGTGTAGCCGTCGTAGCGCAGTGCTCCGATGACGTCGATGATCGAATATTTGAGATGGCTCTGGACGAAGCCGCCGTAGACGGAGCGGCGTCCGGAAGGCGTCGTCTCGTCGCCATTGCCCGAGGGATCCGAGGTGCGGACGCGATCCTGGAAGGCGTCCGCCCCGACCGTCACGGCGACCGAACCACCGCCGAGGTCGAAGCGCGACGTGTTGTTGATGTCGACGCCATTGGTGCGGATCTTGAAGAAGCGGCTCTGGCCGATCTGCGCTGGCGTGCCGCTGATGCGCGTCTGCTCGGTGTCGGTCGAGGTGGAGTAGGCGGTGGCGGCCACATTCAGCCAGGGATTGCCCGGCTGGTTGAACGTATAGCGCGCGGCGAAATTACCCGTCGTCACGTCATTGGTGCGGCGTGGGGCCGTGGATGTGCCGATCCCATTGGCGAAATCATAGGTCTGGTATTGTCCGCTGAGCTTCAACTCATGGCCGTTGCCGGGCTTGATCACGATCTTGCCGAGGCCCGAGACCAGCTCCTGGCCGCTGTCGAGGACACGGTTGCCGCCGCCGTCGCGGAAGGGGTTCAGGTCGCGGAAGGCGAAACCAGCCAGAGCCTCGATCGTGTCGGTCGGCCGAGCGGCCCCGATGGCGCTGCCGTACCAGCCGGCCTGACGCCCGAACACGCCCGTGCCGGCGAGTTCGCCAGCAATTCTTTCGCCCGGACGCAGGATATCGGACGGGTCGACGGTCTCGAAAGAGACGACGCCGCCGATGGCGCCGGAGCCGTAGATGTTGGCGACGGGACCACGCGTAATGTCGATGGCGCGGACGAAGGCGGGATCGAGGAAGAAGGCGCCATTGGCATTGTGTCCCGAGCGTTGGAAGTTCTGGCGCGCGCCATCGATCGTCACCGCCACGCGGCCGAAATCCTGCAGGCCGCGGATGTTGATCGCGGTGGCGGGGTCGTTGGCGTTCTCCTGCGTGGAGACGCCCGGAGCCTGGTTGACGATCGTGCCGATGCGCTGCGGCTGCTGCGTGCGGAGGTCGCCGCGGGTGAAGACCGTCGCGCCCGCGAGCGTGTCGACGACGCTCTCGCTCTGTTTCGTCGCCGTGATGGTGATCTCGTCCAGCGTGGTGACCACTTCGGGAGATTGCGCCATGGCGGGAACGGAGGCGAGGCCCGCGGCCGCCAGGACCGCGAAGCGGGAAACGCCGGCACGAAGCGCCGAAATGGACATGGACGACCTCTCTGGTTGCAGGTCTCCCCGGCGTACAGGCGCGCTGCACCAAGCGGCGGCAGGCCGCCGCTCGTCTGGTCGGGGAGGACGTGACTAATGGCGCAGAGTAAAGTTCGGCCAGACCGGAGCCGTCAACGTAAAAAAGCCATCCTGTCCTTCATTTTCATCAATCTAAACTTCGCGGCCAGAGGGCCGTTGTTTGCGATGGTTCCAGTTTGTAATTATTATAATTTATGACTGGGTAAGAATACTTGTAACCTGTGCCGCCCGCCCGTAGTTTGCTGGCGATTGCGTTCGGGCAAAGGCCTGCGGACGCACCCTTTTTCCATCGATCAGGAGCCGGGTGAGATGAGGCGCTGCATATCGGTCACTGCCGGGCTGCGGGGACTGGCCACCGGCGCGTTGCTTCTCGCCGCCCAGTCGGTCGCAGCCCAGCCGGTGTCCGCGGATGGTCCGCAACGCATCGTGGCGGCCGGTGGCGTCGTGACGGAGATCCTCTACGATCTCGGCCTGCAGGACAGGATCGTGGCGGTCGACACGACCAGTCTCGAGCCTCGCGAGGCCCTGGCGACCAAGCCGAACGTCGGCTACCTGCGCGCCCTCTCGGCGGAGGGCGTGCTGTCGCTGCGGCCTGATCTCGTCATCGCGGCGGAGGGCGCGGGTCCGCCCGCGACCATCCAACTCATCGAACAGGCGGGCGTCAAAGTCGCGCATCTGAACGGCGAGACCAGCGAGGCGGGGGTCGCCGACAAGGTGCGGACGATCGGTCGCCTGACGGGAACGTCCGACAAGGCCGAGGAACTCGCCCAGGCGATCGAGCGCGGCTTCGAGGCCGTGTTTGCCGAGGTCCGGGCGAACGGCGCGCCTGCGCGCCGGGTGCTGTTCCTGCTGTCGCTGCAAAACGGCAAGCCGGTGGTGGCGGGCCGCAACACGTCGGCCGATGCGATGATCCGCCTCGCGGGCGCGATCAACGCCGCCGACTCGCTCGACGGCTACAAGCCGATCGGCCCCGAGGGCGTTCTGGCGGCCGCACCCGACATCGTGCTGACGATGAGCCGCGCCGGGCAATCGTTGTCTCCCAAGGATGTCTTCGCCCTGCCGGCTTTCTCCTCGACGCCGGCCGCCGCACGGGGCGCTCTCCTGTCGCGCGACGGCCTGTATCTGTTGGGCTTCGGGCCTCGCACGCCGGCTGCGCTGCGCGATCTCGTCGCCGCGTTCCGGGCGGCCGGCGGCGAAGCCGGCGCGCGCAGCAGGGTTGCGCCATGACCGATGCGGTGGCCGATTTTGCTGGCCCGTCGGTCCGCCACCTGGCCTCCCAGAGGCGGTGGCGGATTTCGATCGTGACGGGGTGCATTCTGGTCGGCCTCGTCTGCGTCTCGCTCGGGTCCCTCACGTCCGGCGCGGTGCGCCTGCCGGCCTCGCAGGTGTTCCAGACGCTGATGGACGCCGCCTTCGGCCGTGGCGCTGCGGCCAACGCGCAGGACGCGCTGATCGTGATGCAGATCCGCCTGCCGCGTCTCGTGCTCGGACTGCTGGTCGGGGCCGCGCTCGCGGTGTCGGGCGCGTTGATGCAGGGGCTGTTCAGGAACCCCCTGGCGGATCCGGGACTCGTGGGGGTCTCGTCCGGGGCAGGGCTCGCGGCCGCGGCCACCATCGTGCTCGGCCACCGCCTGCTGGGCGACACGATCACGAAGCTGCCCTTTGCGGCGCTTCCGGCGGGCGCGTTCCTCGGCGGGCTCGCCACCACGATCGTTCTCTACGTCATCGCGACACGTCGCGGGCGCACGTCGATCGCCACCATGCTGCTCGGCGGCGTCGCCATCGGGGCGCTGGCGGGATCGCTCACCGGATTGCTGGCCTATGCGAGCGACGACACGCAATTGCGCGATCTCACCTTCTGGTCGCTCGGCGCGCTGACCGGCGCGACCTGGAGCAAGATCGCGGTGATCGCCCCCATTCTGCTGCCGATCCTCATCGCCGTGCCGATGCTGGCGCGCGGATTGAACGGCCTGATGATGGGCGAGGCGGAGGCCTATCATCTCGGCATCTCGGTCCAGCGCATCAAGCGCGCCACGATCCTGCTGGTGGCTCTCGCCACAGGCGCCAGCGTCGCGGCGGCGGGCGTCATCGGCTTCGTGGGCATCGTGGTGCCGCACATGCTGCGGCTCGTCGTCGGCTCGGATCATCGCGTGCTGCTGCCGCTTTGCGGCCTCGCGGGCGCGGCGCTCCTGTGTGGAGCCGACATCGTCGCCCGGACCGTCGTGGCTCCCGCCGAACTGCCGATCGGCATCGTGACGGCGGCGATCGGCGCGCCTTTCTTCCTGTGGCTGCTGCTCCGTCAAACCGGGAGGCCGATCACGTGAGCGAAGTCTTGCGCGCCAGCGACGCCGGCTACGATGCCGGCGGACGCCGCCTCGTGGACGGCTGCAATCTTTGCGTCGCAGCCGGCGAACTCGTCGTCGTGGTGGGGCCGAACGGCGCCGGCAAGACGACCCTGTTGCGGCTGCTGACGGGCGAAACGCGGCCCACGCGCGGCGCGGTTTTCTACGATCGCCGGAACATCGAAAGCATGTCGCCCGCGAGGCTGGCGGCCAAGCGGGCCGTGATGGCGCAGGCGCAGACGTTGTCCTTTCCGTTCACGGTGCTGGACGTGGTGCGCCTGGGTCTCGATGGCGTCGGCCGGGCGGAAACGCGGCTGCAACGCGAGCGGCGAGTCGAACGCGCCCTGTGCAGCGCCGACGTCACGCATCTCGCGGGCCGGGACTTCCAGCTTCTCTCAGGGGGCGAGCAGCAGCGCGTGCATTTCGCTCGCGTGATGGCGCAACTCGACGCGGGCCGCGGCTCGGAGAAGCGCCAGATCCTGTTTCTCGACGAGCCCGTGGCCAGTCTGGATCTGTGTCATCAACTCGCCCTCATGGATGCCGCGCGCGCGGTTGCGGCCGATGGCGCGGCCGTGGTGGCGATCCTGCACGATCTCAATCTCGCGGCCTCCTATGCGGATCGGCTGGTGATTCTCCAGGCTGGCCGGATCGCCGCCCAGGGACCGCCCCGCGCGGTCCTCGATCAGCGCCTCCTGCACGACGTCTTCAAGGTCGATCTCAAACTCGAGTCCTGCGCCCGGACGGGCCTGCCCTTCATGCTGCCGCAGAGCCATGGCCGCATTCAACCCCCGGTTCTTTCGCAATGAACGCCACGACGCCCGCCCACGAAGCACAGGATCCCGCCGTCCAGATCGCGGCTCTCGAGCAGGACATGCTGCGCCTGATGATGCAGATCAACGATGCGTTGAGCCAGCGGCGCAAGGCGCGCGAGGTGCGTGTGCTGCGCGCCAAGCTCGCCACGGTGCTGCGCGACATCGAGCGGCTGAAAGCGCGTCAGGGGGCGTGATCGTCGTCGGCTTCCGACGTTCTTCGCCCGGGCGGACGGAACCACGGCCAAGCTCGACCGTTGTCGCTTGGTATCTCCGCCAAGGGGAAAGCTCATGAGCATGATCCCGCCCGTCACCCCGTCGTCGCCCGAGGGTGGAACCGTCCAGGCCGCGCTCGGCTTCTCGCTGGTGACGCATTGGTGGGCTTTGGTGCTTCGCGGCGTCATCGCGATCCTGTTCGGCATCATGGCGTTCGTCTCTCCCGGCGCGGTGATGCTGTCGCTGGCGCTGCTCTTCGGCGTTTATCTCCTGCTCGACGGGGCGATCGGGCTCGTGTCGGCCATGCAGGCATGGCGCGCCGACAAGCGATTCTGGCCGCTGCTGGCCGAAGCGCTGCTGAACATCCTGATGGGCGTCATCGCGCTGGCGTTTCCCGCGGGCGCAATTTCGGCGTTCGTGATCGTCACGGCCTTCTGGGCGCTGCTCAGCGGCGGGTTCATGCTCGCGGCGGCATTCCGGCTCAGTCTCGAACACGGACGGCTCTGGTTGGCGATCGGCGGCATCGTGTCGATCGTCTGGGGCATCCTGCTGATCGTCACGCCGATGCTTGGCGCCGTGGTGCTGACCTGGTGGCTCGGCGCCTACGCGCTGGTGTTCGGCATCATGCTGGTGGCGGTGGGCTTCAAGCTGCGCGCGCGCCGGGTTGCCGCGCCGCCGTCTCCGCCGGTCGCCCCGGGCGTGTGAGCCCGCGACCGCGCGCGGCATGGCCAGCCCGTCAGGGCTGCGCTAGAACGCAGGAAAGCGTCTGGCGCGGGGGCTGAATGACCGAACAGGATCGAAAGCACGACATCGACTTCGGCCTGTTCCTGCCGCTTCTGCTGCACTCCTTCCTGGTCCAGGCGCTGGTGCCCCTGGTGCGGGTCGGGACGTCGTACCGGGCCATCGAACTCGAGCTTCCGGTCATCTGGATCGGCGTCATCGCGGCGAGTTTCGCGCTGCTGCCAGTGGTTTTCGCGATTCCGTTCGGGCGGATGATCGACCGTGGCCACGACAGCCGCGCCGCGCAGGCCGGAAGCCTGCTGATGGCCGCCGGAGCCTTCATCCTGTGGATGTGGCCCGACACGCAATGGCGCCTGCTCGCCGCCAATGTGGTGCTGGGCATCGGCCACATTCTCTGCATGGCCGGGCACCAGATGATCACCGTGCGGTGCGCGGGGCCGAAAAGCCGCGAGTCGATCTTCGGTTACTACATGGTTGCGCTGGCGCTCGGTCAGGCGGTCGGACCCCTGCTGATCGGCCTTGCGGCCGGAAATGCCCGCGTGCCTCCCACCGGAACGGTGTTTCTGATGGCGCTGGCGGTCGCGGGGATCGCGGCCGTGGCGGGATTCCTGCTGCGATCCGCGCCACCCAAGCCGCCCCGCAGCGCCGAGGAACGCTCCGTCGGCGTCTTGGAAATCCTCCGGCTGCAAGGCCTGACCTCGGTGATCTTCGCAAGCGTCATGACGGTGACGACGCTCGACCTGCTCGTCGTCTACCTGCCGTTGCTCGGGACCGAGCGCCACATCGAGGCAAGCCATGTCGGATGGTTGCTGACGACGCGGGCGCTCGCCTCCATGGCGTCGCGGCTCGCTTACGTGCAATTGTTCAAGCTCATTGGCCGGGTGCCCCTCACGGTCACGATGATGTGGATCTCGACCGTGGGCCTGCTGGTGCTTTCAGCGCCGGTTTCGTTGGCCTGGATGTATCTGGCGGTCGTCGCGGTCGGGTACGGGCTTGGCATCGCCTCGACGCTGACCTTGTCGGGCATCGTCGAAATCGCGCCCGTGGCGGCCAGGGGGACGGCCATGTCGCTGCGCCTGACCGGCAACCGGATCGGCCAGGTGGCGCTGCCGTTCACGGCGAGCATCATGGCCGCGGCCACCGGTGTCGCGGGCGTGTTCGCCTTGACGGCGGTTGCGGTGGCGGCCGCCGGGATGGCGGTGCAGAAAACATATCCCCGAAAATGACGAATATGCCGAGCGTGGGCTTAAGTGCTGTAAAATCATCAGACTTTGTTGAGGTTTAGCTGACCACTATCCGGCCGACAGGCGGGCCGACAGGATAGCGTGGCTGACAGAGCGCATGAGCGATGACTCGAATTCAGGACCGGAAAGCCGACGTACCGAGCGCGTTCGCACGCTCATTGGCGCCACGGCTGTGTTCAACAACGGCAACAACCGCGTGGCGTGTCAGATCCGCAATCTGTCGTCGACCGGGGCCAAGCTGACGCTCAGCCCTGCGGTCAGCCTCCCGGGTTCGTTCATTCTCGAGATTCCCAGCCGCAACAAGTCCTACAAGGCGGAACTGCGCTGGCGGCAACAGGATCAGGCTGGCGTCGATTTCTCGGGAGAGGATCCGAGCGCCGACCGCGATGCGCCGGAGAACCAGCTCGAAGCGCTGAAGAAAGAGAACGCGATCCTCAGACGCCGCGTGTCGGAGCTGGTCGCCAGGTTGGCAGGTCTCGGTCATTCCGAGCGTCCGGAATAGAGGCACGGGCCGCTTTCGATTTCCCGGCTGGCGCGGGGCCCCGTTTCGTCCCACAACCGGCCCACTCAGCCGCCCCTCGTGGCGCGCTGCGCCATGGTGGCGCGGTGCGACGCGTGTCGCCCGAAGGTGCGCATGATCGACGACCCCAAAGCCTTCATCCGGTCGAACACGCGGCTGATGCCGGTTCCGCACGCCCCCGAGATCAGCCTTCACGTGGCCGACGAGGCCACGGTGCTGTGGCAGAAGACCGAGGATGAATTGGGCGAGATCGGACTGCCGCCGCCGTTCTGGGCCTTTGCCTGGGCCGGCGGGCAGGCGCTGGCGCGCTACATCCTCGACAATCCGACCCTGGTGGCGGGCAAGCGCGTGCTGGATTTTGCATCCGGGTCGGGACTGGTGGCGATTTCGGCCGCGCGGGCCGGCGCGGCGCACGTCGAAGCTTGCGACATCGACGCCTTTGCGATCCATGCCATGGGGCTGAACGCCGCCGTCAACGACGTGGCGCTGTCCGCGCGGCACGTCGATCTCGTGGGCCGCGACGAAGGCTGGGACGTCGTGGTGGCGGGAGACGTTTCTTACGAACAGGACATGGCCGCGCGCGTGACCGAGTGGCTCGCGGCTCTGCACGCGCGGGGCGCCTGCGTGATGATCGGCGATCCCGGTCGCAGCTATCTGGCGCGGCTGCGCCTCGAGGCGCTGGCGACCTACCGGATCGCGGTGTCGCGCGATCTGGAAGACGTCGAGATCAAGGAGACGAGCGTCTGGCGGTTCCGTTCGTCGTGAACGCCATGCGCAGGTCGAGCGTGCCCCGCTCGCCAATGTCGTCGTAATGCGCGGTGAGCCATGATTTCGCGGCGGCTCGGCCGATGTCGCGCAATTCCTGCAGGAACGTCCAGGCGGCGCTGAGCCGCGACGCGGACGAGAAAGCCTTGAGCGGATCGGCGCCGTCGATGCGGTGAACGAAGGGCCGCATGTAGGCGTCGCGCGAAAGCTTGCCCGAATCGACGAGCCTGTTGACGAAATCGATGGCGCGCAATTCGCCGAGAAGCGCGCCGTTAAAGGTGATCTCGTTCAGGCGGTTCTGGATCTCGCGTGCCGTGCGGGGCGTGCCCTCGCGCTGGATCGGGTTGACTTGCACGATGACGATGTCCGGGCAGGCTGTCTTGTAGAAGAGCGGGAACAGCGCGGGATTGCCGAGATAACCTCCGTCCCAATAAGGCGCGCCGTCGATCTCGACCGCCTGAAACGCGAACGGCAGGCATGCCGAGGCGAGCACGTGATCGGCGGTGAGCTGCGGCCGGTCGAAGATCGCGATATGGCCGGTGTTGACGTTGGTGGCGGCGACGAACAACGCGATCTCGTTGCAGGCGCGCACCTTCTCGAAGTCGACGACACCCAGAAGATGTTCGCGCAGCGGATTGATGTTGAGCGGATTGAACTCGTACGGGCTGGCGTAATGCGTGACGAAATCCAGCCAGACCTGCACGGGCGAGCCGTCGACGTTCCATCCCTTGAAAAACTGATCGAGCAGCGAACGCACCGGCGGCGCCAGCGCACTCGAGTCGCTGATCGAGAACCAGAAATTCTCCAGCCGCTCGCGCGCGCCGTCGCGGCCGTTCTCCAGCATGCCCTGCGCCAGCACGACGGCGTTCATCGCGCCCGCGCTGGTGCCGGTGATGGCCTCGATGTCGAGGCGGCCGTCGGCCAGGATCTCGTCGAGCACGCCCCAGGTGAACGCGCCATGCGATCCGCCGCCCTGCAGGGCGAGCGAGACGCGCTTTTCGGCGCGCCGCTTCGTCGTGCGCTTCATGTCAGGCGGCCGTCCAGCCGCCGTCCATCGACAGGTTTGCTCCGGTCATCTGCGAGGCCGCGTCGGAGCACAGGAAGACGGCGAGGGCCGCGACCTGCTCGACCGTGACGAACTGCTTCGTCGGCTGGGCGGTGAGGAGCACGTCGTTGATGACCTGTTCCTTGGTCATGTTGCGCGCCTTCATGGTGTCGGGGATCTGCTTTTCGACGAGCGGCGTCCAGACGTAGCCGGGCGAGATGCAATTGACGGTGACGCCGTGGGTGGCGAGTTCGAGCGCCACGGTCTTGGTCAGCCCGGCAATGCCGTGCTTGGCCGCCACATAGGCGGCCTTGAAGGGAGAGGCGACCAGCGAATGGGCCGAGGCCGTGTTGATGATGCGGCCCCATTTGCGGGCCTTCATGCCGGGCGTGGCGGCCCGGATGGTGTGGAAGGCCGACGACAGGTTGATCGCCAGGATCTGGTCCCATTTCTCGACAGGGAACTCCTCGATGGGCGAGACGAACTGGATGCCGGCATTGTTGACCAGAATGTCGACGGAGCCGAATGCGGTCTCCGCCTCCTTTACCATGGCGGCGATCTCGACCGGCTTGCTCATGTCGGCGGGGGAATAGAGGCAGCGTACCGAAAAATCGGCCTCGATGCCGGCGCGTTCCTTTTCCACCGCGGCGGCGTCGCCGAAGCCGTTGATCATGACGTTGGCGCCCTGTTGGGCGAAGGCGCGCGCGATGGCGAGGCCGATGCCGCTGGTCGATCCAGTAACGATGGCGTTGCGCGACGTGAGGGTCATGGTGTGTCTCCGGCTGGCCGGGCGCAGGCGGGCCCCGGCAGCTCCGCCGGGAACATAATGCGGCGCAGCATCGAAGGCGAGGGTGCGCGAGGGGGACATCGCACACGGCCGGTGGAGGAGAGCGCGAGAGCGGTCGCGCCGCGACGCCGGAGGCCCTATATTGTCTGCCATGAAGGACGATCACAAACACGGCCATGCCCCTGCGCCCGGCAGCGCCCACGACGGTTGCGCCCATGCGCACGGTCACATCCGGCTGACGCCGGCGCGCCAGCTCGTGCTGGACAAGCTCTGCGCGGCGGGGCGGCCGGTCGGGGCCTACGACATGATCGACCTGGTGGCGGACGAGACCGGGAAGAGGCCCGCGCCGGTGTCAATCTATCGTGCGCTCGATTTTCTGCTCGAGAACGGGCTGGTGCACCGGCTCGCGTCGCGCAACGCCTTCATGGCTTGCGCGCATCGCCACGAGCGGAGCGCCACCGTGGCGTTCCTCATCTGCGAGTCCTGCGGCAAGGTCAGGGAAGCGACGTCGGCGGACGTGGCGGGCAGCCTCGAAGGCCTGGCGGCAGAGACAGGGTTTCACCCAAAATCGCAGGTGATCGAATTGACGGGCATTTGCCGGGACTGTGCCGGCTCTGCGGCGGCGTGAGCCGGCGCGCGACGCTTTTCGGCCTTGCGGCGATCCTGCTGTGGTCGGGCCTCGCGGTTCTGACGACGAGCAGCGGCTCCATGCCGGCTTTCCAATTGACGGCCGTCACCTTCGCGATCGGGGGCTCGTGCGGGCTCGCTCTGCTGGCCCGAAGGGGCGAATTGCGCGTCCTGCGGCAGAGGCCCCGTGTCTGGGCGCTGGGCGTCGGAGGCCTGTTTTCCTATCATGCGCTCTACTTTGCCGCCCTGCGGAGTGCGCCGCCGGCGGAGGCCGGGCTGGTCAACTATCTCTGGCCGCTGCTGATCGTGCTGTTTTCGGCGCTGCTGCCGGGCGAGAGGCTGACGCTTCGCCACGTGCTGGGAGCCCTGTCGGGCTTCGCCGGTCTCCTCGTGCTGTTCGCCGGAAGCGGAGCGGGGCAGGCCGGACCCGCATTCGTGCCGGGCTACGGGCTGGCGCTGGCCGCCGCTTTCGTTTGGGCGGGCTATTCCGTCCTGTCGCGGCGCTTCGCCGAGGTGCCGAGCGGCGTGGTGGCGGGGTTCTGCCTTGCGACCTCGGCGCTGGCGGCGCTGGCGCATCTGGGGCTCGAAGAAACGGTCTGGCCGACTGCGCCCGTCGAATGGGCGGCGGTCGGGCTTTTGGGTCTGGGGCCGGTGGGTCTTGCGTTCTTCCTGTGGGATCGCGGCATGAAGCAGGGCGACATTCGCCTGCTCGGCGTTCTGTCCTATGCGGCGCCGGTGCTCTCGACCCTGTGGCTGGTGCTGGCCGGTCAGGCCGAGCCGAGCTGGGCGCTGGCGGGCGCCTGCGGGCTCATCGTGCTGGGCGGGGCGCTCGCGTCCGGCATGGGACGAGGCCGGCGCGCGGCAGCCCAGACATGAAAAAGCCCGGCGCGGGCCGGGCTCGATCATCGGAATTCCGGAGCCTGAAAGGCTCAGGCTTCCTTGGACTTGATGTTGAGGATCTGGCGACCGCGATACATGCCGGTCTTCAGGTCGACGTGGTGGGGGCGGCGCAACTCGCCCGAATCCTTGTCTTCGACATAGGTCGGCTGGGCGAGGGCGTCGGCCGAGCGGCGGAATCCGCGCTTCATCGGCGATGTCTTTCGTTTCGGAACTGCCATGACGATCTCCATCGGGCCCAGCGCCGGACGATTTCGTCCCGCTTCGCGGCCAAGAATTCAAGGCGCGTTCCATACACGGTTCGAAGCCGTCTGGCTAGGGTCCCGGGGCGATTCTCGCATCCGCCCTTGCTTCGACCTAGCGGGCGCAGTCGGTCCAGGCGGACCCGCGCGCGGCCCGCGCCTGGACGATGCGGGCGATGACGGCATGACGGCGGCTCGGCCGGTCGACCTTGCGCAGGATCGGATTCGGCAGCGCCGCGGCCATGAGGGCGGCCTCGCGGGCCGTCAGCTCGGCGGCGCTTTTTCGGAAATAGCGCCGCGCCGCAGCCTCGGCGCCGAAAATGCCATCGCCCCATTCGGCGATGTTGAGATAGACCTCGATGATCCGCTTCTTGCTCCAGGCGGCGTCGATGGCCAGTGCGACGGGGATTTCGAGCCCCTTGCGGACGTAGGAGCGCGACGGCCACAGAAAAAGATTCTTGGCGGTCTGCATCGACAGCGTCGACGCGCCTCGGGAGGGGCCGTCTTCCCCGGCCTGCTCGATGACCTTGTTGAGGGCGCCCCAGTCGACGCCGTCGTGGCGGCAGAACTGCGCGTCCTCGGACATGATGACGGACGCGACCAGGTGGGGCGAGATTCGCGCCAGCGGGGTCCAGACCCGCTCCACGGGCTTCAAGGTGATCCAGCGGCCGATCATCAGCGTCGAGACGGGAGGCACGAAGGCGTAGAGAACAAACAATCCGGCGAACAGCAGGATCAGCCCGGCGGCGACCCACAGCATCCACCGTCCCAGCCGTCGCAACCCACCGTCTCGTCCCCGAACCGCCATTCCGCCTCCGCCCCGCGTCGGGCGGCAGGATACAGGGGCGAGCCCCGATAGGGAACGCGCCGCAAGGGCTTGACCGCGATTTCCGCCGCTGCTTGACCGCGCAGGGGCGATCGGGCAATGGCAGGCCGCGCGGCCTTCGCGCCGGGAGACTGCTCGTGCCAGCCATGTTCCAGCAGAAACTGACGGCCTGCGCCATGGCCGTCGAGGCGGCGCTGGACGATCTGCTGTCGCGGGCCGTGCGCCCCGGCGAGTTGCGGCGGCCCGAGCGGCTGCTCGCGGCCATGCGGCACGCGGCGCTGGGCGGCGGCAAGCGGCTGCGGCCCTTTCTGGTCGTCGAGACCGCGGCGCTGTTCGGCGTGCCTCCAAATGCGGCGCTGCGGGCGGCTTGCGCCATCGAGATGGTGCATTGCTATTCGCTGGTCCACGACGACCTGCCGGCCATGGACGACGACGATCTGCGCCGGGGCCGGCCGACGGTCCACCGCGCTTTCGACGAGGCGACGGCCATTCTGGCGGGCGATTGCCTGCTCACCTATGCGTTCGAGATTGCGGCCGATCCCGCGACGCACCCCGACCCGGCGCTGCGTGCCGAACTGGTGCGGATCGTGGCGCGGGCCTCGGGCCTCGGCGGCATGGCGGGCGGACAGGCGCTCGATCTCGAGGCGGAGCGGCGCGAGACGCCGCTCGATCTCGACGAGACGGTCGAGATGCAGGCGATGAAGACCGGGGCGCTCATCGCCGTCTCGGTCGAGGCGGGGGCCCTGATGGGCGGCGCCGATGCAGCGCAGACGCGCGCCCTGGCGACCTTCGGGCAGGCGATCGGCACCGCGTTCCAGATCGCCGACGATCTTCTCGACCATCGGGGCGACGCCACGACGCTGGGCAAGCGCGCCGGCAAGGACGCGGCGCGCAACAAGGCGACGCTGGTGGCTCGGCTCGGCGTCGCGGCCGCCGAACGGCGACGGGACGACCTCGTCGACGACGCCATTGCGGCGCTGAACTCCGTCGGGGCAGGCGAGCGCACCGGCGTCTTGGAAGCTGCGGCGCGATTCGTCGCCGGGCGCTCGTCGTGACCGGCGGGGCGGCGGGGCGTCACTCGCTCGCTCGCCGCATCCAGGCGTGGTTGCCGGGCCGGCGCCTGGTCGGACCCCTGGTGGCGCGGCCAAGGCTTCTGGCGTCGCTTTTGTCGGGTCTCGTCATCTGGGCGCTGGCTCCAGCGACGTGGCCACCCGAGACGCGGGCGCTGATCGGTTGGAACGGCGGCGTCATCCTGTATCTGCTGCTCGCCGGCCTGATGATGCTGCGGGACGATCACGAGGCGCTGACCCGCCGTGCGGTGACGCAGGACGAGGGACGCTTCGCCATTCTGGCGCTGGCCGTGCTGGCGACGGGCGCGTCCGTGGTGGCGATCGTGATGGAGCTCGGAAACGCCAAGCAGGCGCAGGGCTACGCAAAGGCTCTTCCGCTGTCGCTCGCCGTGGTGACGATCCTCACCGCCTGGTTCTTCATCCATCTGATGTTCGCGCTGCATTACGCGCATGACTTCGCGCGCGAGCGCCGCCTGCAGGATCATGCACGCGACGAGGCCGCGCATCAGCCGCATGTCAGCGGAGGACTCGAGTTCCCCGGGACGAAGACGCCGGACTATGCGGACTTCCTGTATTTTTCCTACGTGATCGGCGTTGCCTGCCAGACCGCCGACGTGGAGATCTCCTCGCCGTCGCTGCGCCGGACCGCGCTGGTGCACGGCGTCGTGGCATTCTTCTTTAACACCACGATTCTGGCGCTGACGATCAACATTGCGGCCGGGTTGATCTAGCGCGGCAGCGCGGATGATGCGCCATACCGCTTCTCGATATAGTCGATCACCATCTGCTTGAAGTCCGCCGCGATCGCGGGGCCGCGCAGCGTCGCGGCTTTCTGTCCGTCGATGAAGACCGGCGCGGTCGGGGTTTCGCCGGTGCCGGGGAGCGAGATGCCGATGTCGGCATGTTTCGATTCGCCCGGGCCGTTGACGATGCAGCCCATGACCGCGACGTTCAGCGCCTCGACTCCGGGATAGCGCGACTTCCAGGCCGGCATTTCGTCGCGGATGAAGCTCTGGATGTCGCGGGCGAGTTCCTGGAAGACCGTCGAGGTCGTGCGGCCGCAGCCCGGGCAGGCGGCGACGAGCGGCACGAAGGTGCGGAACCCCATGGTTTGCAGAAGTTCCTGCGCCACCGTGACTTCCACCGTGCGGTCGCCGCCGGGCTCGGGCGTCAGCGACACCCGGATCGTGTCGCCGATGCCGTCCTGCAGCAGGATGCCCATGGCGGCCGAGGAGGCGACGATTCCCTTGGAGCCCATGCCGGCTTCGGTCAGGCCGAGATGGATCGCATAGTCGCCGCGATCGGCCAGCATGCGGTAGACGGCGATGAGATCCTGCACGGCCGAGACCTTGGCCGAGAGAATGATGCGGTCGCGCGCCAGACCGAGTTCCTCGGCGCGTTCGGCCGAGTAGAGAGCCGACCGCACCATGGCTTCGCGCGTCACCGCGCGTGCGTCGAGCGGACGGGCCGAGCGGGCGTTGGCGTCCATCAGCGTGGTCAGCAATTCCTGATCGAGCGAGCCCCAGTTGGCCCCGATGCGAACGGCTTTTCCGTGCCGGATGGCCTGTTCGACGATGGCGGAGAACTGCCGGTCCTTCTTGTCCTTGAACCCGACATTGCCGGGGTTGATCCGGTATTTGTCGAGCGCCTCGGCGCAGGCCGGATGATCGGCCAGAAGCTTGTGGCCGATGTAGTGAAAATCGCCGACGAGCGGGGTGTGGATGCCGCGCTTCAAAAGGCGGTCGCGGATGTGCGGCACGGCGGCGGCGGCCTCGTCGCGATCGACCGTGATGCGGACGATTTCCGAGCCGGCGCGCGCCAGCGCGGCGACCTGCGCGACGGTGCCGTCGATGTCCGCCGTGTCGGTGTTGGTCATCGACTGGACGACGATGGGCGCGCCGCCCCCGACCATGATCGCGCCCTTGCCCTGGCCGACCCGGACCGCGACCGTGCGCCGCCGCGATGCGGGCTCGGCCGCGGCTGAAGACGGGATCTCGGACAAATCGGTGACGAGGGACATGTCGGCCTGCCGGGACGTTCGATGGGTGAATTCGCCCAAGGAGGTGCGCGTTCGGACCCGGAAGGTCAAGTGTCCGGCCGATCAGACTTCGTCGATGGCCACGTCCGGCACCAGAACACGGCGGAGCGGGATCTGCTGGCGATGCTTGAGATCGAGGCGGTCGTAATGGCGCTCGATCAATTCGACGAAGGCGACGCCATCGACCAGCTTGAGGTTGCCCCTGGTGCGGGCGAAGTCCTGCGCGGCCTGGGTGTAGCCTCCCGTGGTGATGAAGATGCCGACGTCGCGATCCTGGATCATGGCGTAGAACGCCTTGACGGCATCGGCCGCGACATTCGCCTCCTGGGCCTTGACCTGGATCTTGAGGATGGGCGGCTCGATGCCGAGCTCGTCGCGGTGAGCGATGACGTCGATGCCTTCGTCGCGAACCGCGCGCGTCGCATGCGAGCGGTAGCCCATGGCGCAGAAGAGATCGGCCACGAAGGGCTCCATGGGATAGCCCTTGAGTTCCGTCTTCAATCGTCGGGCGATGAAGTCGCGCGTGGTCTCGGAGATGTCGCGGACGATGGTCTGTTCCTGATCCTCGTCGGCCGCGGCGGTCGCGCCGTCGCCGCGCGCGCCCTCGAACTTGGCGATGAATTCTTCTGAAAAGCTCTTCACCTCGAACAGCGTCTGGATCGAGCCGAGTTCGTAGAGCGCGCCCTGTGAGAAGTGGTCGCGGCTTCGCTTGGCCAGCCAGTTCACGGCGCGCCGGTGTGCGAATTCGAGTGAACGATCCCGATCGTAAAGGTAGGGACCGATGACCTCACCCCAGCGCAGCGTCCGGTCGCATTTGCGCGGGTAGATCACCCGGTCGCCGATGCGCATTTCGTGGACGAAGCGATAGAGCTGCCCTGCCTGCGCGGGAATCGATCCCGGCCGAATGCCGCTG
>JAQGJH010000041.1 GCA_028290705.1 Hyphomicrobiales bacterium
GCCGAACTTGATCAGGTCTTCTGGCTCCACTTCGCGGAACATGTCCGTGAGGCTGCGCAGCTTCTTGCTCTTGACGGTGGCGCCGAAGCCGATGCCCGAGGACACGGTCCGCTGCTCGATGACCTTCTATAGGCCCGAGAAAGCGCCGCCGCAAATGAACAGGATGTTGGTCGTGTCGATCTGCAGGAAGTCCTGGTTCGGGTGCTTGCGACCGCCCTGCGGCGGAACGCTGGCCATCGTGCCTTCGATCAGCTTGAGCAAAGCTTGCTGGACGCCTTCGCCCGAGACGTCGCGCGTGATCGACGGGTTGTCCGACTTGCGCGAGATCTTGTCGATTTCGTCGATGTAGACGATGCCGCGCTGGGCGCGCTCGACATTGTAGTCGGACGCCTGGAGCAGCTTCAGGATGATGTTTTCCACGTCCTCGCCGACGTAGCCCGCCTCGGTCAGCGTCGTCGCGTCCGCCATGGTGAACGGAACGTCAAGGATGCGCGCGAGCGTCTGGGCCAGCAGCGTCTTGCCCGAGCCGGTCGGGCCGATCAGCAGGATGTTGGACTTGGCCAGTTCGACGTCGTTGTGCTTCGTCGCGTGGTTGAGCCGCTTGTAGTGGTTGTGGACCGCGACCGACAGAACCCGCTTCGCCTGCGGCTGCCCGATGACGTAGTCGTCGAGAACCTTGCAGATCTCGCGGGGCGTCGGGATGCCGTCGCGGCTCTTCACCAGGGAGGACTTGTTCTCCTCGCGGATGATGTCCATGCACAGTTCGACGCATTCATCGCAGATGAAAACCGTCGGTCCCGCGATGAGCTTGCGAACCTCGTGTTGGCTCTTGCCGCAGAAAGAGCAGTAGAGCGTGTTCTTCGAGTCGCTACCGCCGACCTTGCTCATGGTATTCTCCGTGCGGACGAAACGATGCCGGAATCAGACGTCTCGTCATTGTACAGGTTAAGAGCGACGACCTAACAAAGGGTGATCGAACGCTCGGCATCGAGTGCCATTCTGACCGGGCTGCGTTCCGGCTCGATAACGCAACCCGTTTCGGCCGAAGCTTCGGCCCTTCCCGTCCACTGCCCTCCACGCGGGAGAGGTTTGGAACCGGCTGCGATTTGCGATGCAAACACGGGGGCGGATCGGGATCAAGCGTCAACTTGGCCTTGGACCCGGCCGCGAGCGGCGTGGCCGGAGAGTTTTCGGGCGGCAGAACCGCGGGTGGACCGCCCTCCCCGGCCGATGGCCGGAGAGACGCGTGTCCGGAGCCTTTACTTGGCTTCGACTTCCTCGGGGCGCTTCTCGAGCACCTGATCGACGATGCCGAAGTCGCGTGCCTCGGCGGCCGACATGAAATGATCGCGATCCAGCGTCCGCTCGATCGTGTCGTAGTCGCGACCGGTGTGGCGCACGTAGATCTCGTTGAGACGGCGCTTGATCTTCATGATGTCCTCGGCATGCCGAAGGATGTCGGACGCCTGGCCCTGGAAGCCGCCGGAGGGCTGGTGCACCATCACCCGGGCGTTCGGAAGGCAGAAGCGCATGCCGGTTTCGCCGGCGCAGAGCAGCAGCGAGCCCATGGAGGCCGCCTGTCCGATGCAGAGCGTCGAAATCTTCGGCTTGATGAACTGCATGGTGTCGTAGATCGCCAGACCGGACGTCACCACCCCTCCCGGAGAGTTGATGTACATCGCGATTTCCTTCTTCGGGTTTTCGGCCTCGAGGAAGAGAAGCTGGGCGATGATGACGGACGCCATGTGATCCTCGACCGGTCCGGTGAGGAAGATGATTCGCTCGCGCAACAGGCGGGAATAGATGTCGAACCCGCGCTCACCGCGGCTCGTATTCTCAATGACTTGGGGAATCAGATAGTTGGCATAAGTTTCGATCGGGTCGCGCATCCGTGTCATCCTTGAACGGCGGACAAACCGGTCCGGCGTTTCTGTCGCCCTAAGATAATGATGCCTGCAGCCTTTCGCAAAGGCTGCAGGCGAGCTTTCGTTCAAAGCCGCTGCCGGACCTCTCCGGTCCGTCTGGCGACACAGGTGATTCGACCCGTCAGGCCGCCGGCTTTTCGTCCTCGGCCTCGATCTTGAACAGGTCGTCCTTGGATACGACGCGCTCGGTCACGTTGGCCTTCGAGACGATGTGGTCCACGACCTTCTCCTCGAAAACGGGCGCACGGAGCTGAGCCAGCGCTTCCGGGTTCTTGCGGTAATAATCCCAGACGGCCTTTTCCTGACCGGGGAACTGACGGGCGCGTTCGAGCAGCGCCTGGGTCACTTCGTCGTCGGTCACCTGCACGTTGGCTTCCTGGCCGACTTCGGCGAGGACCAGGCCGAGGCGCACGCGGCGCTCGGCGATGCGGCGATAATCGGCGCGGGCTGCCTCTTCGGTCGTGCCCTCTTCCTCGAAGCTCTTGCCGCCGTTGCGCTGCTCGTTCTCGACCTGCTGCCAGATGCCGGCGAATTCCTGCTCGACGAGACCCTCGGGCAGATCAAACGAGTACTTCTTGTCAAGCGCGTCGAGCAGCGCGCGCTTCAGCTTGTCGCGCGAGGCCTTGTTGTAGTCGCGCTCCATGTTGGAACGCACCGCGTCCTTGAGCTTGTCGAGGCTGTCGAAGCCGAAGCCCTTGGCGAATTCCTCGTCCATGGCGAGCTCGCCCGGCGCAGCCACGCCCTTGACGGTGACGTCGAAGGTTGCCTCGCGTCCGGCAAGGTGCGTCGCCGTGTAATTTTCGGGGAACGTGACCTTGACCTCACGCTTCTCGTCGACCTTGGCGCCTTCGAGTTGCTCCTCGAAGCCCGGAATGAACGAAGCCGAGCCGAGGATCACGTCGATGTCCGTGCCCGAGCCGCCTTCGAATTCCTCCTCACCGAGCTTGCCGACGAAGTCGATCGTCACCTTGTCGCCCGAGACGGCGGCGGCGCCGTCTTCCTTGGGCGTGAAGGCGCGGTTCTGCGCGGCCATGCGCTCCAGCGTCTGCTGCACTTCTTCGTCCGGAATCTCGGCCTTGAGCCGCTCGATCGACACGTCGTCGAAGGAGCCGACGTCGAAGGTCGGGAGAATTTCGAGGTTCACCTTGATGGCCAGGTCGCCCTCGGCCGAGAGAGCGCGCTCGACTTCTGCCTGATCCTCGGGAAAGTCGATCTTCGGCTCCATGGCGAGCTTCAGCTTGTTGTCCTCGACGATCTTGCGGTTCGCCTCGTTGATCGCCGTCTGGAGCACTTCGGCCATCACGCTGCGGCCGTAGACGCGCTTGAGGTGCGTCATCGGCACTTTGCCCGGGCGGAAGCCGTTGATCCGGACCTTGTCCTTCATCTCGACGAGCTGGCTGTCGAGCCGCGTGGCCAGATCGGAGGCCGGAATCACGACCTTGAACTCGCGCTTGAGGCCCTGCGACAGGGTTTCGGTCACCTGCATTTTGTTACCTTCTCGAAGGTCTCGCCCGGACGAAGTGCCCGGGCACGCTGAAATCGGTTCGAAGTCATTGAGTGCGTTGGCCGTTCTGGTGCGGGCGGAGGGACTCGAACCCCCACGATTTTCACCACCGGAACCTAAATCCGGCGCGTCTACCAGTTCCGCCACGCCCGCGAACACCTGCGCGACAAGGGGCCGCGCCCGCTCGCCTCACCGCTTCGGGTTGCGCTCTATACCAATGCAGGGCTTGGGATGCGACAAAAAAGTGGGACTTCCGCCAGGTTCGAACCGGCCCGCACTTTCCATCGTCCGTCCTGAAACGAAAAAGCGTCCGGGCCGCCTCCCTGACCGGCCCGGACGCTTGACCCCTTGCGGCCCCGCCTTATGCGGCAGGTTTCCGGTCGAGGTATTCCTCAGAAGCGCATCGCCTGACCTTCGATCGTCAGGCGGCGCATCAGACGGGGCTCCTCGCGCGGAAAATCCTTTCGCGCGTGGATGGAGCACCAATTGTCCCAGACCACCAGATCGCCGAGCTGCCAGTGGTGCTCGTAGACGATCGAGGGGTCTTCGGAGATGTCGAACAATTGCTCGAGGATCTCCTCGCTTTCCGCCCGGGAGAAGCCCTCGATCCGGGCGCTCATGAGACGGCTGACGTAGAGTGCTTTCCGGCCGGTCGCCGGGTGAGTGATGAAGAGCGGCTGCTCGTGATGGCGGATGCGCGAGAGGTCGGCGGTGTCGAGGTCGATCCTTTCGCGTCTCTTGTAGTCGTGCATCTGCAGGACCTTGCGGCCCTCGAGACGGTCGCGCAGCGGGCGCGGGACCATCTCGTAGGCCTTGTACATGTTGGAGAAGCAGGTCTCGCCGCCCGTGCTCGTCAGCTTCATCGCATAAAGCAGAGTCGCACGATGGGGTTCGGGGTAGTAGCTCGTGTCGTGGTGGAACCACATCTCGCCATCGCCGAACGCGCCGATGGATTTGCCGTTCTCGACGATGTTGGTGACCATCATGAACGGCGTGTCGAAGTCACCTCCGGGCCCGGGGCCGCTGACCGGCTTTTTCCGAAGGGCTACCTTGCCGAATGTCTCGGCGGCCCGGAGTTGTTCGTTTTCAGAGAGTTCCTGACCGCGGAAGACAATGACGAGATGATCGTCGAAGGCTTTGCGAACAGCAGCCGCCGTGTCCGCATCCAGTGGCTGGCGCAAGTCCAGCCCCTGTATCTCTGCCCCGCAGGCGGGAGAGAGCGGCACGATCTTATGGGACAATTGCTGTCCTCCTTGGGCGTTTCCTCGGGGCAGATTGGTAGCGACCGAGGCTTCCTGGTGAAAGCCAAGCCTGCTGACATGATTGATCAGCGCTTTTTGACAATCGGCGTCCCGCATGGTCCAGAATATGCCCTCGGGAGAATGGCATGGACCGGCTGAAGGCGATCGAGACGTTCGTGAGGATTGCTCAAACGGGTAGTCTGTCGCGCGCCGCCCAGGAACTCGGCACGTCGCGGGCGCTCGCCAGCACGCATCTGAAGCAGCTGGAGGATCATCTCGGTGTCCGGCTGATCAACCGGACCACGCGGCAATTGTCCCTGACCGAGATCGGCCAGGAATATCTGGCCTTCTGCCAGTCCATGCTGACGTCGTTCGAGACGGCCGAGTCGGCCATCACGAGGCGGCGGGAGGAACCGCGCGGGAGGCTGAAGATCCTCGCCTCGATGGCGTTCGGGAATCTCCATCTGGCTCCCGCCATCGCGCAATTCACGTCCGAGCATCCGGACATCAAGATCTCGCTGATTCTGACCGACACGACCTTCTCGCCGTTCGACCTGATCGACCAGGGCTACGACCTGGCCGTGTGGATGCACGGCATCGAAGACATGAGCATCATCAGCACCAAGCTTGGCGACGTGGGCTGGCCGGCTCTGGCATCCCCAGCCTATCTCGACAGGCACGGGACACCCGGCCACCCGGCGGAACTCGCGTCCCACAATTGCCTGACGCATCGCTCGATTTCGCCCGACAACATCTGGCGGTTCGAGGGACCGGAGGGGCGCGTTTCGGTCAAGGTCAGCGGATCGCTCACGACCAACAGCGTCTTCGCCCTGAGGGCCGGGGCGATGCGAG
This sequence comes from Hyphomicrobiales bacterium, assembly GCA_028290705.1. Taxonomy (GTDB): domain Bacteria; phylum Pseudomonadota; class Alphaproteobacteria; order Rhizobiales; family Beijerinckiaceae; genus Terripilifer. The sequence continues at coordinate 5,523 of JAQGJH010000041.1, forward strand.
GCGTGGGCATCACCCTGCTGCCGACCTATTACGCAGAGCCAGACATCGCATCTGGCGCGCTCGTCGAAATCTTTTCCAGATTTCAGGCGCCCAGACGGCCGATCTACGTGCTCTATCCGCACGCGCGCTACCTTCCGCTCAAGGCGCGGTTGTTCATCGATTTTCTGCGGGGTTACGTCCGCGCGCACAGTTGGTGAGGCGGCGGCCTTGGCAGACCCGGGCGCGCGGCCTAGTTCTCGCGAGCCGGGGTCGCGAATCGCGGCGGTTCATGGAGACTGCGGCATGCAACCCACCCGGCGCGTTTTTCTGGGCTCTGTCGTGGCAAGCGTCGCGATGGGTCCTGCGCTTGGACAGACCGTCTCGCCGGCCGCCCCGCGTGTTCTGACGGCGCGAATCGGTTCGGCGCGGCTCTGGCCCGAGCCCGCGGCCGAGACCCCCATCGTCTCTTTCGACGGAAGCCTGCCCGGCCCAACGCTTCGTCTGAAGCTGGGCGATGAATTGCGGCTGAAGCTCGTCAACGAACTCGACACGCCGCTGTCCCTGCATTGGCGCGGCGTGAGAACGCCCAATGCCATGGATGGCGCTGCGCCTTTGACGCAGAAACCGCTTGCCCGCGGTGAGAGCTTCGACATCGGCTTCGCGCCACCGGACTCGGGTTTGTACCTTTACCACTCCGGCGTTCGCGATCATGCCATCGCGCAGACCGCGGGCGGCCTGTCGGGTCTCCTGATCGTGGAAGAACGGGAGCCGCCCGTCGTCGACCGCGACATTGCCTGCCTGCTGGCCGATTGGGTCGCCTCCGAGGGCGCGGCACCGCTGGTGTCGGTCAACGGCCTGCCCGAGGCGGAGCCTCTGGCGCTCCCGCCCGGCTCGCGTGTCCGGCTGCGGCTCGCCAGCGCGTCCGCCCGGCGCATCATGGCAGTGGGATTCGAGGGCATGAAAGGTCAGGTGGCGGCGATCGATGGGCAACCCTGCGACTTGTTCGAACCGGTCCGCCAGACGCTGCCGCTCGTGCCCGGCGGCCGTTTCGACGTGTTTTTCGACCTCCCGCGAGAAGCTGGCGCGAAAGCGAACGTCGTGCTCCGCGGCATGACCGGGGCGGCGAGCGGCGGACCCTCGAGCCTGCTGCGCATCATCACCGAGGGCGAGGCGCGGTCCGCGTTGCCGGCCATCGCGCCCCTGCCCTCGAACCCGGCGCTTCCCGGGGCCATCCCCCTCGAAAAGGCCCGCCGGGCAGATCTCACGATCGAAGGCGGGCCTTCGGCCAAAGGCGAGACCGCAGCCTGGCGTCTCAACGGACAGGCTGCGGCCGGATTGCCGGTCAAACCCTTGTTCACCGTCAAGCGCGGCACGCCGGTGAGCCTCGGCTTCGTCAACAAATCGGCCCTGCCCCAGCAGATGCACGTTCATGGACATGCCTTTCGGCAGCTGCATCTGATGGACGATGGCTGGGAGCCCTATTGGCGCGACTCGGTCATCGCGCCTGAGGGCCGAACGGTCCGCGTCGCCTTCGTGGCCGACAATCCAGGCAAGTGGATGATCTCCAGCGGCTTTGGCGCAGCCAGCGGTCCTGCCACCTGGTTTGAAGTGACGTGATCACAAGTGACTGTTAATGCAAAGAAACTGGCTTTGCTCGCAGCGCAATGGTGATGGTTGAAGCTATTCGCTTGACGCATAGCGGCCATGCGATCTTCCCGCTTGAGATTGTGCGTCGCACCATCGATATTGTCATTGCGACAGGGCGCTTGCGCCGGTCGTAGCCCTCCTTGGGCGTTTCCTCCCTAGACTTGGGCCGCTGACGAAAGTCGGCGGCCTTCTTTATTTCAGGCGCCTCCATCGAACGCTTCAGGGCGGCAGCTGCGCGAGAACAGCTGGGAGCGCTTCGGGAATGTCTTCGGAGATGAGGCCGCGACCGAGGGCGCGAGCTGCTGCTCCATGGAGCCAGACCGCCGCGCAGGATGCTTCAAAGCCCGGCATGCCTTGGGCCAACAACCCTCCGATCATTCCCGCCAGCACGTCGCCTGATCCAGCCGTCGCGAGGTCGGGCGGCAAATCGGCGGCAATCGAAGATCGTCCATCCGGGCTCGCCACCACGGTGTCGGGCCCCTTCAGCACCACGATGGTGCCGGTGGCGCGCGCCGCGGCGCGTGCGGCTTCACGTTTTGAGTCAGGCGCCTGAGCAATTGAATCAGGAGCTTGAGAGACTGAATCAAACTTCTTGTCCAAACCCCTGACAAGACGGGAGAACTCCCCCTCATGCGGGGTCAGGACGACCGGGCCCTCGTGGCTGGACACCAGCGATCCCAAGCCAGCCGCGTCGCCTGCGAACAGCGTGATGGCGTCGGCATCCAGCACGATGCCGCGCGACCTATCCGAAATGAATGTCGCGAGGACACAATCGCGCGCATCTGCTCCTGTCCCGAGGCCGGGCCCCAGCACGATCGCGTTCTTCCGGAGATCAGCGAGGATGCGGACGAGATCAGACGCCGATCCGCATGGCGCCAGCATGACGGCCGTGAGATGGGCTGCAAGTTCCGTCATGGCATCGGGGTGGCCGGCCATGGTGACGAGGCCCGCGCCGATCCGCAGGGCGCCACGGGCGGAGAGGCGTGCAGCGCCGGTCTTACCCGCGGGTCCCGAGACGACCAGCACGTGGCCGCGCGAGTATTTGTGTCCGTCCACCGCCAGACGCGGCAGGGAAGCGCCCCAGAGTCCGGGCGTGTTGAAGCTCGTGCGCGGCGCGATGGTCGACAGGACCTCGCGACCGATGCCGATCTGGGCCAGCCGCAGATCGCCGCATAAGAGACGTCCGGGCAGCAGGAGGTGGCCTGGCTTGAGCCGGAAAAACGTCACGGTGGCGTCCGCCTCAATGGCGGCCCCCCGGACCTTCCCGGTTCTCCCGTCGAGGCCACTGGGAACGTCGACAGCCAGCACACGCCCGCCGCCCGCGCGCCGCCAGGCGTTGACGCGCTCGACGACCGCGCGCGGAACGCCGTCGAGATCGCGCGCGAGTCCCGCGCCGAACAATGCGTCGATGATGAGGTCGAACCCGGCAGGATCGAAATTGTCGAGCGACGAGAGACTGCCCGTCCAGGTTTCGGCGGCGAGACACGCGTCCCCTCTGAGATCGCCTGCCGAACCGAAGAGGAAGAGAGCGACCTCGAAACCTCGGGCGGTCAGCAACCGTGCCGCCACGAAGCCATCTCCGCCATTGTTTCCCGGACCGCACAGGACGCTGATCCGGGGCGTGCGACGGCTTTTGGGGAGGACCAACCCGGCCGCCGCCTGCGCCACGGCTTCGCCGGCGGATTCCATCAGACGGAAGCCCGTCGTGCCGGCCGCAATCGTCATGGCGTCGGCACGCGCCATCTCGGCTGGGTCGAGCAACTCGGTAAATGCGCGCCAATTCTGCATGAAGGCATGGTGGGCCGCGCGGACTGGCGATGCAACATGGGCCGACAGGTCCAAAGGCTGAATTGCCGGTCTTTGACGCCACGCCTATGCTGCGCTG
>JAQGJH010000045.1 GCA_028290705.1 Hyphomicrobiales bacterium
CGCGCGTTCATCGGCGCCGCGCTCGCCGAAGGTCTGGGCATCTTCTCGTTCCTGGTCGCGATCATTCTCCTGTTCGTGGTCTGACGACTTCCGCGCGGCCGGAGCGCTTCGCAGCGCCCGGCCGTGCTTTTCGGTTTCCCGTTCTCTTCAATCGGACGATCCATGGCCACGACCGACCAAGCCGGCGTCACGACAGGCACCGCAGTCCCCGGCGGAGCCCCTGCGCAGGGCGTGTTCCCGCCTTTCGATTCGACGTCCTTCGCGCCGCAGCTGATCTGGCTGGCGCTGATTTTCGGCGCGCTCTATCTGCTGATGTCGCGGCTCGCGCTGCCGCGCGTCGAGAAGATCCTCGAAGTGCGCCGCGCGCGCATCGCCGGCGATCTCGACGAGGCCTCGGCCATGCAGCAGAAGGCCCAGGCGGCCAGCGTCGCCTACGACAAGACGCTCACCGACGCCAAGGGCAAGGCCCAGACGCTCGCCCAGCAGATGCGCGACCAGCTCGCCGCCGAGTCGGACACGAGGCGCAAGTCGCTCGAGGCCGATCTTTCGAGCAAGCTCGTGGCCGCCGAAGCCTCCATCGCCCAGACCAAGGCGCAGGCGATGACGCATGTCGGCGACATCGCCACCCAGGCTGCGGCGGACATCGTGCGCCACATCACCGGCAAGCCCGTCGACGAGCAGGCGATCGCCCGCGCGATGGCCGCGACCAAGACCGTCTGAGGATCAAGACATGGCTTTGAACGACTCGTTTTTCGTCGCCGTAGGCTTCGTCCTCTTCGTCCTGCTGCTCGGCTATCTGGGCGTGCACAAGAAGCTGACGGGTGCGCTCGATGAGCGTGCGGCCAAGATCCGCGCCGAGCTCGCCGAGGCCCAGCGCCTGCGCGAGGAAGCCGCGGCCGTTCTCGCCTCCTACGAGAAGAAGCGCGCCGAGGCCGAGGCCGAGGCGCAGGCGATCGTCACTCAGGCGCGCACCGAGGCCGAGCAGCTCTCGCGCGACACGGCCGATCGTCTGGCCGAATTCGTCGCGCGCCGCACGCGGCAGGCCGAAGACAAGATCGCCGCCGCTGAAGCCCAGGCCGCGCTCGACGTCCGCGCCGCAGCCGCCGACGCTGCCGTCAAGGCCGCCGAAATCGTTCTGGCGGCGGACAGCAAGGGCGCCACGGGCGACCAGCTCGTCGCCAAGGGCATCCAGGATCTCAAGACACTGATGCACTAAGTCGGAGACTTCATGTTTCAGATGAAAAGCCCCTGAGCTTTCTCCGGGGCTTTTTTCATGCGCCGCCGTCCAATTCTCAAAAGCAAATCTCGCCGTTCGCCCCTTCTCCCGCAAAGCGAGAGAAGGTGGCACGCGAAGCGTGACGGATGAGGGAAGTCCGGGTGCGGTGTTCGCAAATCGTGGCGACTTCGAACATTGGCGCTGCTGGATTGCTTCGCTCTGCTCGCAATGACGGCCCCGGTCTGTCGTGATTTCCACCGTCATTGCGAGGAGCGAAGCGACGCGGCAATCCATCTGGCCGCGGCTGCCAGAGCAAACATCTCGCGCCGCATCGATGAAGGAAAACCCTTACACCGCTTCGAGAAACTTCTCGGCCTGCTGCAGATCGACACTCACCAGCTGCGAGACGCCGCGTTCCGCCATGGTGACGCCGAACAGCCGATCCATCCGCGCCATGGTGATCGGATTATGCGTGATGGTGACGAACCGCGTGTCGGTCCGCTTCCGCATTTCCTCGAGCAGGTCGCAGAAACGCTCGACGTTGGAATCGTCCAGTGGCGCATCGACCTCGTCGAGCACGCAGATCGGCGACGGATTGGTGAGGAACACCGCGAAGATCAGCGACATGGCGGTCAGAGCCTGCTCGCCGCCCGACAGCAGCGTCATCGTCTGGGGCTTCTTGCCGGGCGGACGCGCCAGGATTTCGAGACCCGCTTCCAGCGGATCGTCGCTCTCCACCAGCTGAAGTTCCGCCGCGCCGCCGCCGAACAACGACGTGAACAACTCCTTGAAATGCCCGTTCACGACGTCGAAGGCGGCGAGCAGGCGCTCGCGGCCTTCCTTGTTCAGGTTCTGGATGGCGATGCGCAGCTTGCGGATTGCTTCGGTCAGATCGTCGCGCTCCGCCACCATGGCGGCGAACTTTTCCTCGATCTCGGTCAGTTCGTCGTCGGCCCGCAGATTGACGGCGCCGAGCCGTTCGCGGTCGCCCTTCAATCCTTCGAGAATGCGCTCGATCTTGCCGGCCTCGGGCAGATCGTCGCCGGGCTTCACGCCGGCCAGCGCCGCGACGCCTTCGGGCGCACATTCCAGTTCGGTCTGGATCGTCTTGACGATCTGCTCGCGACGATTGGTCAGCGCCTCGACGCGCGCTTCGGTGCGCGCTCGTTCCTCGCGGGCCGAACCCATGGCGTCGATCGATGAGCGCGCCAGCCGGTCGGCTTCCGCCAGATCGTTCTCTGCCGCGACGCGACGCTCCGACGCGGCCTTGCGGGCTTCTTCCGCCTGCGCCACGCCGTCCATCAAGGCACGCCGCTGGGCGATGAATTCATTCGGGGCTTCCGCCAGGACGATCTGCTCCTCGCGGGTCTCTTCCATGCGGGCTTCGATCTCGTCGATCTGCGCCGTCGCCCGGTTGCGCCGCTCCGACCAGGATTGACGTTCGATGCCGATGGCTTCGCGCCGCCGCTGGCGAGAATCCGCCTCTCGCACGAAATTTTGCATGGCCGCGCGGGCTTCCGCCGCTTCGGCCCGGTGTTGCGCACTTTCGGCCCGTGCGCGATCGAGCTTGCTCGTCATCTGCTGGGTGGCCGCGAGGCTTTTCAGCGCGCTCTCGGCCTCGCTTTTCTTGATCAGCGCCTCATCGCGATTCTCGGCGAAGCGCGTGACGGATTCCTCGAGCGCGGACATGCGCGTCGCGACCTGTGCACGGCGGCGCTCGGCCGCCGCCATTTTTTCACGCGCGTCCTCGACCTGGCGCGCGGCGCCACGCGCCGCCTGCCGGGCGTTCATTTCCGCCACCGAAGCTTCGCGCAACTCGGCCTGCGCGCGTTCGGAGGCGGCTTTGGCGGCGTCGGCTTCCCGGCGCGCGCTCTCAGCCTCGATCTTCAGATCGCCGAGCCGGTTCTTCTCGACGAGCCGCCGGGCCGCGGGAGTGGGAGCTTCGGCCGCGGCCGTGAACCCGTCCCACCGCCAGAAATCGCCTTCCTTCGACACCAGCCGCTGGCCGGGCCTCAGCAGCTTCTGCAATTGCGCGCCTTCGGTGCGCAGCACGACGCCGATCTGCGCCAGGCGTCGCGCCAGTGCGGCCGGCGCCCGCACGAGCTTGCCCAAGGGTTCCACGCCCGGCGGCAGCACCGGGTCTCCAAAGCCTTCGCCGATCGCGGCCCAATGGGCCGGCGCGGAGGAATTGGTCGAGGCGTCGAGGTCGTCGCCCAGAGCGGCGCCGAGCGCCGCCTCGTAACCCTTGTCGACGCTGATCTCGTCCACGACCGGCGGCCAGAGATCGCCCGCCGCCGTGTTGAGCAGGTTCGACAAGGTGCGGGCTTCGGTCTCCAGCCGCTGCGCCTTGCGTTCGGCATCCGCCAGAGGACCGCGCAGGCGCGTCTCGGTCTCGCGCGCCTCGGCGTGGCGAGCCTCGGCCGCCAGCATCGTTTCTTCGAGAACCGCCGCCTGTTCGATGGCCTCTTCGAGCGCTCCGGCCAGAGCCTCGAGTTCCTCGTCGCTGCCCGCGCCCTGTTTCAGCTGGGCGAGTTCCTGCGCGACCTTCGTCCACTCGGCTTCGAACCGCGCGAACCGCTGGCTCTCCTCGCGAAAGGCCGCGTCGAGCGTCGCCCGGCGGGCGTTCAGGTCGGACAGGGCGGCCTGCGCCTCCGCCAGCGCCTTCTCGCTGTCGGCCAGATGCCCCTCGGCATCGGCCAGCCGCTCCTTGGCGGCGAATTCGTCGTCGGCGGCATTTTCGTTCTGGTCTTCGAGTTCGGCGGCCTCGCCGTCGAGCTTCGCCAGCACGCCCGCCGCATCCTCGATCAGCGCGGTCTCGCGCGCCAGGTCGCGCGTCAGTTCCGCCAGCCGCCGTTCGAGTTCCGCCGTGCGTTCCTTGGCGCGCTTTTCCTCGACCTCGAGCTGGTCGCGCGCCAGGATCAGGCGCTGCAGGGCCGCTCCGGCCTTGGCTTCCTCGTCGCGCAGGGCAGGGAGGCCGTGCGCCGCAATGGCCTGCAGGCGCGCCGCCTCGGCCTGCAGTCGCGTGCGTTCCGCCACCTCGCGCACGTCCGCCTCGAGCTTGCGTTCGGCCTCGAACAGCTCCGTGGTGATCTCCCGCCAGGCGATGTGATAGAGCAGCGCCTCGTTGCGGCGGATGTCGGTCGCGAGATTCTTGTAGCGCCCCGCCTGCCGGGCCTGCCGCTTGAGGCTGTCGATCTGGGCCTCGATCTGTTTCAGCACGTCTTCGAGGCGGGAAAGATTTTCCTCCGCGCCCTTGAGCCGCAGCTCGGCCTCGTGCCGGCGCGAATGCAGGCCGGCAATGCCCGCGGCTTCTTCGAGGATGCGGCGGCGCTGTTGCGGCTTGGCCGAGATGATTTCGCCGATGCGGCCCTGTCCCACCATCGCGGGGGAGCGCGCGCCCGTCGACGCGTCGGCGAACAGCAACTGCACGTCGCGCGCCCGAACCTCGCGCCCGTTGACGCGATAGGTCGAGCCCGACTCGCGCTCGATGCGCCGCGTGACTTCGATCAACTCGGAATCGTTGAAGGCCGCCGGAGCGGTCCGATCGGCATTGTCGAGCACGAGGCCGACTTCAGCCGTGTTGCGCGAGGCCCGGTGGCCCGATCCCGAAAAGATCACGTCGTCCATCCCGGACGCACGCATGTTCTTGTACGAGTTCTCGCCCATGACCCAGCGCATGGCTTCGACGAGATTGGATTTGCCGCAGCCGTTCGGGCCGACCACGCCGGTCAGGCCGGGCTCGATCTGGAATTCGGTGGATTCGCAGAAACTCTTGAATCCGACGATCCGCAGCTTGTTGAACTTCATCGCAAGCACGCTCCGCACAGCAATGCCGGGCCGGCGCGTGGAACGCGTCGATGCGGCAGAGCATCTTCCGAAGTTGCGGCAGGGCGATCCGGCCTCGTCCATGCGAGCATGGTCCGCGCCGCCCGTCCACCGCCACAGGCCTCTCCGGGACGATCTAAGGCGTCACAAGGGCGCGCCGCGTGCAAGCGGCGACGCCAAAATTCGCGAGCGTGACGGCCGATTTCCTGTGCGAAACGCCGGCGGCGGCCGGATCAGCTCTTCAGCAGCGGATCGATGGCCTTTTCCAGCTGCGAGATCGTCATCGCGCCGGACTGCTTGCGGCCGTTGATGAAGAACGTCGGGGTGGAATCCACCTTGAACTTCTCGGCGGCGCGGTCGCGCGTCTGATTGATGTTGTCGTAAAGGGCTTTGTCCTTCAGGCACGCCTCGAACGCCTGCTGGGACATTCCGGTCTGCTTGACGAGGTTGGACAGGCCCTCGAGCGGCTTGTCGGTGAACGCCCAGTTCTTCTGCTGGGCGAACAGCAGGTCGACCATCGCCTCGCGCTTGTCCGGCCCCGCGCAGCGCGCCAGCATGAAGCCCGCGGTGGCGAGCGGGTCGAACGGGAATTCGCGCAGGGTGAAGCGCACCTTGCCGGTGTCGATGTATTTCGACTTGAGGGTCGGGAACGTCTCGTTGTGGAAGGTCGCGCAATGCGAGCAGGTCATCGAGGCATATTCGATGATCGTGACGGGCGCATCCTTGGAGCCGAGCCAGATGTCGGGGAGGGCGCCTTCGACGAGAAGCTGATCCATCGGCACCGCCGGCGAGCCCTGGGCGGCGGCGGGCGTCGGCAGCAGCATTCCGAGGCTCGCGCCTCCCGCAGCCACGAAGCCGGCGACGGCCATGAGCTCGAGCATCTGGCGGCGGGTTTTCGTGCTTTGCATCGGCATGGGCTGTTCCTGGCTGGTCGGCGGAAGGCTGATCGTTGAGCGCGGTCGGCGCTGCCGCAAGAGGCGGGGAGGCAAGAGGCGGGGAGGAATGTGGCAAGAGGAAGGACCGGGCGCAAGCGATGCGACGGCCTGTCCCCAGAGGGAATCACGAGTTCGTGCTGGACGATGCAGCCTCGCTTCATCCCCCGGCGCGCGAACGCTTCTCGGCGATGACGCGCGAGCCGAGCCGGACCAGCGCCGCCCGCAGCGGCTCGTCGGCGATCTCGGCGCTCTGCCGTTCGGCCTCGATCCGCGCAACGGGATCGTCCACGGGCTTCTTGCGGCGCTCCACCTTGTTCAGCCCCACGGGACCCTGCCGCAGCAGGATGCGGCCGACGCAGCGCCAGCCGAGATGCGCGTTGATCCGCTCGACGACGAGGGGCGCGAGATGCTGCAGTTCGATGGCGAAACCGCCTTCGACGCGGACGAGCAGGGAGGCAGGCTCCACCGGCCGGTCGGGCGTTCCCTTGGCGCCGCGCGAGGGCCATTGCAGCTTGATCGGCTCGCAGGCCCGCGCCAGCCGCTCGCCGACGATCTCCTCCCAGTGGAGCACGATGTCGGCGGCTCCAAAACCCTGCTTGGCCAGCACGGGGTCGATCGCCTTGCCGACGAGATCCGCCAGGGCGAACGTATGCGGACGAGCTTTGCGCGGAGGAGCCATGGCCGACTCATAGCAGTTTCGCCTCTTGAGCGGGAGGCCGCGAAGGTCCAGATAATCGTCGCGCGCCGACCCGGCGCGCCCGTGAAGGCCGCATGACCGAAGCATCCCTCCTCCTTGCCTGGTATGACCGACATCGCCGCCGTCTGCCCTGGCGGTCGGACCCGGGCGCGGCCGCCGACCCCTATGCGGTCTGGCTCTCCGAAATCATGCTGCAGCAGACGACCGTCCAGGCGGTGAAACCCTTCTACCTGGGCTTTCTGTCGCGCTGGCCCAGGGTGGAAGACCTCGCGGCCGCATCCACCGACGATGTCATGCGCGCCTGGGCCGGCCTCGGCTATTACTCGCGCGCCCGCAATCTTCATGCCTGCGCCCGCACGGTCGCGGCCGAACACGACGGCCGCTTTCCGGACACCGAGGAATCCTTGCGCAAGTTGCCGGGGATCGGCCCCTATACGGCGGCGGCCATTGCGGCCATCGCGTTCGGTCGCCGGGCCGTGGTGGTGGACGGCAATGTCGAGCGCGTGGCGACCCGCCTGTTCTCGATCGCCGAGCCCATGCCCAAGGCCAAGCCGCTGGTGCACGCCGCCACCGATCGTCTGACGCCGGAGGAGCGGGCAGGCGATTTCGCCCAGGCGATGATGGATCTCGGCGCGACCATCTGTACGCCGCGCAAGCCGGCCTGCGCGCTGTGCCCGCTGAACGCCGGGTGCTCGGCCTTCCGCAACGGCAACCCGGAGACCTTTCCGGTCAAGGCGCCCAAGGCCGAACGACCGGCCCGCGCCGGCGCCGCCTTCTACCTCCGCCGCCGCGACGGCTCCGTGCTGGTGCGTACGCGTCCGCCCCGCGGATTGCTCGGCGGCATGACGGAAATCCCCGGCAGCGAATGGACGCCGGATTTCGACGCTTCGGCGGCGCTCGGATCCGCGCCGGTGCCGGCCGATTGGCGACGGCTGCCCGGAACGGTCGAGCATGTCTTCACGCATTTCGCCCTGCGGCTCACCGTGTGGGCCGGGGAACTGGATGGAGAAGGCGCGCCCGAGGGTTATCGCTTCGTGGCGGACCGCGATCTGGATGCCGAGGCTTTGCCGACAGTCATGCGCAAGGTCGTGGCGCACGCCCGCAGCCATGCGCGAGCGACGGCTGACCGGATCGAAAAAACTGGATGAGGAAAGGTCAGGCGTCTTCGACGCGGTCCTGCGTGGCGCTCTGCCCGTCATAGGCCTCGAAAGCCCCGAGCAGGAACGTCGCCGCGATGGACAGGATCAGGAGCAGGAGCCCCTGGCTGTGATCCGACAAAGACAGGAAAGGGCCGAAGCCCAAGGCTGCGCAGATGACGCAGACGAATGCCGAAGCCGCTACCCAGGCCAGCATTGGAACACCCCTCGACCGAAGGCCCAACCCCAGGGGTCTTCACGCCGCAAACGCAGCAATGAACCAGGAGTTGCAAAGGTCATGAGAAATATTTCGATGCGGAAGATTTCGACGTGAAGGCGGCCTCGAGCGGCAGCCGGCGGGGCAAGCCTTCGGCCGCGTGGACCGGCGCGTCTTTCGAGGTCCGCAAGGGATCCAGAATGCTCGTCGTGGCAGCCGTCACGCAGGGTGAAGAGTCTCATGTTCTGGTTGAGCTGGACGCGGTGACCCACTGGAATCATGAGGCCAACGGCGAACCTCAGGAATCGGATGAGCTGTCGATCGAGGACCTGCACGCCATCCTCGAAGCCATCGAGGCCGAGGCGGACGAGCAGGGGCTTTCGATCGATTTCGAATAGGCGTCCTGCCTATTCGGCCGCGTCCTTCATGTTGCTGCGCATGATGCTGCGCAGCGCGTCGATGGACTCCAGTTTGCCGTCCCGCTCGACGTGCCAGAAGGTCCAGCCGTTGCAGGCTGGAAGGCCCTGGGCCAGCGCCCCCATCTTGTGGATCGAGCCGACGATCTGCCCGAGGCCGATTGCGCCATCGGCGCGCACCACGGCGCTGTGTCGGCGCTTCTCGTCGGTCAGCACCGCGCCCGGCGCGATCAATCCCGCCTCGACCACGCTCGCGAAGGCCACTCTCGGCTCGCTGCGCTTGGTTGGCGCGATCGCCAGGGCATTGTCGGGCAGCGGCGTCACGGCGTCGATGCGGGCGCGCGCCGCCTTGGCATAGACAGGGTCGCGTTCGGTGCCGATGAAGGAGCGGCCCAGCCGCCGCGCCACCGCCCCGGTGGTGCCGGACCCGAAGAAGGGATCGAGCACCACGTCGCCCTTGTTGGACGCCGATAGCAGCACGCGGGTGAGCAGCGATTCCGGCTTCTGGGTCGGGTGCGTCTTGCGGCCGTTCTCGTCCTTCAGCCGCTCTCCGCCGGTGCAGATGGGAAGCAGCCAGTCGGAGCGGACCTGGCAATCCTCGTTGCCCGCTTTCAGGGCCTCGTAATTGAACGTGTAGTTCTTGGCGGCGGCGCTGCGCGAGGCCCAGATCATGGTCTCGTGCGCATTGGTAAACCGCCGGCCGCGAAAATTCGGCATCGGGTTGTTCTTGCGCCAGACGATGTCGTTCAGGATCCAGAACCCCAGATCCTGCAGGATCGTGCCGACCCGGAAGATGTTGTGGTAGGAGCCGATCACGAAAATCGTGGCGTCGGGCTTCATCACGCGCCGGACGGCGGTCAGCCATTCGCGGGTGAAGCGATCATATTCGGCGAAGCTGCTGAACTTGTCCCAATCGTCGTCGACCGCGTCGACCACGCTCTGGTCGGGTCGCGACAGGGTGTTTTCGAGCTGCAGATTATAGGGCGGATCGGCGAACACCAGGTCGATGGACGCCTCTGGCAGCCGGTTGATCTCCGCGACGCAATCGCCCAGCAGGATCTGGTCGCGAGGCAGCGGGGCGGGGGAGGCTTTGATCGAGGGATGACTCGACACGGCCAGGGGCCGTGCCGCCGAAGTCCCAGTACGCGAGACCTGAATCTGGGACTTCGAGCGGGCCACCCCGGCACGTGCGATACTCATGAACAGCTACCGGGTTACGCAACACACGACGGTGAATATGCGCAGGGCCGGTAAAGACGGCGTTTAACATGGTGAACGCTTGGTGTCCCTGTTTCGAACGTTTTGGTTAATATCAATACACTGATAACTAAGCGCTTTTCGCCGCCTGCAACAAAATGGTTTAAGATCAGGTTAGCGCCGGGACGATCGTTTCGATCATCAGGACGTCTTCCTTTTCGACCGTTTGGGGCGGTTTCAGCGGCGAAAAACTGAAGCGGTGAAACCGGCTGGGACCATGCTGCGTCAGCGCCGCCAGGTGTGCCCGCGTCGCATAACCTGCATGCTGTCCGAAGCCGTAGGCCGGATGCTTCTGGCCGAGCCGCTGCATCAGCCGGTCGCGCGTCACCTTGGCGACGATCGACGCCGCCGCAATCGACATCGACGTGCCGTCACCCTTGACGATGGTTTCGCCGGGGCAGCAGAGCCCGACCGGAAAATCCGAACCATCCACCAGGGCATGAACCGGGCGCAGGCAAAGGCCTGCTGCGGCGCGGCGCATGCCGGCCAGCGTCGCCTGGCGGATGTTGACGCGGTCGATTTCCCGCGCCGAGGCGAGCACGACGCTGACGCACAAGGCTTTCGCCAGGATGATCGCATAGAGGCGCTCGCGCTCGGCCGGATCCAGAACCTTCGAATCGTTGAGGCCGCGCGGCAGATTGCCGGGATCGAGAATGACCGCCGCCACGGCCACGGGGCCTGCGAGCGGCCCGCGCCCGGCCTCGTCGATTCCCGCGATGGGCCAGCGGCCTTCCTTCAGGTGACGGCGTTCAATCCGGAAATGCGGTTTGTTCATGAGGGCCTCGCTGGCGGCATTTTCTGCCCGCCGTACGCCATCGAGTCAAAAGCGCCTGTGGACGACGTTCATTTTGGGCGGAAACATGGAGGCGCATCGATGAAAATCCGCCGTGCACGCCATAAAGCTGGAGACGACGCACCGGCGTGTCTGACGCACGAGGAGACTTCCGCATGAGCGAAACCGAAACGAGCGGACTCACCATCGCCTCGACGGACCCGATCAGCCCTCCGGATCCGGCGGCCCAGAAGTCCGCCACGGCCAGGAAGACCGCTGCAGCCGCGACGGAGAAGAAGCCGAAAAGCGAAATGGCCGCAGCCGAAAACGGAGCGGCCGCCCCTTCGCCGGCCCAGTCCGTTCTCGTCGAGGATGGAGAGCGGAACGGGGTCTTCTCGAGTCTCGTCAAGGGAGACACCGACGTCGTCGGGCTCGTGGCCTATTCGATCTACAAGCAGAACAAGCACGACTGGCTGGTCGCCTTCCGGCGTCAGCGCGGGCGCGAGCCGGACGACGTCGAACTTTCGGCCTACATCATCGGCGAGGCGACGGCCCGTCGCCTCGTGACCTACCGCCATCTGGCCGAGGCCACGATCGAGGGACGCGGCCCTGAAGTCAGCTTCGCTCCCGGTCGCGATGCTGCCCCACGGCCGGTCGCACGGCCCGTGTCGCGTCAGGAGCGGTCCGATGGCCTGCCGGCCTGGATGTTCGTCGCGCTCGCGGTGATTTCGCTGGTGCTCATCCTGCTGGCCGCGCGCTTTGGCGTTCCGGGCATCACCCCGGCAGGCTGAGTGACCCGTCTGGCGAGGGTGGCCGCGCGGGGTCGAAGGCGATGTGCCATCTGTGGCCGTCGGGATCGCTGAAGCCGCAGACGGAACGTCCGTCCGCGAATTTGTCAGGGCCAAAAAGCCCGGAGGCCCCGGCGCGCGCCGCGACGTCGAGCGCCTTGGCGACCGCACGTTCCGACCCATAATGCTGGTGCAGCAGGATGGCCGCCGGCGCGCCGGGATGTTGGTCGCCGGAAACGGGCGTGAGCGAGTCCGCGTGACGAAGCGCCAGCACGATGTTGTTCAACTGGAAGTAGGATTCGCCAGGCCCGCTGGCCCGTCGTGAGACGCGCCAGCCGAGCATTTCATAAAAGATGGTGGCGCGCTCCACGTCGCGCACCGCCAGGGTGATGCAGGAAATGCCCGGAAAAACACGCATCTGAAATCCCCCACGCTCAAATGACATCGACGAAACTAGAACAGCGACAATTGCGCCCCCTGACGAAGCGGGCGTTTGAAAAGGTCGGTACGGAGTTTTCGCTTCTCCTTGTTGAGGCCGAGCTTGTCGCAGGCGATCTCGAAGCGGCGACCCGTCATCCACGCATAAGGGCCGGTGCCCGTCTGGCGCTTTCCCCAGGTCGAATCATAGGCCTTGCCGTCCCGCATCGAACGCACGAGGGACAGGACGTGCCGGTACTTGTCGGGGAAATGCGCGAGCAGCCATTCGCTGAACAGATCCTCCACCTCGAGCGGCAGTCGCAACATCACGTAGCCTGCTTCGCGCGCGCCCATGGCCTCGGCGCGCGTGAGAATGGTCTCGATCTCGTGGTCGGTCACCGCCGGGATGATCGGCGCGACCATGACGGAGGTGGGAATGCCGGCCTCCGAAAGCTGGCGCACGGCGTCGAGACGGCGCTCGGGCGACGAGGCGCGCGGCTCCATGGTCCGGGCGAGCTTGCGGTCGAGAGTCGTGATCGACAGCGCCACCTTGGCCAGCCCTTTGGCGGCCATCGGGCCGAGCAGGTCGATGTCGCGCGTGACCAGCGCCGACTTGGTCACGATGCCGACCGGGTGGTCGAAGCGCGCCAGAACTTCGAGCACTGAACGCATGACGCGATACTGCTTCTCGATCGGCTGATACGGGTCCGTGTTGGTGCCGATCGCGATGGTCTTCGGCTGGTAATTGGGCGCCGACAATTCCCGCTCGAGCAGATCCGCGGCTCCGTCCTTGACGAACAGCCGGGTCTCGAAATCCAGTCCCGCCGAAAGGCCCATGAAGGAATGCGTCGGCCGGGCGAAGCAATAGACGCAGCCATGCTCGCAGCCCCGATAAGGATTGATCGAGCGGTCGAAGGAAATGTCGGGTGATTCGTTGCGGGTGATGATCGTCTTCGGGCGCTCGCGCGTCACCTCGGTCTTGAATGCCGCCAGTTCCTCGAGTGCGCCCCATCCGTCATCGACATCTTCCCGGCGCTCGGCTTCGAAGCGGCCCGAAGGGTTGGACAGGACGCCGCGTCCGCGTCGCCGCTCTTCCGGCACAGCCTCCACCGGATCGGCCTTCGGAACGATGGCTTTTCGTCTGTGCGGCAAAGACTTGCCGGCCGAAGCCGACACATCTCCGCCCGCAACTCCGCCGGTCAGCGTCGCCAGGGCGGCGGGAGACAATGTCGGGACGTCCTGGAACTGGCGAGCAACACGCACCGCGCTTCCCCTTGATACATGTCAATGACGGGCGAGAACAAACCGCGAATGAAGAACAAATAAAGAACACCCGTCCTTCGGTCAAGCGCCTGTGGACAATTCCCCCGCGCCCGGCGACGGGACCGGCGGCGCGCGTGCTATAGGAGCCCATGCTCTCCGTCATCGTTCTCGCCTCGGACGCCAGGATGCAGCCGGCCCTGCCGGATGCCGTCGTCCGCACGCTTTCGGCTCTCGTGCCGGCCGCGATCGAAGGGCTGGTGCGCGACGTCACTCTGGCGGGTCAGACCGGCCGCGACCTTGGGCATATCGCCGACCATGCCGGATGTGTGCTGTGCGAGAGCGACGACGCCCATTCGGTGCTGGGATTCGCGCTCGACGCCGCGCGTGGGCAGAGGCTTTTCGTCATCCGGGCAGGTCGCGCGCCTGAGGCGGGCTTCATCGAAGAGATTTCGGATTTCCTGTCCGCCAAGGGCCGTCAGCCGCGCGGAGCTGTCATGCGCGAGCGCCCGGAGACGATTTTGGCGCGAGCCTTTCCGCGCTTCGCTCCCGCCGCAGGGCTGGTGGCCCCGCGCGACATCATGCTGAAGGCGGGCGCGATGAGCCTCGAGGATCTGGTGCGCGGCGCACGGCCTGCCCTGACGCTCCGCGCCCGGGCGCGCCGCGTCGACTAGGCCTCAGGCCTTCGCCTTGCCGCGCCGCAGGTGCTCGTCGAGACGGGGCATGATCTCGACGAAATTGCAGGGCCGATGCCGGTAGTCGAGCTGTTGCGCCAGGATCCCGTCCCATGCGTCTTTGCAGGCGCCCGGTGAGCCCGGCAGCACGAAAATATAGGTCGCGCCCGCGACGCCCGCGGTGGCGCGCGACTGGATCGTCGACGTGCCGATCTTGTCGTAGGAGATGCGGTGGAACACGGTCGAGAAACCGTCCATCCGCTTCTCGAACATGGGTTCGATCGCCTCCGGGGTCACGTCGCGTCCCGTGAAGCCCGTGCCGCCCGTGGTGATGATGGCGTCGACCGCCGGATCGTCGATCCAGTTTTGAACGGCCTTCCGGATGTCCGCCACGTCGTCTGTCACGACGGCGCGGGCCGCGAGCCGATGCCCGGCGGCGGTCAGGCGCGCCGCGAGCGTGTCGCCGGACTTGTCCTCGGCGAGCGACCGCGTGTCTGACACCGTCAGCACCGCGATGCCGAGCGGCACGAAGCTCAGGTTCTCGTCAATGCCCGCCATGGTTCACCGTGCGAACGTGTTGCAGGAATCGATCTGGCCGGATTGCAGGCCGCGCTTCAGCCATTCGACGCGCTGCGCGGCGGATCCGTGGGTGAAGCTGTCGGGCACGACCCGGCCGGAGGCCGATTGCAGCCTGTCGTCGCCGATCGCCTGTGCTGTCGCGACGGCTTTTTCAATGTCGCCCTGCTCGAGAATCTTCCACTTGCGTTCGGCATTGGCGGCCCACACGCCGGCAAAGCAATCGGCCATCAGTTCGACCCGGACCGAGATTCGGTTGGCGTCGACCCGGCTGCCGGCCTGCTGCTGGGCGCGTTGGGCGCGCTGCAGAATGCCGAGTTGGTTCTCGATGTGGTGCCCGACCTCGTGGGCGATGACATACGCATAGGCGAAATCGCCGCCGCCACCCAGTTTCCGGCGCATGTCGTCGAAAAAGGCCGTGTCGAGATAAACGCGCTGGTCCGTCGGGCAATAGAACGGCCCCATGGCGGCTTGCGCGCGCCCGCAGGCCGAGTTCGTCTGGCCCGAAAAGAGCACCAGGCGCGGCGGCGTGTAACGCATGCCTTTTTGCGCCGGCAAAATTTCGTTCCAGACGTCTTCCGTCTGCGCCAGAACGGCCGAGACGAAGCGGCCGATCTGATCGCTCGGAGGCGTGGTGGCGCGGTTGCTGGCCTGGGGCCGCTGCTGCTGTTGCTGTTGCTCGACGTAGCCGGACCGGCTTCCGCCCGTCGCCATCTCGGCGCCGCTGATCAGGATGCGCGGGTCGATGCCCAGCGCATAGCCGAGCAGGCCCAGCACGATCATGGTGCCGATGCCCAGCCCGCCGCCGCCGCCCGGCAGGGAAAAGCCGCCACCGCCGCCGCCACCGCCGTCGCCCCGGCGGTCCTCGATGTTGTCGGACTGCCGGAAATCTTCCCATTTCATCGCAAGTCTCTCCTGCCGTCCGCCGCGGGTGCTCTTGGCGGGCGCATGTCGCGGTTCTTTCTAACCCGTGAATGGCATAACGCGAAGCTCACCCTTTCGCTCCCGACATTCCGGTGTGCAGCCCGAGTTTCTCGATCTGCTTGCGCAGGTTGCGCAGATCCTGCCAGGCGTAACGCTTGTTCACCGGCGCCTTTAGCAGATAGGCCGGGTGGAACATCGCCAGAGTCGGAATGCGTTTCTCGACCCCGTCGGCGCCCGAAAGCTCGAGCTCGAACCACTTGCCGCGCGCCCGCACGATGGTCTCGCGGAGACCCAGAAGAGCCTGCACGGAAATGTTGCCGATGGCGACGACCAGAGCCGGATTCACGAGCTCGATCTGCTTTTGCACGAAGGGCAGGCAAGCGGCGATTTCCGGCTGTGTCGGAGAACGGTTTCCCGGCGGTCGCCACGGCACCACATTGGCGAGATAGACCTGCGTGCGGTCGAGGCCGATCGCCCGCAGCATCAGGTCGAGCATGCGGCCCGCCTGGCCGACGAAAGGCAGGCCCTGCCTGTCCTCGTCCGCGCCCGGGGCCTCGCCCACCAGCATGATGCGCGCTTGCGGATTGCCGTCCGCGAAGACGAGCTGGCTGGCGGTCCGCTTCAGCGCGCAGCCCTCGAAACTCTCCAGCGCCGCCCGCAAGGCGTCGAGAGTGTCGGCCTCGGCCGCCAGTTCGCGCGCCTGCGCCTGTGCGAGTTCAGGCGAAATGGCGCCGCTGCCACCGGCGGTGCGCACCGACATCGGCTCCGCCGCCTGGATCATCCGACCTACGGGCGCAACACGCCCGGTGGGGGATGGAGGCCTGCGCTGCACGGGCTCGGCACTCTCAACAGGCATGTCCTGCACGACGCGCTGCGGCGGCGGCGCCGCAGCCTTGGCGGCGGCTTCGGCGAAATGATCGCGCGGCGTGTCGCCGACCGCGACGTCGACGCCCATCTCGACATACCAACGCAGGATCGACGCCAGTTCGGC
>JAQGJH010000050.1 GCA_028290705.1 Hyphomicrobiales bacterium
GAGCCGTCATTGCGAGGAGCGCAGCGACGCGGCAATCCATCGTGGTGCGCCTCTCGCCCGGCCATGCGCCAATGGATTGCTTCGCTCCGCTCGCAATGACGTTGGAAGCGAGATGCGGCGCATCACATGCCTGGAAGGGCTCCGTCATTGCGAGGAGCGCAGCGACGCGGCAATCCATCGTGGTGCGCCTCTCGCCCGGCCATGCGCCACTGGATTGCTTCGCTCCGTTCGCAATGACGTGGGAAGCGAGCGGCGGCGCATCACACGCCGGGAAGGGCGCCGTCATTGCGAGGAGCGCAGCGACGCGGCAATCCGCCCTGGTGCGCCCAATGGGCCTGATCGCTCACAGATATGAGGCATCATAACCGACAAGCAGATCGCGAATGTTTCGTGTCGGAGGGAACCCATATCCATCGCCCGGTTCTTCCTGAAACAGCAGCCGTCCTTGTGGTACTGGCTCGCGTAAAGCTCGGCGGCGATCCTCTGCATGGTGCTGACCAGCGCCTGCACGGAATCGGCCCCTCCGCCTGCGAGTCGATGTCCGTCCGGCCAGCCGATGGAATAGTCGCAGAACCAGGCGCCATCTCTCTCGACAGGGCAATGCAAGGCGATCAGGACCTCGTCAAGCTGTCCAGAGTCTGCGCGGAGCCGCAAGCTTCGTCTCACAATGATCATTTTTTCGCAGATGAAGATGGAACGCAGTCCGGCAGTTTTTGAAATTGCTTATTTTCTGAATGAGATAAAAAGTTTTCGTTTGTTTGACTTTTCAGCTGGCAAACTGCCTACAGACTTCAGCACGCAAACAGCGATGTCTCTGAGCTCGCGTGCTCTCTTCATTGTCCCCACGCGGCACTTCACCGTCACGTAGCGTCCATCATTACTCCAGATCTCGAAAGTCTCGTGACGACTAGTGCCTAGCGCCGCCCCCACTAGGACTGCAGCTCCAATACCGACTGGGCCGGTGACGGCAGCAGCTGCAATGCCAAGTAGTCCAGCTGAACTCAGCCCTTTGAATGCATTCCATTCCGACGCTGACTCATTCCCTCCTACGCGAGCAATTTCTCCCCACGAAATCGTGCCGGCAGCCCAGCCTAGCCCGGCAGGGCCAATTAGTATCTCTCCTCGGGGCAGAAGGTCACCTGCTTCTACAATTGCAGAAATCTGATCAACCATCTTACTTTGCTCCAAAAAAAAATTCGCTCAATCGCATGCGGACCGATAACTGCTTCTGAAATGTAAGAACGAGTGAAGACGCAACGCTGTAAATGGAAAGCAGTTTGCAAGAATTTGGACGTACGAGCAATCCGATGGCGGGTTATTTGAGAGTTGAAACTCTTGGAAGAGTTGCTCCAAGCCATGACCCACATCAACGACGCCCCCACCACACCGCCATAGTTGATCCCCCGCACGCCCCGCCCTATGATGTTCACGAACCGAATAAATGTTCGCTATGCGAACGGGCGCGCGCCGCTTCCCTAAAAAGGCGGCCGATCTAAAATGGCGGCTGAAGCCGTCACGAAGGGAAGGCTCGATGGCAAAATTCATGACGCTCGCCGAGGCGATCGCCGAGAACGTGCGCGATGGCGACACGGTGGCGATGGAGGGATTCACCCACCTCATCCCCTTCGCGGCCGGGCACGAAGTCATTCGTCAGGGCCGCAAGCATCTGACGCTGATCCGCATGACGCCCGATCTCATCTACGATCAACTGATCGGCATGGGCTGCGCCGACAAGCTGGTCTTCTCGTGGGGCGGCAATCCCGGCGTCGGCTCGACGCATCGCATCCGCGACGCGGTCGAAAACCAGTGGCCCGCGCCGCTGGCGATCGAGGAACATTCGCACGCCGCCATGGCCAACGCCTATGAGGCGGGGGCCGCCAACCTGCCGTTCGCAGTGCTGCGCGGCTATATCGGGGTCGATCTCCCGAAGGTGAACCCCAAGATCAAGAGCGTCACGTGCCCCTACACGGGCGAGGTGCTGGCGACCGTGCCGGCCATCCGCCCGGACGTCGGCATCATCCATGCCGGCCGCGCCGACCGCGAAGGCAACGTGCTGCTCGAAGGCATCGTCGGCTGCCAGAAGGAAGTCGTGCTGGCCTCGAAGCGCACGGTCGTGACGGTCGAGGAAATCGTCGAAAAGCTCGACGCCAAATCCTACAATTCCGTCGTGCTGCCGCACTGGACCGTCGGCGCCATCGCGCAGGTGCCGGGCGGCGCGCATCCCTCCTACGCGCAGGGCTATTACAAGCGCGACAATTCCTTCTACATCGCCTGGGACAAGCTCTCGCGCGAGCGCGAAGGTTTCCTTGCCTGGATGAAGGAAAACGTGCTCGACAAGACGCCCGAAGCCTTCGCCGCCCATGCCAAGAGGAGCGCCGCCTGATGGCCGATTTCACCCCCAATGAAATGATGACCATCGCGGCCGCGCGCGCGTTGAAGAACGACGACGTCTGCTTCGTCGGCATCGGCGCGCCCTCGGCGGCCTGCAATCTCGCGCGCCTCACGCATGCGCCGCAGATCACGCTGATCTACGAATCCGGCACCATCGGCACGCGTCCCAACGTTTTGCCGCTGTCGATCGGCGACGGCGAACTCTGCGAGACCGCGCTCTGCACCGTGTCGGTCCCGGAAATGTTCCGCTACTGGCTGCAGGGCGGGCGCATCACCGTGGGCTTCCTTGGCGGCGCGCAGATCGACAAATTCGCCAACATCAACACGACCGTCGTCGGCCCCTACGACAAGCCGAAGGTGCGCCTGCCGGGCGGCGGCGGCGCGCCCGAGATCGCCACCAATTGCGGCGAGATCTTCATCACCATGGCGATGGGCAAGCGCGCCTTCGTCGACAAGCTGCCCTTCATCACCTCGATGGGCCACGGCCCGACCGGCCGCGAGCGCCGCGAGCTGAAGGTGAAGAGCCGCGGGCCGACGCGCCTGATGACCGACCTCTGCGTCTTCGAGCCCGATCCCGAGACGATGGAAATGACCATCGTGTCGATCCATCCCGGCGTGACGCGCGAGCAGATCGCCGAAAATTGCGGATGGACGCCGCGCTACATCGACAACGTGCCGGAAACTCCCGCGCCGACCGCGCAGGAACTCGAGACCCTGCGTGACATCCAGGCCAGAACCAAAGCCGCGCATGCGGCGTGACAATCCGGGAAAAGCCAAGGCTGCACACGCAGCCTGACGCCACCCGAGAAAACAAGAACCGGCGGCGCGCTCCCGCGTTCACCGCCCAACGTGGAAGCGACGCCATGCCTCTCATCTATCCCAAGGAGAGCTTCACCGAGGCTCATCCGAAATATGATTCGCCGACCTACAAGAGCACAGGACTTCGCCATCCCAAGAAGCCGCTGATCATCCTGCCGCACACCATGACCGAGCTGAACGGCCCGGTGTATGGGCATGAAGTGCTGCAGGAGACCGACAACGATCTCACCCGCCAGCACGCCGGCGAGCCGCAGGGCGAGCGCATCATCGTGCAGGGCCGCGTGCTCGACGAGGACGGCCGCCCCGTGCCCAACACGCTGATCGAGATCTGGCAGGCCAATGCGGCAGGCCGCTACGTCCACGTCGTCGACGATCATCCGGCGCCGCTCGATCCGAATTTTTCGGGCGCGGGCCGTGTCGTCACCGACGAGAACGGCCGATATCGCTTCACCTCGATCAAGCCCGGCCCATACCCGTGGCGCAACCATCACAACGCCTGGCGTCCGGCGCACATCCATCTGTCTCTGTTCGGCCATTCGTTCCTGTCGCGCCTCGTGACGCAGATGTATTTCGAGGGCGATCCGCTGTTTCCCTACGATCCGATCTTCAACGAAGTCCCCGAACAGGCGCGTCACCGCCTGATCTCGAAGTTCGACCTCGACGTGACCGAGCCCGAATGGGCGCTCGGCTATACTTTCGACATCGTGCTGCGCGGCCGCAACGCCACGCCCATGGAGAGCTGACATGTCCGGAATTACGCCCTCGCAGACAGTCGGTCCCTATTTCGCCTATTGCCTCACGCCGTCCCGTTATCCGCTGCACGAGATCTTTTCGACCGATCTCACCGTGCCGGGCATCGAAGGCGAGCGCATCACCCTCACGGGCCGCGTGCTGGACGGCAATGGCGACGCCATCTCGGACGCCATGGTGGAAATCTGGCAGGCCGACGCCAAGGGCGGCTTCGACCACGGCAGCCTGTCCAACGCCAAGTCGAACAGCGGCTTCAAGGGCTTCGGCCGCGCCGAATCGACCCCCGACGGAACCTACAGCTTCACCACCATCAAGCCAGGCCGCGTGCCCGGCCCCGATGGCAAGTTGCAGGCGCCGCATCTCGCCGTCACGGTCTTCTCGCGCGGCATGCTGACCCATCTGTTCACGCGCTTTTACTTCGACGACGAACCCTCGAATGCCGAGGACACGATCCTCAATCTCGTTCCCGAAGACCGCCGCGCCACCATCATCGCCAAATCGGCCAAGGGGGCAGGCAAGGCCTACCACCTCGACATCCGGATCCAGGGCGGCGACGAAACGGTGTTTTTCGAAGCCTGATTGCGGATTTTCCTGACAGGATTGCGAGCGTCGCGGCCTCCGCGGCGCTCTTTTTGTCCTTGCCGGATGGATTGCCGAAGCCCAGATTCGGCAGGAGCCTGAAAACGTCCTCCCTGGAGAGCCGCCGATGCCCCGTCTCGTCCCTCCGCCGCAAGGCCGGAGCGGCCTAGCGCCGGACCGAACGGATTACGCCCAGCGGGATTTCATCAATCTCGCGGCGGCCGCGACCCTGCTCGTCATCGCCCTGCTGCTGGCATGGACCTTCAAGCTGTTCACCGAAAGCGAGGCGCGACAGCGCTGCTTCGACTCGGGCCGCAAGGATTGCGCGCCCATTGCGGTCTCGTCGCGCGGCCCTCACGTCCCGGCCCGCTGATCAGCGGGCGCGTCGCAACTCGATGGCGATCAGCACAAGAACGTCTTCGATCCCGCGCGCCATGGCGGCGAGCGTCGGTCGCGCCGCTTTCTTCGCGCGATCGAGGCGGCGTCGGCCGCGCGGGCGCGGCACGTGGATGAACCCCGCCAGCCGCACGTCCCGCGCCAGCGTGCAAAAGAGCGTCTGGTTGCAGGCATAGGTCCCGGCATCGATGGAGGGCCGCGCCGCCGCTCCTCTGCGGCTCAGCGCCACGGCCATGCGCCGCGCAGGGAGGCGCACGGGCCGCGCCGCCGGACCGCCAGCCTCGACGCACCTCTGTCGCGCGAAGCGCTTGCCGGCGTCAGGATGCAGCATCGACAGGACATTTCTCGCCCGACTCTCCACCCCGAGGTCTCGCCGCCGCCCGGCGAGTCCGATGTGCAGCACGGCGTCGGGCCTGATCTCGTCCAGAAGAGCCGACAGACGGTCCTCCGCTCCCTCGAAGACGACGGGCAGGATTCTCGGCTCGATCAGCACACCCAGCCGCGCCAGCCGCCGTGCCGCATGGCCGCCCAAGCGTGACACGATGGCTGCCGATGGGTTGAAGGGCGCGCCCGGGAATGCCCCGAACCCCGTCACCAGGATGATGGCGCCCGAACGCCGCGTGGGATCGCTCATCGTGTCAGTATAGGTCTCGCGCCTGCGTCCGCGCTGCGTCAAATCGGCAACATGTCGGGACGCAGCCTTCGGGGCGGCGACACAGGTCCCATTCTGGTCACGTTTCCCGGGCTAGTCTCCGCAAGCACCCGGGATCGACGTCGAACGATTCACTTTTCGTCAATCTTTACGGGCTTTTTAAAGGACCGGATCCTTGCGGCGGGTCCCCGAAGGACATCACGTGAGCCAAGCCGTTCGACACTCGACCGATCGTAACCCTGCGGCTTCCAGCCCACGCGGGCGCCTTGCGGCATGCGTCGCAGCCCTCGCGCTGTCCGCGCTCGTCGGCGGCTGCATGCCGGGCGGCGGACTTTCCGGCATGAGTGCATCGGCCGGGAACATGTTCGGCTCCGAAGCCGTGACGGCCGGCCGCTCGACGTCGATCTTCGTCGCCTCCACCCGCAAGGGCGACGCCCGCGTGCCGGGCGAATCCGTCTCGGACGGCGGCGCGCATTACGCTCTGTCGATCGTCTCCGTGCCGCCCGGCCACAAGCCCGGCGAGATCGAGGAGCCGACTTTCGGCAGCGTCGATCCGAACAAGCATTTCGCGGTCGTGGGCGGCCGTGGCCTCGAGCCCGAGGATTTCCGCCTGCAGGTCGCCACCTATCTGTCGGGCCGCGTCGGTTCCAACCGCGACATCCTGCTTTACGTGCACGGGTTCAACACTTCGCTCGAGGAGGCGCGCTTCCGTCTGGCGCAAATCGTCAACGACGGCCGCTTCGGCGGCGTGCCCGTGCTGTTCACCTGGCCGTCGCAATCCAACCTGTTCTCCTATGTCTCCGACAAGGAGAGCGCCACCGTCTCGCGCGACGCCTTGCGCAAGCTGATGAGCGACCTCGCCAAGGTCGAGGGCGTCGGCCGCGTGCACGTGCTCGCGCATTCGATGGGAGCCTGGCTCGCCATGGAAGCGCTGCGCGAGAACGCGCTGTCGGGCAGCCGCAACCTCGACGGTCGCCTCGGCGCTGTCATGCTCGCCGCGCCCGACATCGACCTCAACGTCTTCCGCACGCAGCTTGCGCGCGTGCCGAGTTCCAACGTCTCGATCTTCGTCTCGTCGCATGATCGCGCGCTCTCGCTGTCGAGCCGGCTGGCAGGCGCGCGTCCGCGCGTCGGCGCGCTCGATCCGGGCAGCTCGCGCGATCGCGCCGAACTCACGCGCCTGGGCGTGAAGGTGTTCGATCTGTCGGCGGCGTCGAGCGGCTTCATCGGCCACAGCGTCTACGGCGATGCGCCGCTCGTGGTGCGCACCATCGGGGCGCAACTCTCCGCGCCGAGGCGCGAGGATGCGGGCGTCACCTCGATGATCGACGGAAACAACATCGCGCCGGTGGCCGCCAACACCACGCCGCTGGGCGAAGCCGCCAGCGCCGCGAGCGACACGGTGCGCTCCAGCCCGCTGCCGCCACCGCCCGCGCCCATGCCCTGAGGGTAGGGCGGTCGCGTCATGACACGCGGCCGGCTGCATGTTAAGCTCGCGCCATTCTTGTCGGGGCAGTTTTTTCCTGGATTGCCGAGCCATGCCGTCTGTCAAGACACGCGCCGCCGAAGGCCTGGACCGCCGTTCCTTCACGGTGGCCGAAATCCTGCGCATGCAGGAGGCGGGAATCATTTCCGAAGACGAAAAATTTGAACTCGTGGAAGGGGAAATTGTCCCCATGCAGGCCAAAAGTCATATTCATGAACTGATCAAGTCGACGCTTCTGCTGAAATTGGCGCGAAGCTTGCCGAACAGCCTCTGGCTCGGCGTCGAAAGTTCCATTTACCTCTCGTCGCGAACATTCTTGGAGCCCGATCTCGTCATCTACCCGAACGGGATGAAGCTCGAGCAGGTCAAGGGCTCGGACGTGATCATCGCCATAGAGGTTGCGGCCTCGACGCTTCCTTATGATCACGGACTGAAAGCCCGCATCTACGCGCGTCATGGCGTGCGGGAACTCTGGGTCATCGATGCGAATGAGCGCCGGACCTTCGTGCATACCGAACCGTCCGGAGAGGCCTGGCGCACGATCCGCACGCTCGAGCCTGACGCCGATCTGCGCATCGAGGCCCTGCCGCAGCTTTCAGCTCGCCTGAGCGAAATCTGACGCGGTCGCGCGGAAGCCTCAGTCCTCAGGCCAACTCCCGCTGCGCATAGCCCAGTCGCTTGTTCAGTTCCTCGATCAAGGTTTCGGCCGCTTCCGCGATCACGGTTCCGGGCGGAAAGATCGCGCTGGCGCCCGCGTCGCGGACCGCCTGGAAATCCTGCGGAGGAATGACGCCCCCGACCACGATCATGATGTCGGCGCGGCCGCGCGCCGCCAGCGCCGCGCGCAACTCCGGCACGAGCGTCAGATGGCCCGCCGCCAGTGAAGAAATGCCGACGATATGGGCGTCGTTCTCCACCGCCTGCGTGGCGGCCTCGTCGGGCGTGGCGAAGAGCGGCCCGATGTCGACGTCGAAACCGAGATCGGAAAATGCCGAAGCAATCACCTTCTGGCCGCGGTCGTGTCCGTCCTGTCCGACCTTGGCGACGAGTATGCGCGGCTTGCGGCCCTCGTTCTCCATGAATGCGCGGGTGACGCGCTGCACGCGCTCGATGGCGCCAGCGCCGGCCTCGTCGCTGTACACGCCCTTGATCGTGCGGATCTCGGCGCGGTGACGTCCGAAAACCTTCTCCAGCGCATCGGAAATCTCCCCGACCGTCGCCTTCGCGCGCGCCGCCTCGATCGACAGCGCCAGCAGGTTGCCGCCACCGGCAGCGCCGGCCGTCAGCGCCTCGAGTGCGCGCGTCACCTCGCCGGCATCGCGCTCCGCACGCAGGCGTCGCAGCTTCTCGATCTGCTGCTGCCGCACCGACGAATTGTCGACCTTCAGCACGTCGATCGGCTGCTCGTCCACCGGCTTGAACATGTTGACGCCCACCACCGCCTGGCGGCCGGAATCGATGCGGGCCTGCGTGCGCGCCGCCGCTTCCTCGATGCGCAGCTTCGGAATCCCCGCGTCGATCGCCCGCGCCATGCCGCCGAGTGTCTCGACCTCGTCGAGATGCGCTTGCGCCCGCTTGGCGAGTTCGGCCGTCAGGCGTTCGACGTAGAACGAGCCGCCCCACGGATCGATGATCCGCGTCGTTCCGCTCTCCTGCTGCAGGAAGAGCTGCGTGTTGCGGGCGATGCGCGCGGAAAAATCCGTCGGCAGCGCCAGCGCCTCGTCGAGCGCGTTGGTGTGCAGCGATTGCGTGTGTCCCTGCGTCGCCGCCATGGCCTCGACCTGCGTCCGCATGACGTTGTTGAACACGTCCTGCGCGGTCAGCGACCAGCCGCTCGTCTGCGAATGCGTGCGCAGCGGAAGCGACTTTTCGGATTTGGGCTCGAATTGCTTGACGAGATTGGCCCACAGCAGCCGCGCGGCGCGCAGCTTGGCCACCTCCATGAAGAAGTTCATGCCTATGGCCCAGAAGAACGACAGGCGCGGCGCGAACTGGTCGACGCTCAGGCCCGCCGCGATGCCCGCGCGGATATATTCGACGCCATCCGCCAGCGTATAGGCGAGTTCGAGGTCCTGCGTCGCGCCAGCCTCCTGCATGTGATAGCCGGAGATCGAGATCGAGTTGAACTTCGGCATGTTCGACGAGGTGAACGAAAAAATGTCCGAGATGATCCGCATCGAAGGCAGCGGCGGATAGATGTAGGTGTTGCGCACCATGAATTCTTTGAGGATGTCGTTCTGGATCGTGCCCGACAGCTTCGCCATCGGCACGCCCTGTTCCTCCGCCGCCACGATGTAGAGCGCCAGAACCGGCAGCACCGCGCCGTTCATCGTCATCGACACCGACATCTGATCGAGCGGGATGCCGGAGAACAGCGTGCGCATGTCGTAGATGGAATCGATCGCCACGCCGGCCATGCCGACGTCGCCGGCGACCCGCGGATGATCGGAGTCATAGCCGCGATGCGTCGCCAGATCGAACGCGACCGACAGGCCTTTCTGGCCGGCCGCGAGATTGCGGCGATAGAAGGCGTTGGAATCCTCGGCCGTCGAGAATCCGGCATATTGGCGCACGGTCCACGGCTGGTTGACGTACATGGTCGGGTAGGGGCCGCGCAGATAGGGCGCTGCGCCCGGATACGTGTCGAGAAAATCCAGACCCGCGACATCAGCCGCATCATACGCGCCCTTCACCGGAATGTTCTCCGGCGTGAGCCACGGGGCGGCGGCGGCGTGCGGCGCGGCAGCCCGGCCGGGCCTGTAATCGATCTTGGAGAAATCCGGGATGGAAACCATGCGCGCCGTCCAGCTTCGGGCCGCACGACATGCGGAAGACCGCACATCATGCGTGATTGCTGCACCGCTTATACGACGCGCCCGCGCCCTTGTCCCGTAGGATCAAGGTCGCAAGCCGCGCTCACGAATTGCGCTTCAGCCGGTCTTCTCGGCCGTCCAGCGGCCATTGCACTGGCGGCTCGGCGACGTCCATCGGCCCGATCCATTCGCGCCCGCGACTGCGCCCGTTGCCGACAGCGTGTCCGAGCCGCGCGTGAACGTCACGTTGACGCGTCCCTTCGGATCGATGCGTCCGCTCGCCCGTGCGGCTGCATCGCCGATCGGCGACACGCGTCCTTCCGCGACCGCGAATTCCCAGCGATAGACTTCGCACGTGCCATTTTCAGTCACCACGGTCACGGCCCAGCGCCCGTCATTGGGGGCCGCCGTCGCGGGTGCGGCGCTCATCGCCCCGGCGATGACCGTACATGCGAGCGCCGCGCTTCTCAGTCCTGACACCATGAAAACCTCCTGCTTCAGGAAGTCGCCCGGTGCGCTGCCTCGAGGGTCGTGACGAGATCGGATCCGGCAAAGATGAACTCCGCCACACCCGCCTCGCGCAGAGCCGCTTCTTGCGCGCCTGGCCTCCCGGCAGAGTAAATATGGCGCGCACCCGCGGCGGCGAGCGTGGCCGCAAACGCAGAACCGTGTTCGGCCAGGAGTGCATCCGTGGTGCAGATGCAGGCGAGCCTCGCGCCGCTCGTCGCAAAGTCAGCCGCGCTCACGTCGGGCGTGTCGGACTGCGTGGCGAAAACGGCCTCGAACCCGCCCGCTTCAAAGAAGCTGCGGGCGAACATGGCGCGCGCGGTGAAGTCCGCGATGGACCCGAGCGTCGCCAGATAGACGCGCGGCCTCTGTCCCGTCCGCGCGAGGGTCTCGTCGGAGCGGTCGCGAAGACGCTCGAAATTCTGGGCGAGCCGCATGGCGGGAAAGAGCCCGGCGTCGCTTTGCGCGGGCAGGGTCGCCAGCACCTCGACGGGCGCTTCCGCGAGATTGGGGAATTCGCTCGTGCCGGTCAGCGGATCCTTGCGCCGCGCCACGTTTTTCAGCCGCTCGGTCCGCACGCGCGCAACCTCGGCGGCGAGAGCCGGCAGATGCGCGCAAAGACCGCCGGCCGCCTCGGCCCCCTGAAACAATGCCCAGCCTTTCTGCGCCAACTCCTCCGTCAGCGTTTCGAACCCGCCAGCTCCCGCAGCGGGATCGGCGACGCGGCCGAGATTGGCCTCTTCGAGCAGGATCAACTGCGTGTTCCGCGCCAGCCTCCGCGCGAACGCATCCGGCAGGCCGAGGGCCTGCGTGAAGGGCAGCACGCTGACGTGGTCCGCCCCGCCGACACCCGCCGCGAAGGCCGCCACCGTGGCGCGCAGCAGGTTCACCCACGGGTCCCGGCGCGTCATCATGCGCCAGGCCGTTTCCGCATGGATCACCGCAGGCTTCGGGTCGAGGCCGCAGGCCTCTTCGATCCGCGCCCAGAGCCGCCGCAGGGCGCGCAGCTTGGCGATGGTCATGAACTGGTCGGCATCCGCCGCGACCCGGAAGAAGATCGCGTCGCGTGCATCCTGAAGAGCGATCCCGGCATCGACCAGCGACCGCAGCATGGCGACGGCCGAACCGAGCAGGACTGCGAGTTCCTGCGCCTCGGAGCCTCCGGCATCGTGCACGAAGCGCGCATCCGCTGCCGCAATCGGCGCGACGTGCCCGGCGTCCCGCAAGCGCTTGACGGTCGTGGCGAACGACGCCGGGATCGAGCTGCGCCCGTGGTCGCCCGCGTCGATGGGATCGAGCCCGAACAGGATCCGTACTTCGCCCGGCTTCAGGCCGCGCGCCTCGACCAGGCCGGCCAGATGGCCGGCGATGTCCGACGCCGCCTCTCCAGCGTCCACCGCGATGGTCAGTCCGGTCTCCAGCACGACGCTTTCCAGCGCCCGCTCGAGCGACCGTGCATCGGTGGGCAGGCCGAACCCGCGCGCCGACCGCGCGCCGCGAAACACGAGATGCAGGCCGTTCGAACCATTTTCCAGATCGGTCAGCGCCTGCGCATGGGCGTCCAGAGCGTCTGGATGGTCGATGCGCGCCAACATGTCCCACGCGCCGTCGTGTGCGCTGGCAAGGGGCGTCGCATTGGCGGCGCGGGCATAGAGCGGTTGGATCTCGAGCCCGTCATAGCTGCGGCCCACGAGCTTTTCGAAGGGGGCGCCCTTCAAGACCTTGTCGACGAGCCCGCGCCAATGCGCCTCGTCCACGGCCGGGAAGCCGCCCATGAAGCCGGGTTCGGCAGGCGTCGTGCGGGGCCTCGGATTGGGCGTGGTGTGGGTCGGTCTGTCGGCGGCCATGGCTCTCGTCGATCTGCGGGCGCGCTCCTGTTCTGGCACGCCGCGCCGCGCGAAACCACACGCCCTTTGTCGAATGCCGCGCCGCACAATCGGCGGCGCGGGTCAAAAAATCAGGTGAACTGGCTGAGGCCCGGGATCGATCCCGCGATGGCCCCGACCGTGTCCTCGCCGGCGCGCTCGCGGCCGACCTGGAACAATTCCTTGCCGACGGACTGCATCTCGCCCATGCCCAGACCGATGCCCGTGAGCTGGCCTGCCAGCGCCATCAGGCCGCCGCCGCCCATCATGCCCATGAGGCCGCCACCGCCGCCCGCGTCGCCGCCATGGGCCTCCGCGAGATCGGCCGAGCCCGGCATTGCGCCTATCAACTGCCCGACTTCCTCGGCCGGGCCCTGCTTTTGCAGGAAGCCGAGAATGATGCCGATCGCCCTCGCGGCCGTCTCCGGGTCGATGCCGGCCGCAGTGGCGACCCGGTCGATGATCTCTTGCATGTGGTCCTCGTCGCTCGGATGGTTTGATGTCTCTCGCGCCTATGTCATCGGGCCGGGCGTGGAAATCAAGTCTCGGCAACTGATGCCTTCGGATGGCGCCTTCGCCCGCGCTGTGGAAAGGCGGCGGCGTCTGGCCTATAAACGGAGCGAACTGCTTCGGCCTCCCGCGCCGTCGCGTCGACGACTTTCCCGGAGCCGACTACATGTCAGACGATCCCAAACACCAGGCTGGCAAAATTCTGGTCGGTAAAAGCGAGGAGTACCAATACCTCCTGCTGCCGCTGGGCAATCGCCACGGTCTCGTCACGGGGGCGACCGGCACAGGCAAGACCGTCACCCTGCAGGTTCTGGCGGAAGGTTTCGCCAATGCAGGCGTGCCGGTCTTCGCCTCCGACGTGAAGGGCGACCTCTCGGGAATCAGCATGGTGGGCGATTCGAAGCCGCCCTTCGTCAAGCGCGCCGCCGACATCGGCGTGGCCTACACGCCCGATGAATTTCCGGTCGTGTTCTGGGATCTGTTCGGCGAGCAGGGGCATCCCGTCCGCGCCACGATTTCAGAAATGGGGCCGCTGCTGCTGTCGCGCCTGCTCGAGCTCAACGACACGCAGGAAGGCGTCATCAACATCGCCTTCCGGGTCGCGGACGAGCAGGGGCTGCTGTTGCTCGACCTGAAGGATCTCCGCGCGCTGCTGCAATTCGTTTCCGACAACGCAGCCGACATCAAGACGAAATATGGCAACGTCTCTGCGGCGTCGGTCGGCGCCATCCAGCGCCAGCTCCTCGTGCTCGAAAACCAGGGTGCGCTGAATTTCTTCGCCGAGCCCGCGCTCGACATTCAGGACTTCATGCGCAAGGACCGCGACGGACGCGGCTTCATCAACATTCTGGCGGCCGACAAGCTCATGCGCTCGCCGCGCCTCTACGCCACCTTCCTGCTCTGGATGCTGTCTGAACTGTTCGAGACGCTTCCCGAAGTGGGCGATCTCGACAAGCCCAAGCTCGTCTTCTTCTTCGACGAAGCGCATCTGCTGTTCGACAATGCCCCCAAGGCGCTGATGGATGCGATCGAACAGGTCGTGCGCCTCATTCGCTCGAAGGGCGTGGGGGTGTATTTCGTCACCCAGAACCCGCTCGACGTTCCCGAGGTCGTGCTGGGGCAGCTCGGCAATCGCGTGCAGCACGCTCTTCGGGCCTTCACGCCGCGCGACCAGCGCGCCGTGCGCGCCGCCGCCGAAACCTTCCGGCAGAACCCGTCTTTCGACACCGGCCAGGCGATCACGCAACTCGGCGTGGGCGAAGCGCTCGTGTCGATGCTCGAAGGCAAGGGAACGCCCGCCATCGTGGCGCGCGCGCTCGTGGCGCCGCCAGATTCGCGCGTCGGCCCGATCACCGAGGCTGAACGCCAGAAGATCATCGCGGCGAGCCCGCTGAAGGGCAAATACGATACGCTGGTCGACAGCGAATCCGCCTTCGAGATGCTGGCCAAGCGGGCCGGCGAGAAAGCCGCCGCCGAAAAGGCGGAAACGGAAGGCGAGGGCGGCATCATGGGCACGATCGGCGGCATGCTGGGCGGGCTGCTGGGCGGTTCCAGCGGCGGCAATGGCAAGGGCCGCAAGCGCATGTCGCCCGGCGAGATGATCATCCGCTCGGCGACGCAATCGGCCGCCCGCTCCATCGGCACGCAGATCACCCGGGTGATCCTGCGCAACGTGCTCGGCGGCATGATGAAGAAGTGAACGGCGCGGGCCTGCGCGCGTTCCTCCTGCATCACGTTTTCAACGTCATCAACAAGGATCACGCATGCCCGCCATCGAACAGGTTCTCGGCAAGATCGACTCCAATCTCGACGCAGCCGTGCAGCGGCTGTTCGGCCTGCTGGCGATCCCTTCAGTCTCGACCGATCCGGCTTTCGCGCAGGATTGCCAGCGCGCGGGACAATGGCTGGTGGACGAATTGAAGAGCCTCGGCTTCGAGGTCTCGTTGCGCCAGACGGCGGGACACCCGATGGTGGTGGCGCACGCCAAGGCCAAGCGTCGCGACGTGCCGCATGTGCTATTCTACGGCCATTACGACGTGCAGCCGGCCGATCCGCTCGAACTTTGGGAAACCGATCCGTTCAAGCCGCATCTCGCCGAAACGCCGGAGGGCCAGCGCATCGTCGCGCGCGGCGCAGCCGACGACAAGGGCCAGCTCATGACCTTCGTGGAGGCCTGCCGCGCCTTCATGGAGACGGGCGGGCTGCCGTGCGACGTGACCATTCTCTTCGAAGGCGAAGAGGAAACCGGCTCGCCGTCGCTACCCGACTTCCTTGCCGCCAACAGGGACGAGCTGAAGGCAGATCTCATGCTCGTCTGCGATACCGGCATGTGGAACAAGGACACGCCCGCGATCACCACCATGCTGCGCGGGCTCGTGCTCGAGGAGGTGATCGTCCACGGGGCCTCGCGTGATCTGCATTCCGGCATGTTCGGCGGTCCGGCCATCAATCCGATTCGCGTGCTCGGCCGCATCGTCGCCGATTTGCACGACGATCAGAATCGCGTCGCGCTGCCGGGGTTTTACGACGGCGTCGAGGATCTGCCGCACGATGTCGCCGAACAATGGCACGCGCTCGATTTCGACCAGCAGAAATTCCTCGCCGACGTCGGCCTGTCGGAGCCGGCCGGCGAACACGACCGCAGCGTGCTCGAACAGATCTGGTCGCGCCCGACCTGCGACGTGAATGGCATCGTCGGCGGCTACACGGGCAAGGGCTCGAAGACCGTCTTGCCGGCACAGGCCAGCGCCAAATTCTCGTTCCGTCTCGTCGGCAAGCAGGACCCGGACGCCGTCGTCGAATCCTTCCGGGCCTTCGTGCGCGAACGTCTGCCGGCCGATTGCCGCGCCGAGTTTCTGTCGCACGGCGCATCGCCCGCGCTGCAGCTGCCGTTCTCGTCCGAAGCGCTGGCGCGGGCGCGTCGCGCGTTGCATCAGGAGTGGGGCAGGGAGCCGGTGCTGGCGGGATCGGGCGGCTCGATCCCGATCGTCGGCGCATTCAAGAAGGATCTCGGCATGGACACGCTGATGATCGGCTTCGGCCTCGACGACGACCGCATTCACTCGCCCAACGAGAAATACGAAATGTCCTCGTTCCACAAGGGTGCGCGCAGCTGGGCGCGGGTGCTGGACACGCTGTCGACCTGACGGCGAGCCGTCGTCGTTGGCCCCGCGGTCAGGGCGGGCGGAGCGACGAAGCTCAGTAGCAATTCTCCGGGCCGGGGAACGTCCCGGCCTTCACGGCATGCACATAGGCGCCGACGGCCGCGTCGATCGTTCCTGCGCCAGGCATGAAGTCGCGCGTGAAGCGCGGCTTGCGGCCGGGATAAATGCCCAGCATGTCGTGCAGCACCAGCACCTGGCCGTCGCAATCGGGTCCGGCCCCGATGCCGATCGTCGCCATCGTGCGGAGCGACTGCGTGATCTCGCGCCCGAGGCTTGCGGGCATCATTTCCATGACGATCAGCGCCGCGCCGGCCTGCTCGAGCGCCAGCGCTTCTTCGCGCAGGCGCGCGGCCGAATCCGGCGTCGCACCCTGGACGCGATAGCCGCCGAGCTGGTGCACCGATTGCGGCGTCAGGCCGATATGTGCGCAGACCGGCACGCCACGCTCGACCAGGAAGCGCACCGTCTCGGCCACATGCGCGCCGCCTTCGATCTTCACCATCTGGGCGCCGGCCGCCATCAATTGCGCGGCGTTGCGCATCGCCTGCGAGGGGCTCTCCTGATAGGAGCCGAAGGTCATGTCGGCCATGACCAGAGCGCGCGTTCCGGCGCGCGCCACGCAGGCCGTGTGATAGGCCATCTGTTCGAGCGTCACCGGCAGTGTCGAGCGATGGCCCTGCAGCACGTTGCCCATGGAATCGCCGACGAGCAGAACGTCCACGCCGCAGCGGTCGAGCAGCGTCGCGAAGCTCGAATCGTAGCAGGTCAGCACCGCGATCTTCTCGCCCTGCGCATGCATGCGCGCCAGTTCGCCGAGCGTGACCGCCTTGCGGGGCTGCGCCGGCGTCTGATCGGCCGATGCGTCCTTCAGATAGGTCATGGCTCATTGCCTCCGCCGTAAGACACCGCGACATTGTCGATCAGCCGGGTCCGGCCGATGCGTGCCGCCACCAGCAGCCGCGCCGCCTGTCCGCGCACCGCCGGGCCGAGCGATGCGGCATCGCGGAACTCCAGATAGTCGAGCTTGAAGCCACCCTGTTCGATCGCCTCGCAGGCGCGCTCGATCGCCGCGCCGGGGTCGCGGCCCGCCGCAATGACGTCGGCCGTGCCGCCGAGCGTCTCGCGCAGCAGCGGCGCGACCCGTCTCTCTTCGGGCGACAGGTAGACGTTGCGCGATGACATCGCGAGTCCGTCGGCTTCGCGGAGCGTCGGTGCGCCGAAGATCGTGGTCGGCAGATCGAGATCGGCCGTCAGCCGCCGGATCACCGCGAGCTGCTGGAAATCCTTTTCGCCGAAGACGGCCAGATCCGGCATGCACTGGATCAGCAGCTTGGCCACCACGGTGGCGACGCCGGAAAAATGCGTCGGCCTGAACTTGTCCTCGAGTCCGGCTTCCGCCGGTCCCTTCAGCGCAATCGTCGTCGCAAAGCCTTGCGGATACATTTGCGTGGCATCGGGCGTGAACACGGCGTCGACCCCGATGTCGCGCAATTGCGCGATGTCCGCCTCCAGCGACCGCGGGTAGCTCCCAAAATCCTCGCCCGGTCCGAACTGCGTTGGATTGACGAAGATCGACACGATGCAGCGGTCGGCCCGGTCCATCGCCAGCCGGGCGAGCGACAGGTGCCCGGGATGCAGCGCCCCCATGGTCGGCACGAGCGCCACCGTCTCGCCGGCGCGCCGCCAGCCAGCCACCTGCCGGCGCAGCGCAGCCACGGTGTTCAGCACGGAAGGGGCGGACGTGGTCATTCGAATGTTCATCACAAAGGCTCGCCGGCGGTGAGATATGGGGCCGCGCCCCTGCTCAGACAATCAATCCGGGCAGGCCGTCAAGCGTTTTGAGGATCGCCCGAGGGGTGAGTTCGGCATATTCGTCGGGTTGCGAGGTGCGATTGACCCAGACGGCGCGGAAGCCGAAGGCCGCCGCTCCAGCGATGTCCCAGCGGTTCGACGACAGGAACACGACCTCCTCGGGCGTGGCCGAAAACCTGTCCGTCACCAGCCCGTAAGCCGCCGGGGCGGTTTTATAGACCCCGATCGCATCCACCGACAGGACGGCGTCGAAGAGACCGGATAACCCGGACGACAGCAAGGCTTCGTCGAGCATGGCCGGCACGCCGTTGGAGAGGATCGCCGTGCGCGCGCCGCGCGCCCTGAGCGCCGCCAGCGCCGGCGCTGCATCCGGAAAAGCGTCAAGCTGCCGGTAGGCCTTCAGCAAATCGGACCGCAGCGCGGGCGTCACGCCCCCGCAAATCTCCGCAGCTGTGTCGAGCGCCTCGGCCGTGAGGGTGTCGAATTCCCTGTAGACGCCCGCCAGTGTCCGCACCCAGGTGTATTCGAGCT
Organism: Hyphomicrobiales bacterium; assembly: GCA_028290705.1. Taxonomy (GTDB): domain Bacteria; phylum Pseudomonadota; class Alphaproteobacteria; order Rhizobiales; family Beijerinckiaceae; genus Terripilifer. Next base: position 18,276 of record JAQGJH010000050.1, read on the forward strand.
GCTTGCTGCGCCAGAGTTCCGACAGCCGCTTCGCCTCGGGGCCCAGCTCTGCGCTGTAACGCGCCACGGCCGAATGGACGTCGAACAGCGTCCCGTAGGCGTCGAAGACATAAAGCTCGGACCTGTCCATCGGCTGCGCTCCTGCCGGCCGTGCCGGTCCAGAAGGAGAGCCACGGCCTGTACGGCGCTGCAACTCAGTCTTTTGGCCGAGGCGGGCCCCCGCCGTCGCGCGGCTCGCCGCAGGTGTCGATCTCGACCAGATCGTAGATCGGGCAATAGCCGAACAGGCCGGTCAGCAGCGGCGCGAGACCGATCCAGCCGAGCTGGTTCCAGCCGGTCGCCGGAAACCCGACCTGGAGCGCGTATGCGACGAGCCCGATTCCGACCGCGATACGGCAAAGCCGGTCGATTTTGCCGATGTTCCTGCGCAGGTGCAAAGGCATGCGCGTCCAGTGCTTTGCTCGTTGACGTTTCCGCACTATCCGGCACATGGCCGCGCGGGGCGAGCGCGCGAATTGCCGCGCGTCAGTCGGGCGGCGGCTGAGGCGCGGGTGTCGCATCCGCGGGTGTCGCATCCGCGGGTGTGCGGCGGGGAAGGGGCTTCAGCCGTCCCGGGCGCACACCGAGGGCGCGCAGGAAGCCGAACAGCGCGACGCCATAGACCACGGCTCCGGCGAGCCCAAGTAGTGCGAGCTGCGCCTCGCTCCGAAGCGCCCCGAAGGCGTCGGCGGCCTGTCCTGCGGGGCCAGCGCCCAGCAGGGCCACGGTCGCGAGACAGACGGACGCCAGAGCAGTCGCGACGATGACGCGCTTCAGCAAGGAATCCGGTCGCATGGAGCCCGATCGCATGGCGAGCACGACCAGAAGGCCGAAATTGATCCACGCGCCCGCCGCGGTGGCGGCCGCGAGACCGACGGCGCCCAGCGGCTGGAACAACACGATCTTCAGCGCGACATTGGCCGCGACGGCGGTCAGCGAGACGATCATGGGCGTGCGCGTATCGCCCTGCGACTGAAAGCTCGCGATGGCCGAGCGGATCAGCACGATCGCCAGCAGCCCATAGCCGTAGGCGCCGAGCACGCGCGCGGCGGCCGCCGCCGCCTCGGGGCTGAAATTGCCGCGCTGGAAGACGCCCGTCATGATCAGGTGCGGGATGGTGGTGAACGCCACGAAGAAGGGCGCCGACAGCGCGATCGTCAGCGCCATGGTGCGATTCTGCGCCTGGAACGCCCCGTCGGCGTCGCCACCCGCGAGCCTGCGGCTCATCTCCGGCAGCAGCACCGTCCCGGCCGCGATGCCGATCACCCCGATGGGCAATTGGTAGATGCGGTCGGCGTAGTAGATCGACGAGATCCCGCCGGTCGGCAGCAGCGAACCGATGATCGTGTCGGCGAACAGCGCGATCTGCACGCCGGCCGAGCCGATGACCGCCGGCCCCAGAGCGGTGAAGAATTGCTTCACGTCGGCGGTCCAGCCCGGCCGCGCGATGCGGCCGAAAACGCCAGCGGCGCGGGCCGCGAAGACGAGCAGGAGAAACTCCAGAATGCCCGCCGTCAGAATGCCGAAGCTCGCCGCCACCCCGGCGTCCGGAAACAGGAACGCGATCCCCAGGAAGCCGACCATCACGAGGTTGAGCAGCACGGGCGCGAAAGCCGCTGCGGCGAACTTGCCATTGGCGTTGAGCACACCCGACAGAAGCGTCACCAGCGTGATGAACAGGAGATACGGGAAGGTGATGCGCGTCATCGTGACGGCGGCGCTCATCTGGCCGGCATCCTGCGTCAGTCCCGGCGCCAGCAGCGCCACCAGCTCCGCGGTGAAGATCCAGGCCAGCGCCAGCAGCACCACCTGCGACATCAGCAGCAGGGTGAGGATCTGGCCGGAGAACAGCTTCGCGCGCGACATGCCCTGCGTCTCGAGCACGCGCGAATAGCTCGGCACGAATGCCGCGTTGAACGCGCCCTCGCCGAAGATGGCGCGAAAATGGTTGGGCAGCCGGAAGGCGATGTAGAAGGCGTCCGCCAGCGCGCCCGCGCCCAGCACGGCCCCCAAAACCACGTCGCGCAGGAATCCGGTGATGCGCGACAGCAGGGTGAAGGCGCCGACCGAGAAGAGATTGCGGTACATCGCGCCTCAGATCCGCCGGTCGAACTGCGGATGCCCGGGGTCTCCCGGCGAGGTCTGGGGATCGCCCAGATTCTCGGCCACGAGATACAGCGGCCGCCTCTTCACTTCGGCGAAGATCCTCCCGATATATTCGCCGATGATGCCGAGCGACATCAGCTGGATGCCCGCGAAGAACATGATCGAGACGATCAACGACGCATAGCCCGGAACGTCGGCGCCGATCGTCACGGTCTGGACGATGAAGTAGATCGCCGTGGCGAGCGCGAACATCGACACGAGCGTGCCGACATAGGTCCAGACCTTCAGCGGCAGGGTCGAGAACGACATCAGGCCGTCGAGCGCGAACCGCGTCAGCTTGCGGTAGCTGAACTTGGAGGTGCCGCTATGCCGATCTTCCACGTCGAACGGCACGCCGATGGATTTGAATCCGATCCAGGCGAACAATCCCTTGGAAAAGCGCGCCCGCTCGGGCATCGACTTCAGGGCGTTGACGGCCTGCCTGTCCAGAAGCCGGTAATCGCCCGCGCCTTCCGGCAGGCCCGTCTCGCCAAAATTCTCGAAGATCTGGTAGAACCGCCGCGTCAGCATGCGACGCAACGCCGAATCCTTCGTGCGGTCGACGCGTGTCCCGTAGACGTTCTTGAATCCCTCGCGCCAGAGTTCGACGAAGCGTTCGATCATTTCGGGCGGATGCTGCAGATCGGCGTCCATGATGACGACGGCGCGGCCCCGCGCATGATCGAGCCCGGCCGCGATGGCGATTTCCTTGCCGAAGTTCCGGCTGAACGAAACGGCGCGATACCGCGGGTCCCGCCCGTGCAGGAGGCGCAGGGTCGCGAGCGTGTCGTCGCTCGAACCGTCGTCGATGAACACGATCTCGTAGGAAGCGACGCTGCGCTCCAGAACCGGCGTCAGGCGTTTGACGAGCGGCTCGAGGTTTTCGGATTCGTTGAACACCGGGACGACGACCGAAAGTTCCGGCGGCTCGGACGATGTCGATTCGGACAAGACAGGGCTCATGCGCACTTCCGTCGGCTGCGCCGCTATTCGGGCTCGGAAATGCCTATTGCGCACGGGGCCATTAGGCAAGCGCACAGGGCTTTCGGCGCATGCCGCGGGTTTCTCACGGCCCGAGGGTAGGCTAGGGTGGCTCGATGAATTCTGGATCCAAGATGGCGACCGGCCGCGACTTCAAGCTCTGCGCCGACGATTACGCGCTCACCCCTTCGGTCAGCATGGGCATTCTCGAAGCCGTCGAGGCCGGACGCCTCGACGCCACCGGCGTGATGACGACCCGGCCGCATTGGCGCAGCGCCGCGCAGGACATTGCCAGCCTGGGGAACGCCGTTCAGGTCGGGTTGCATCTGGACCTCACCCTCGGGCCGCCGCTCACCGCCATGCGCAAGCTCGCGCCCGCGGGCCGGTTGCCCTCGATCGGCCGCTGGATCCGCATGTCCCAGGCCGGCGGTCTGCCGGAAGCCGAGGTGCGGGCCGAGATCGCCGCGCAGGTTCAGGCCTTCGGCGAGCACTACGGCGCTCCCCCGGCGTTCGTCGATGGCCACCAGCACGTCCACATGCTGCCGGGCATCAGGGAGTGGCTGCTGGACGAACTGAACGGGCGCGGCTGGGCCGGCAAGCTCTGGCTCCGCGACAGCTCCGACCGATTCGGCCGCATCCTCCAGCGTCGCGTCGAAGCCCCGAAGGCGCTTCTGGTCGCGGCCGTCGGACGGGGGTTCCGCAGCCTGGCGCGCAAGCGCGGCTTCTCCACCAACGAGGGATTTTCGGGCTTTTCCGCCTTCGATCCGCGCCGCGACTATGCGGCGGACTTCGCCCGTTTCCTGCTGGCCCCCGGGCCGAGGCATCTCATCATGTGTCATCCCGGGCGCGTCGATTCGGAACTGGAGCGGCTGGATCCCGTGACCTACACGCGCGAGCAGGAACTCGAGTTCCTTCTGTCGGATCGCTTCGCCGAGATGCTGCATGTCCGCTGAAGCGCAGAAATCGATGGTTTTACCTGGATTTAACTGGCCGGGCCGCATACACGGCAGTCCCGCACGCCGGTGTTCGGAACCGCCGCATTGAAGCCCCGCGAAGAGCCGCCCGCGTCCAGATCCAACTCCGTCAGCACCGGGCGCCTGTACAGGTACATCGTCGGTTGCGCACTCATCGTCGTGCCACTGATGCTCGGCCTGATCGTGGCAGCCCCGTCGACTCCCTCGGACCCGGTCAGCATCGGCATCGTGGCCGGCCTCGCCAGCCTTGCGGTCCTCCTGGTCTTCGCCGTGCTCGGCATTCAATTGATGCGACCGGGATCGGGCGATCTCGATCCCGCTTTCGAGGCCCTGCGACGTTCGGCCGGAGCGCCGCGCCCCGAGCGATCGGACGTGCCCAATCTCACCACCCTCCGGCAGGCCGCACGCGGCCTGGACGATGCGGCCATCGATGCTGAATCCCGCGCCGATCGCCGCGCCCGCATGGCGGCGCTGATGTCCGAGGTGAGGTCGCAGGCGCAGGCCGGCTTCGAGACTCGGCACGGCGGCGCGCTCACGGCCGCCGCCATGGCGCACCGGCTCGCCACCCTGTCGGCCGAAAGCGCGCGATGCGCCCAGCGCGCCGCCGAGCTTTTCTCCACCGCGAACGGAAGCCTCTCGCAGGCGTCCCAGGGTTCGGAGCGGCTCGCGGCGTCCATTGCCGACGTCGGCGCGAAGATCTCGGGGTCGCGCGCGTCGTTTCAGCAGGCTGCCGCCACCATCGACCGCGCAGGCGCGACCGTGCGCGGGCTTTCGGAACGCGGCGAGGCCATCGGTGAGGTCGTGGGACTGATCCAGTCCATCGCCTCGCAGACCAATCTGCTGTCGTTGAACGCCACCATCGAGGCGGCGCGTGCCGGCGAGGCCGGCAGGGGCTTTGCCGTCGTCGCCCAGGAGGTGAAGTCTCTCGCCGGTCAGACCGCACGCGCGACGGATCGCGTGGCCGAACATGTCGCGGCCATCCGCGCCGCGACCGACTCGGCCGTCTCGGCCATGGCCGGACTGGCCGAGGCCGTCGACGCCATGGATGCGGCCACGCGCAGCATGTCCGGCCTCGTCGAAGCGCAGGCGGGCCTGAGCAAGGATCTCCAGATCAGCACGCGCCAAGCCGAGCGCGCCACGCGCGATGGCCTGGCTTCTGTCGGCGCCTTGCAGGACATGGCGACGGATGCCGGCCAGTCCGCCACGGATCTCGACGCCACCATGACCGAACTCGCCGCCGCCTTGCGCGACGATGCCGAGGTGCGTGAACCCGGCGAACCGCAGGGCGCCGATCATCCACGCTGAAGACGAGCAGGCGAATCCGACGCAGTAAAAAGCCGGCGCTGGAGACCAGCGCCGGCGATTGATGAAACGAACGACGCTTTACTTGGCGGCCGCGTCGTACATTTCCGCGACATATTCCCAGTTCACCAGATTGTCGACGAAGGCCTTGAGATAGTCGGGGCGGCGGTTGCGGTAATCGATGTAGTAGGAGTGCTCCCACACGTCGCAGCCCAGGATCGGCGACGCGCCGTGCACCAGCGGGCTCTCGCCATTGGCGGTCTTCATCACCACGACCTTGCCGTCCTTGACGGCGAGCCAGGACCAGCCCGAACCGAACTGCGTGACGCCCGCCTGAATGAATTCTTCCTTCATCTTGTCGACGGAGCCCAGACCGTCGACGATCGCCTTCTCGAGCTTGCCGGGGATCGCGCCGCCGCCATTCGGCTTCATCCACTTCCAGAAGTGCAGATGGTTGTAATGCTGTCCGGCATTGTTGAAGAGGCCTGCGTTCTTGCCGAACGAACCCTTGACGATCTCCTCGAGCGACTTGCCCTCCCACTCGGAGCCCTTCAGCAGGTTGTTGCCGTTGGTGACGTAGGCCTGGTGGTGCTTGTCGTGATGATACTCGAGCGTCTCCTTGGACATGTAGGGCTGCAGAGCATCATGGGAGTAGGGGAGATCGGGAAGGGTGAAGGACATGACGGGCTCCTCTCAGGAACGAAACCGAAGCCCCGGTGACGGATCGCCGCCGGGGGCCTGCGCATACTTAAGGAGGCGACGGCCCTACGGCAACCGCAGGCGCGCCCCGGCGTTCCCGTCCACGTGGAGATGCGCGGGCAGAAACGCACGACACCGCGTTATCCGGAGCTGTTTGCGGCCACGGCTTTGCAAACACCTGACGACTTGGGTTAACTCTGCCTGTCTGGCGCATGTTCTCTCATTTCCGTGGCCCGAAAATCGCCATGGCCACCGGGACTCTTTGAATGAAGTGGATCGTTGCTCTCGTCGGCCTGCTGCTCGCTTCCGCGGGTGGACTTTCGATCTGGGATGGACTGAACATCATCCAGGTGGAGCGCGGCTGGGTGGGCGTGATCGGCGGCAGCGTGGCCCTGGTCGGCGGTCTCATCCTCATGGCGATCTCGCTGATCGTGTCGCGTCTCGAATCCATTCTGGACCTGCTGGCGGAGCCGCCGCAGGCGCTTCCGCTCCAGGGCGATCGCCTCGCGCGCGACGAGGTCCCGGAGACGGTTTCACGCAATCTGCGCTCCGCCTTCTACCAGGACGACGACGCCCCGTCGGGCCGCGAGGTTCCGCCGCCTCCGCGCGAAGTGCCGGTAGAGCCGTTGCCGCTCGCCCATCCCGCGGAAAAGGACGAGGAGGGCTCGACAGGCTTCGAGCGCTGGGCGCCCCGGGAAGCCGCCCGCAAGGAGTTTCGGTTCACCTTCCCGCCGGTTCCCACCCGGCCGGTTCGCCCGGACGAGCAACGTGGCGACGACATGAGCGCCGCCGCCGAACATCCGGAGAATGAAACCGAGGTTCGAACGGCCGAAATTCCGACGGCGAACGCCGCCGAAGAAGCTGCGGCGTTCCACGCCGATGACGCACGGGTCGAAACCGAAGCTTCGGCGGATGCGGCTGCGGAACGTCCGCCCATGGAAGACTTCGTCACCTACGAGCCTCCTGCGAGAACGAGCCCCGAGGCGGCGCCATTCGAGCTCGCCGGCGCGCGTGCGGCCGCACTGCGGGCCGCTTCCGTCGAACAGGTCCGCATGGAACTCGCCCCGGCTGGCGAGACGGCGGCGGATCATCGGGACGGGCGCGATGGAGAGCGGGCGGCCGATGTGCCGCGGGCGGATGTGGACCACACCGCCGGGCAGAGCCTGGAGGCGACCGGGGACCCGTCACCCGGCGAGCCCCGGACCTTGGAAGCATCGCCCGAGGAGGAGCAGGCGCGGAATCTCGCCGACGTACCGCCCTTCTACCGCAGCGATGCCGACGACGATCAGATCTACGTAGCGGAGCTGCGCGGGAGCTTCACCGATTCCGCCGAAACGGAGCCGGTCGTCTACGAGCCGGCTGCCGATCCCGCTCAGGAGCCGGATGTCGTCACCGAGCCGGAAGCCCAGCCGGAAGCCCAGGTTTCGGCTCCGCAGGACACGGGCGAGGAAACCACGGCTCCGCGTCGCAAGGCCGGTCTCTTCCCGCTGCGGTGGAAAACCGAGACCGCCGCGTCCGAGCCGGAGCCGCGCGCCTCCGCCCCGCCGGCGCGCGAGGAGGAGCCGATCGTTGTCGAAGCCGCGGCTCCCTCCGAGCCGTCGCCCGAGGAAACGCGTCCGCAGTCGCCGCCGCCCTCCGGCGCGACCCGGCGTCCCGCGGTGGAGAACACCGATTGGCTCGAGCGGGCGCTGTCGGGCGTCGACGAACCTCCGCCGCCGCGCAACTTTTCATCGCGGCTTGGCGGCAAGCCAGATCTGTTTCCGGCCCGGTCCGGATCGAGCGATGCGGCCAATGGCGTGCCGGCAGCCGCCACGCTCCGCGAGCAGGCTGCGGCGCCCCGCGAGCAAACCTGGGCGCCCCGCGAACCGGCCTGGACGACGCGCGAGCCGATCGTCGCGCCTCGCGAAACGGCCGAATACCGCCAGCCCGAGCCGCCGCGTGCGCCCGAGCCCGTGGCTTCCCTTCCGGCGCTGGCCGAACCTTCGGTCGTGGGCCGGTACGAGGCGCAGGGCACGTCCTACGTGATGTATTCGGATGGATCGATCGATGCCGAAACCGAGACAGGATCGTTCCGCTTCGCTTCTCTGGCCGAACTGAAAAAATTCATCGAGCGGCGCGCCTGAAACTCACTTGATCAGCGGCAGCAATCGCTTGAACTCCGGCGAGCCGGCATCGCCGATCCATTCGAACATCACCATTTCACTGGTCACCGGCACGACGCCGGCCTGCGCCAGCCGCAGCAGCGCCACGTCGCGGGACGACGGATCGCGCGAGCCGATCGCATCCGTCACCACCGCGACCGCAAGCCCCATGGCGTGAAGATCGAGCGCGGTCTGCGCCACGCAGACATGCGCTTCAATCCCGCACAGTACGATCTGCGGGCGCGTGCTCGCGGACGCGTCGAGATGCGCCCGGATCGCAGGATCGCCCGCACACGAGAAGCTGGTCTTGTCGAACACGCGCGCCTGCGGTCCGGCCGCCTCGCGCAGGCTCTCGAGAGTGCCGCCGAGCCCACGCGGATATTGCTGCGAGATCGTGATCGGAACATCGAGCAGGCGCGCCGCCTGCGCCAGCACGGCGCATCTGGCCGCCACCTCGTCGCCGCGATGGATCGCCGGCAGCAATTTGTCCTGAACGTCGATGACGAGCAGGTGAGCGCGAGCGCGAGAGAGCTTCATGTCAGACGCCTCTCTGGCCTTGCACGCAATCGATCGCGAAGGCGTATTCCACCGCGATTTCCTTCAACCGGTCGAAGCGTCCTGCCGCCCCGCCGTGTCCCGCATCCATGTTCGTGCGCAGGAGGATCGGCCCGCCGCCCGTCATGCGGTCGCGCAGTCGCGCCACCCATTTCGCCGGTTCCCAATAGGTCACGCGCGGATCGGTCAGTCCGGCCTGCGCCAGGATGGCTGGATAGTGCTGCGCCCGCACGTTGTCGTAGGGCGAGTAGGACAGGATGGTGTCGAAAGCCTGCCGGTCGGTCGCGGGGTTCCCCCATTCGAGCCATTCCGGGGGGGTCAACGGCAGTTCGGCGTCCAGCATGGTGTTCATCACGTCCACGAACGGAACGTCCGCGATGATGCCGGCGAACAATTCGGGCGCCATATTGGCGACCGCGCCCATCAGCATGCCGCCGGCGCTGCCGCCCAACGCGACGATGCGTCCCTGGCTCGTGAAACCTTCTCGGGACAGATGCCGCCCCGCCGCAATGAAATCCAAGAACGTGTTCGGCTTGTGCTGCAGCTTGCCGTTCTCGTACCAGTGCCAGCCCTTGTCCGTGCCGCCCCTGATGTGGGCGATCGCATAGACGAAGCCGCGATCCACCAGCGACAGGCGATTGGCGCTGAAGGACGCCGGGCTCGCATGGCCATAGGCGCCATATCCCTGCAGCAGCAGGGGAGCGGATCCATCGAGCGCCACGTCGCGGCGATAGAGCAGCGACACCGGGACCATTTCTCCATCATCCGCACGCGCATAGACGCGCCGGGTCACGTAGTGCTTCGGGTCATGGCCCGAGGGAATCTCCTGCTGCTTGCGCAGGACCCGCGTCCGCGTCCGCAGATCGTAGTCGTACACCTCGCGGGGGGTCGTCATCGACGAATAGGAGAAGCGCACGACATGCGTGTCGAATTCGAGAATGCGGTCCAGCCCCAGCGAATAGGCCTCTTCCTCGAACGCGATGCGATGTTCGTCGCCGCCTTCGATCTCCCGCGCGACGATGCGCGGCAAACCGTCTTCGCGTTCGAGCCGCATCAGATGTCCAGACAGCGCGAACATCGAGGTGATCATCCGGCCGCGCCGGTGCGGAACGAGGTCGGTCCAGATCGACGGCTCTTCGAGCGTCGCCTGCACGATCTTGAAGTCCTCCGCGTCATTCGCATTGGTGAGGATGAAGAGCGTGTGGCCATGCGCCTCGACGTCGTAGCGTAGTCCGCGCACGCGCGGCGTGACCAGCCGCGGCGCGGACTCGGGATCATGCAGGTCGACGAGATGCGTCTCGCTCGAATCGTGGTCGTGCAGATCGATGACCAGAAACTCTCCCGACTGCGTCGCATGGATGCCGACGAACCAGCCGGGGTCCTGCTCTTCGTAGACGCAGACGTCTCGGGCCGGGTCTTCGCCGAGCCTGTGCAGCAACACGCGGTGCGGACGATGATTGTCGTCGAGCCGCACGTAGAAGAAGCTCTGCGAATCCGCGCTCCACACGACGTTGCCGGAGGTCTCCACCACCTCGTCGGCACCGTCGACGCCGCTGTCGACGTCGCGCACCCGCACGGTGAAGAGTTCGGAGCCCTTCTCGTCGACGCTCCAGGCGAAGCGCTCGTGATTCGGCGCATGCCTCACCGTGCCGATGTCGAAGAACGGCTTGCCGCGTCCCATCTGGTCGCCGTCGAGCAGCACGGCCTCATCTCCGGCGGTATGCCGCGACCGGCGGCAGAAGATGGGATGCTGACCACCCTGCCGATGCCGCCTGTAGTAGACGAAAGGCCCGTCAGGGGAGGGGACGTCGACGTCGTCTTCCTTGATGCGCGCCCGCATTTCGGCGAGCAGATGCGACTGCAATCCCGTCGTATGCGCCAGCATGGCGTCCGCATAGGCGTTCTCGGCGACCAGAACCTCGCGAATGTCGCCCGGCAGGACGGCGCCGTCGCGCAGGACGTCGCGCCAGTTCGCGGCTTTCAGCCAGGCGAATTCGTCCGAAATCTCGACGCCGTGCACTCGATAGACATGCGGGCGCTTCGCGGCCATGGGGGCCGTGGGCAGGGAAACCGTTGCATCGCTGGCGTCACTCATCGAATGCCTTTCTGGCGTACCCAAGGCGCCTCGCTGGCGCGTGCGCCCCGCGCGGAAGCCACCCCGCGGGAGCGATCTCTAGATGTCAGCGCCCCGGTCGAAGTGCAACCCAGGCCGCCCGGTGGGCTGCGAGGCGCCGGCTGGCGTTATATGGAAAAGTTCAAGACTGCGTCGCGTTCTCTCTGCTTGGAGCCATGCACAAGCAACGTGCAAATGCCGATTGCAAAGTCTTTTGCTTCGCCAAGGCGAAAATGCAACCGCCTATCCATCAGGATTACAGGAAAACACCGGGATTTTCATTATAGACGCTTGCGACTTGATCCAAGTCGAGGTAATTTTAAGAAGACGTTAGCGTAGATCAACTCATCCGATCGCTGTCCGAACTTGCGTGTCCTCGAATTGACGGCGCGTGACGTTGGCGCAGCCATGAAAAAGGCCCCGGCGCACATGAGCGACAACGACTCTCAAAGCAGTTTCATCGAACTCGCGGCCGATATCGTCTCTGCCTACGTGAGCAACAACTCGGTTCCGGCCAGTGATCTGCCGACGCTCATCAGCGATGTTCATTCCGCTTTGGTCAGGGTGACGTCCGGGACCTTGCCGGCCGCCGTGGAAAGCCTCAAGCCGGCCGTCCCCGCCAAGAAGTCCGTCACCAGCGACTTCATCATTTGTCTGGAGGACGGCAAGAAGTTCAAGTCGCTGAAGCGCCATCTGCGGACGCAGTACAACATGTCCCCGGAAGAATATCGCGAGAAGTGGAGCCTGCCGCCGGACTATCCGATGGTCGCGCCCAATTACGCCAAGGCCCGCTCCCAGCTCGCCAAGCAGATGGGCCTCGGGCAGCAGCGCCGCCGCAAGAAGTAAGTCACGGCCGAGGCCGGAGACGCGCCAGCCTGCGCCGCTCCGCCTCGTAGGCGGCGCAGAGCCGCAAATGGCGCTCGACATCGTAGCTTCCAGTTCCGGTTCCTGCGCTCGCCCGTCGCCGCTCGGTGCGGAGAGCCCGCGCCAGGTGGGCGACCAGCGCCATCGTCGTCTGCGGCTCGCCGCCGACGAGACCGTCA
>JAQGJH010000085.1 GCA_028290705.1 Hyphomicrobiales bacterium
CATTTGGCCGCGCACCACGGGCGCGCGTATCGATCACGGCCCGATGCCGATCGGTTGCGGACGTACGGCCCCGCCGCACTGGGAATCGCCGCGCCCGCCTTCCTGGTGGGGCCTGGCCTTCACGCTCGGCGCTGACGCCTCGCTGCTCGGCTCGTTGATCTTCGGCGCCATCTTCCTGGTCACCATCGCGCCAGGCCCCGCCCCCACCGAGATTCTCCCGGCGGGGATCGCGACCACGCTCGTGGCGGTCGCCGCCATGGCGCTGGCGGCAGCCCTGGCGGAACTCGGCGTGCGCAGCGCGCGAGTCGGGACGCGCTCGCCGCAGGGGCCGCTGGCCGGGGCGGCGCTTTGCCAGCTCGTCGCGCTTGTGGCGCTGGCGGTCCTCATCACCGACCTCCCCGCTCCGACACGCCATTCCTATGCGGCGGCGGCTTTGGTCCTCGTCGCCTATGCGGGATTGCATGCGGCCATCGGGCTGATCTTCTCCGCCTGGGCCTGGTCGCGCTGCCTCGCAGGCTACGTCTCGGCAGCCAGAACCCTGGACCTGCGTCTCTGCGCCATGTGGCAGGTCTACACGGCCGTGGCCGGAGCCGGCGTCCTTTTCGTCCTGCACGCCGTGTCGGCGGGGCTGAGATCATGACCCCCCATCGCGCGACGCTCGATCTCGCGCTCTTCTGCGCCGGGTTCCTGATCTGGAGTTCGGCGTTCCTGGCGCTCTATGGCGTGCAGGGCCTGGGCTGCTCGGCCGGATGGGCTGACGTGCGCTTTGGGTCCGTCACCTTGTTGCGGCCGCTGCTCATCGCAATATGGGTCGCGCATCTGGCGGCCTTGCTGGCGCTCGCTTTCTGGACGCGCCGCCGCATGCGCGACGGCGCGAACTTCCTGCGTCGTGCCGCTTACGCCATGAGTTGCGTGGCCGGACTGGCGACGATCTGGACGGGAGCCCCGATCCTCGGCCTGACCATGTGCAACTGACGACCGGCGGGCCCTAGCGCTTGTCGATTCCCAGCATCTTGCGGGTCCGCTCCACGATCGGCTGCGGCGTGGCATAGATGGCGGCCAGCAGCCTGGAAATATCCTCCGGCCCGCGCTCCTGAATCTCCAGATTGGTCTTGGCGGCCTCGGCCTTGAACGCTTCTTCGGCGAGCGTCGCCTTGAACGCCGCGCGCAGGGCCGCGAGCCTGTCTTCCGGCACGCCCGGCGGCGTCATCACCGGCCGCCCGAACGCCCAGGGGGCGAAGACGAGCCGCATCACCTGCCTGGCTTCTTCATTGGGCGCGAGATCGAACACGTTGGGAATGTCCGATGGAAGATCCGGATGCTTCTCGACTCCGGTCTGCACCAGCACCTTGAACTTGCCGGCCTTGAACTGATCCCACACGTCGACCTTCAGGGACGATACGAGCAGACCGCAGAATCCGTCGACCTCGCCCTTTTCGGCCGCGAGCCTGACTTCGAGAAGTCCCGGATAGCCAAGCACCATCTTGAATTTGAAATCGAGCAGCGCCTGCAGCGCGACCGCATCGAGCGTCGAACCCGCAGCCGGACCGGTGCCGCCGAGCGAGACCGGGATCGTCTTGAGATCCTGGACGTTCGCGACCTTGCCGCCCCAGAACGCGCAAGTGCCCACCTCGGTGTTCATGCTGCCGATCCAGCCGAACTTGGTCGGGTCGAACTTGGCGACGCTGGGGTTCAGCAGCGGCTCGGTCGTGTTGACCGGATTGAGCATCGCGAGGGTCAGCCCGTCCGGCGCCGCGACATTCGCCACGTTGGTGGTGGCGGTCAGGCCGCCGGCGCCCGGCATGTTCTGCACGATCACCGTCGGAGAGCCGGGAATGTGCCGGCCGATATGTCGCGCCAGGGCGCGCGAATAGGTGTCGAACGTGCTGCCCGGCGGATATCCGACGACGATCCGCACGGTCTTGCCCGCATAGAACTTGCCGACGCCATCCTGCGGGGCGGTTTGCGCGTAAGCCGAAGCCCCCAGCGGAACGGTCAGCATCAACCCGAACAAAGCAGCAGTCAGTCTCATTCCGTGTCCTCCTCGCGCCGCAGCGCCATGGCTCAATAGGAAATATCGTCGGCGCGCGTCAGCGTGGTGGCGGCCATGATGCGCGCCGCATTGGCGAGGTGCCAGACCGTATAGGCTTCCGGAAAAGCGTCGTTGGACGACATGGCATCGACCGGCACCACGACCTTGAAGCCCCGCAGAGCGGCGGAACTCGCGGTATGCAGAACCGTCGTCTGGGCAGCCGTGCCGGTGACGATCACGGTTTCAATCTTGCGATCGCGCAGCAGTTTCTCGAACTCGCTCTTGATGAATTTGTCGGGGCCGAGCGACGGCAGCACGGTGTCGCCCTCGCGCGGCGCGATCTCGGGCAGGATGTCGGCCGGCTTCGAATCCGCCGTCGCGATCGAGTAGACCACCAGCATGCCGGAAGCGCGGGCGCGATCGTGCAACTGCTTGAGCTTCGGGACTGAAGCCGCGCAACGCGGACGCCGCTCCTGCGAGCAGGTCTGGTGCGTGAAGTCGAGCAGCAGCAGCGCCGTCGTGGCGGGATCGAGCTTCGCGCTTTTCAGTGCGGGTGCGGGCGGAAAGGCGAGGCGCGACCACTCGTCCAGAACGGTCTGGGCGCTCGCTGGTCCGGCCAGATCGCAGGCCGCCATGAATACAACCGCGGCCGCCGCACGCTTGTGCGTTCCCATGGCATCCTCCCCGATCCCGCCAGTTGCTCCGGCGGGTTGTCGCAAGGATGATCCGTTTTGGCCGCGGCCACAAGCCCCGCCGCGCGCCGCCCGTCAGCTCTGCGTCGCGGGCGTGGCGCTGCGCAGCGCCACCACGACCAGCGGGATGCCCGCCGCCAGAACCGCGACGCCGATCAGCGAGCCGAGGCCCGTATAGGCGAGGCTGGAATAGAGCAGATAGGCGCAGGTGGCGCAGAACAGCAGCGGCGTCAGCGGGTAGAGCGGCGCACGGAAAGCTCCCTCGCTCGCATGAACCCGGAGCTTGAAATAGGAGACGCCGACGAGCAGCAGGAAGCACCAGAACACCGGCGCGGTGTAGTCGACCATCGCCTGGAAACCGTCGCGCGTCACGGCGCCGAAAAACACCAGCGCGAGCGCGATGCCGGCCTGCATCAGCAGCGCGTTGGTGGGCGTTTCATGCGGCCCGTTCCACACGCCGAGCCGCCGCACCATCGGAATGTCGTTGCCGACCGCATGATAGACGCGGGCGCCCGTGAAGATCGTGGCGTTCAGGGTGCTGAGCGCCGCCAGGCACACGAAGGCGCTGAAGATGATGGCGCCGGGCGCTCCCATGGAGGCGCGCATCAGTTCGGCCCCGGGAGCATTGCTCTGCCGCAGTCCCTCGAGCCCGAGCACGCGCAGCATCGAATAGTTCACCAAGAGATAGATCACCACGATGACCAGCGTGCCGATCACCAGAACCCGGCCCATGCTGCGTTTCGGATCGCGGAGTTCAGCCGACAGATAGGCGGTCTCGTTCCATCCGCCATAGGTCAGCAGAATGAAGACCAGCGCCAGACCGGCCGCCGGCGTGATGCTGGACGCGCCCGCGACCGGCGCGGTGACGGGCGCGACGTCGGCCATCAGTCCCGAAACCACCAGCGCGAGAATCGCCACCACGGTCAGTGTCGTGAAGATATTCTGCACCCGCGTGCTGGGCGTTGCGCCCGCCACGTTGATGGCCGTGAAAAGCGCAATGCCGGCCGCCGCGTAGATCGCCTGTCCGTAGGCGCCGAGGCTCATCAATTGCTGGGCGTAATCGCCGAACACGAAGGCCACGGCGGCGATCGCGCCGGTCTGGATGACGCTGATCCGCGCCCAGGCGAACATGAGCCCCACGGGCTTGCCGAGACCAAGGGAGAGAAAGTGATATTCGCCGCCGGTGCTCGGATGCGCCGAAGCCAGTTCGGCATAGACCATCGCGCCGATCAGAGTGATGATGCCGCCCGCCAGCCAGAGGCCGAGAAACCCCGTTTCGTCCGCGACGTTCATCGCCACCAGCGAGGGCGTCTTGAAGATCCCGATGCCGATCACGATGCCGACCAGCATCGAGACGCCATCCACGATGGATAGCTTGGGACGCGGCTGATCGGCCGTTGCGTCCGTGGCGGGCGAAGCGGCGACGACGGTGCTGGATGTCATGAGACTCTCTTGGACGGGGCCTTGGGCCGGACGGGCGGGTACAGAAGAACTGGGCTGGCTGTCGAGGGATGTTCTTGGCGGGGCGAGAGAGCCTCCTGTCGGCAGGATGCCCTCGCGCGCGCCGGGGATCAACTGGCCCGCTTGGCCTCGAAGGCGCTGCCGCCGTCCGCCGGCTTGATCGTGTCGCCCTCGACCACGCCTTTCAGATTGCGCCGGCCCTCCGGACCCATGTCGAAGGTGAGGTCGATCTCCTTGCCGCGCAACTTCCCGGTCGTGACCGCGACGCTCTTGCCGTCGATCTCGGCAGAACCCGTGAGCATCTGGAACTGCTGCTCGAGCGAGAGGGTGTAGGAGCCCTTCTGGTCGCGGACCTGCCAGCGGCCCTGCGCCTTGGCGGGAACGATCCACTTCATCACTTTGCGGGACGCGACCGTCTCTTCATGGTCCGGCGTCCAGCGCCCCATGTCGAAGGCATGCGACACGATGCGTGTGCCAGGCCGAAGCTCTTCGAGGATGCGCGGCTTCAACTGAAGATTGACCGACGGCAGGAGATACATGGTCAGCACGTCCGCCTTGGAGATGTCGGTCTTGAAGAGATTGGCTTCGCGAAACTCGACCTTGTCGCCGAGATTCTCCTTGGCGAGGTTCTCCTTGCTCTCCTTGATCCGCATCGGATTGAGATCAATGCCGAGAGCCGTCGCGCCGTATTTCTTCGCCGCCGTGATGGGAATGCGGCCATCGCCCGATCCCAGATCGATGACAAAATCGGTCTTCTTCACCTCACCCAATTCCAGCATGCGCTCCACGACTTCCATGGGCGTCGGGACATACGGGACGTCGAGCCGCGTCTGCGCGCCCGCCGGGGCCGCCGCAAGCATCGCCACGACGACGCCGGCATGACGCAGGGTGGCCGCCAGGCCCGCGGCCTTCGGAAGGCTGGACTGGGCGATGTGAATGGGCATGGGCGTCTCCCTTGATGAGTGGCTCGCGGACCCCGGCCTGAACCGGCGCGCTGGATGGTATGATAGCGTCACAGTCCGTGAACGCAGCCCTGTCCCACCTGTTCCTCACGCAGCCTTGATGACGGCGGGCCATTTATCGTCCATCGGCAAGGCCGCGGGTTGCGAAGCGGTAAAAAGGCAACCCATATGGAGCGGCGCGGTTTTTCGTCCGCCATCCGGCGCCGACACGGGAAGCTCATGACCCTGCGATTCTCCTTCGACAACAGCTATGCCCGCCTGCCAGCCGGCTTTCACGCGCGCGTGAAGCCGACCGACGTCGCGGCGCCGTCGCTCATCAAGGTCAACCATGCGCTGGCGCACGAACTTGGCCTCGATCCTGCCGCGCTGGAAACGCCCGAGGGCGTTGCCGTGCTGGCGGGCCGCAGCGTTCCGGAGGGGGCCGACCCGATCGCCGCCGCCTATGCGGGCCACCAGTTCGGCCATTTCACGCCACAGCTCGGTGACGGGCGTGCGATTCTGCTGGGCGAAGTCGTCGACCGCACCGGGCAGCGCCGGGACATCCAGCTCAAGGGCGCGGGTCCGACGCCCTTCTCGCGCCGTGGCGACGGCCGGGCCGCCATGGGTCCGGTGCTGCGCGAATATCTGGTCAGCGAGGCCATGGCGGCTCTCGGCGTGCCGACGACGCGGGCGCTCGCAGCCGTCGCGACCGGCGATCTGGTCCATCGCGAAACCGCCCTGCCGGGCGCGGTCCTGACCCGCGTCGCATCCAGCCACATCCGCATCGGCACCTTCCAGTATTTCGCCACGCGCGGCGATGTCGATGCCGTGAAGACTTTGGCGGACCATGCCATCGCTCGGCACGCGCCCGAGGTGCTGGGCCAGCCCGAGCCCTATCGCGCGTTCCTCGAGGGTGTCGTCGTCAAACAAGCGGAACTGGTGGCGCGCTGGCTGCTCATCGGCTTCATCCATGGCGTCATGAACACTGACAACATGTCGATCTCGGGCGAGACCATCGACTATGGCCCTTGCGCCTTCATGGATGCCTACGATCCCGCCACGGTCTTCAGTTCGATCGACCATCAAGGCCGGTACGCCTACGCCAATCAGCCCGAGATCGCCCACTGGAATCTCGCCCGTCTGGCCGAGTCGCTGCTGCCGCTGCTGGCCGTCGACCAGGACGATGCCGTCACCATCGCCAAACAGGCGCTCGGGCGGTTCGCCCCGGCCTTCAACGCCGCCTATCTCGGCGGGCTGCGCGCCAAGCTGGGCCTGCAGCAGGAACGCGCTGAGGATCTCGCGCTTTCGCAGGATCTGCTGGCCCGCATGGCGGCCCAGAAGGCTGATTTCACCCTGACGTTCCGCCACCTGTGTGATGCTGCCGTCGACCCGTCGCATGACGCGAAGCTGCGCCCGCTCTTCGCCGATCCGTCGTCCTATGACGCCTGGGCCGCGGCCTGGCGGGCGCGCCTCGCGGACGAACCCGTTCCCGCGGAGATGCGGCGCGACGCGATGCGCCGCGTGAACCCCGCCATCGTTCCACGCAACCATCGCATCGAAGCGGTGATCGAGGCGGCCATCGAGCGCGGCGACTTTGCTCCGTTCGAGGAGATGAACGCGGCGCTGGCCACACCTTACGAAGACCGGCCCGAGAACGCGGACGACATGCAGCCCCCGCCGGACCGGGGCGTCTACCAGACCTTCTGCGGCACCTGACGCCAGACCGGCGATGTTCGCGCTGGAACAAGCTTGGCTGGACCGCTAGTCTCGATCCGGAAACAAGAACGGTCCGGGGAGTGAAACATGCATGGAGTCCTGCGGGCGCTCGCCGCCGGCTGCCTGGCGATCGTCGCCGCCACCGCCGCGCGGGCGCAGACGCCCGAGTCCTTCTATCGCGGCAAGACCGTGTCGATCCTGATGGGCACCGGGCCGGGCGGCAGCTACGACCTCTATGGCCGCCTCGTCGCCAACCATCTCGGCCGCTTCATCCCGGGCAACCCGAGCCTCATCGTCGAGCATATGCCGGGCGCCGGCGGCGCCATCGCGGCAAACGCCATCTATGCCGGGCCGAATCAGGATGGCACCAAGATCCTGCTCAGTCACGCGCTGCCGCTGATCGAAAAACTGCAATCCGAAGGCGTGCGCTTCGAATCGCGCAAGATGCAATGGCTCGGCGCCTACGATCAGATCAGCCAGATGCTGGCGATCTGGCACACGTCGCCCGGCAAGACCATCGACGACCTGAAGCGCGAACCGGTGGTGCTGGGTTCGATGGGCCGGTCGCATCTCAGCTATCAATGGGCAACCCTGTTGAAAGGCGCGCTCGACGCGCCGTTCCGCGTCATCGCCGGCTTCCCGAGCGGCGGCGAACTCAATCTCGCGATGGAGCGCGGCGAGATCGCGGGCTGGACCGTCGCCTGGGAGAACATCACGGGTGGCAAGCAGGACTGGCTGCGGGACCGCAAGATCGTCATCCCGGTGCAGTTCACCCTGACGCGGATGCCCGAATTGCCGGACGTGCCGACCCTGATCGAATTGTCGAAGGGCGAGAGCCGAGACATCGCGGAATTCCTCGCCTCCGGCACGCCGCATGCAAGGGCGCTCGCGGTCGGGCCGAACGTGCCGCCCGACCGCGTGGCCGTCTTGCGGGCCGCTTTCGACGCCATGGTGAAGGACCCGGCCTTCCTCGAAGAGGCGAAGAAGCGCAACCTTGCCATCGGCCCGCGCTCCGCCGCGGAGGTCCAGGCCTTGACCGAGAAGATCGTCGACGCGTCGCCCGAATTCATCACCCGCGTCAAAGCCGCGGTCGGGGCGCTTCAATAACACGAGTGTTGAGAAAGGTTTGGTTCCGCATGTCGCTTCCCAGCAAGCCGGCCGTCACGTCCGCGCCCGTCCACGAACTCATCCGCGACCGCTGGTCGCCGCGCGCCTTTGCCGACAGGCCCGTGCCGCGTGACGCGCTCGTCTCGGTCCTCGAAGCAGGCCGCTGGGCCGCCTCCTCCAACAATTCGCAGCCATGGCGGTGGATCGTGGCGACGCGCGACGATCCTGCGGCCCATGCGGCCGCGCTCACGGGCTTCAATGCGCGCAACCAGCGCTGGGCCCGCACAGCGCCCGTGCTGATCTTCGCGCTGGCCCGCAAGACGTTCGAGGCGAACGGCAATCCGAATGCGCACGCCTGGCACGACACCGGCGCGGCCTCGGCCCAGATGGCCTTGCAGGCGACCGCGGTCGGTCTCCACATCCACACGGCCGCGGGCATCGAGCGCGACAGGCTGCGCGAACTCTTCGCCATCCCCGACGAGTTCGACATCTGCACCGGCATGGCATTGGGCTACCAGGGCGAGCCCGAGATCCTGCCCGAGGAACTGCCCGCGCGCGAGACCGAGCCACGGAGCCGCAAGACCCTGGGCGACATCGCTTTTTCAGGAAGATTCGGCCACGCCATCGAGATCTGAAGAAGCGCAAATCCCGCCAATCCCGCCGCGTCACGCAGAATTATGCCCGGCGTGGCGGGAAGACGCTTCAAATCGCGCCGCGAAGATGGTGTTATGTCCGCGTCCGCAGGCAGACGGGCATTCAAAGGATCCAGACGACATTCCACGGGGGCTGCATCGGCGGGCCCTCGTGCGGCATTCATTTGCATGTTCCTCTCTGTCGAGGCCGGCTTCTGGCGGCCCAAGCGGTCACGCGCGAAGAGAGAGGTGCCAACCGCATGGATGTGATGTATCCGGTCGTCCTGATCGCCTCCCTGTTGATCCTGGTGGCGGGCTTCACGAGCGTTCTCGCGTTCCGGATCGGCGCGCCCTTGCTGCTCGTGTTTCTGGCGCTCGGGCTGCTCTTCGGCGAAGACGGCATCGGCATCCAGTTCAGCGATGCGCCACTGGCCTACGTCATCGGCAGTCTGGCGCTCGCCATCATCCTGTTCGACAGCGGCTTCGGCACCAGCCTCAATTCCTTCAAGGCGGCGGCCGGACCCGCCGTGGCGCTCGCGACCTTCGGCGTTCTGCTGACCGCCGGCCTCGTCGGCGTCGCCGCCCATCTGATCTTCGGTCTTCCCTGGCTCGACTCGCTGCTCATCGGCTCCATCGTCAGTTCGACGGACGCCGCCGCGGTGTTCTTCCTGCTGCGCGTCGGCGGCATCACCATCCGCGAGCGGATTCGCGCCACGCTTGAAATCGAATCGGGGTCCAACGACCCGATGGCGATCTTCCTCACCGTCACGCTGGTCGAACTCCTGCTGGCGCGCGAGGGCGCCGATGGTCTGGTCATCGCGTTCGTCCGCCAGATGGGCATCGGCTTCGTCTTCGGCGTCGCGGGCGGACTGGCGATCGTGCGCATCGGCAATCACATCCGGCTCGAAGCCGGGCTCTACCCGATCGTCGTCATCGCCGCATCGCTGGCGATTTTCGGAGCTGCGGGCGCAATCGGCGGCAGCGGATTCTTGGCCGTCTACGTGGCCGGACTGATCGCCGGCAATGGCAAGATGAAGCGCAAGGAATCGCTCCGCCGTTTCCAGGACGGCCTGACCTGGTTCGCCCAGATCAGCATGTTCCTGGTGCTCGGCCTTCTCGCCACGCCGTCCCAATTCTCCGCCGTCGCCCTGCAGGCCGTGTGCCTGGCTCTGTTTCTCACCTTCGTCGGGCGTCCGATCGCAGTCTGGCTCTGCCTTCTGCCGTTCAACTACAAGCCGAATGAAACCGCCTTCGTGTCCTGGGTCGGCCTGCGTGGCGCGACCTCGATCCTGCTGGCGATCCTGCCCCTGGCGGAGCGGTTGCCGAGCGGCCAGATCCTGTTCAACACCACCTTCATCATGGTGCTGACCTCGCTGCTGGTGCAGGGCTGGACGATTCCGCCATTGGCCAGGCGGCTCGGCCTCGTGATCCCCAAAATGGTCGGGCCGATCGAAAAGATCGCGCTCGAACTTCCGGGCGCGGCGCATCACGAACTCGTCGTCTACAACGTCGTCGCCGAAAGCCCGATCGGCCGAGGCGAGCGCGTGCCCTCGTGGGCCCGCCCCTCGTTGGTGATTCGCGACGGCGCGTCGATGCGATATCAATATGCCGGCAAGCTGAGACCCGGCGATCAGGTTTATCTCTTCGTCGCGCCGCGATACATCCGGCTGCTCGACCGATTGTTCGCCGTGCCGGCTCCGCTCAGCGAGGACGACGTCGACTTTTTCGGAGAATTCGTCGTCGATCCTAAAAAGACCGTCGGAGATCTGCAGCAGACCTATGACGTCGACATCACCACCACCAAGCCCGAAGCCACCATTGCGGACTACATGCGCCGCAGGCTCGGCGGCCAGAGCGCGCTGGGCGACCGGGTCGCCTGCGGCACCATCGAACTCGTCGTGAGGGACATCGACGAAGACGGAACGATCAGCTCCGTGGGCGTCTCGATCGAGCCGCACCATCTGAAGTCCGCCCAGATCCCCATCTTCCTGAACGCGCGCGAGATCCTGGAACGTTTCCGAGCCCGCGCGCGCGCCAAGAGCGGCAAACGCGAAGGCTAGACCGCGCCAGGCGCCCCGAGGCTTTGAGTGACCTGCGCCTCGAGATGCGCCACCAGATCTCCCGGCAGGGCCAGTTGCTGCGAAAGGCTTTGCAGGAAGGCCTTTTCCTGAGGATGGTCGGGGTCGATCGCCAGGCGCGCCGCCAGATACAGTTCGGCCGACTGCTCCGGCCCCTTGGCCAGCGCGGCGATCTCTGCCGGCGTTGCCGGCCGCTGCAGCGCGTCGAAGATGAAAGCCTTGTCGTCCGCATCGAGCCCGGCCCGGTTGGCCGCCTCGAAGATCTGCTTCTGCTCATCGGCGCCGATATGCCCGTCCGCATTGGCGGCGGCGATCATGGAGCGGATCAGCGCCAGCGCGAAGGGCTTGCCATCCGCGCCCGTGGCGGGCGCGAAGGGCGAGCCTGCCGCCGGAGCATCGGCGGCGGTCGCCACCGGAGCCTGCGTGGCCGCCTGGCCAGACTGCCAGTTCTGGAACGCCCTGAACGCCAGCGCGCCCAACACCGCAGCGCCGCCATAGCCGAGCGCACCGCCCGCCATCTTGCGCATCTTCTTCTGCCCGAGCAGAACGCCCAGAAGTCCGCCGGCCGCCAGACCGCCCATGCCGCCGGGAAGCCCGCCGGACCCCAGCCCGCCCAAAAATCCACCTTCGGATTGCTGCGCGGGCGCGCCGCGCTGCGGCGTTCCCGAAAGTCCGCCAAGCGCCCCGCTGATCAGACCTCCGAGACCGCCGCCTCCCGAGGAGCGGCCGGCAAGCCCTCCAAGCGCATTCGGGCCAAGAAACTGCTCGAGAAGTTTTTGCGGATCCATGCGACGCTCCCGTGATGACGCGCCAGAGATGGTGACGCCATCACAAGCGTGCAAGCCGAAGCGCACGAAGGCTGCTCACCGGCGAGTGTCACCCATGGCACGTCGCATGCTTGTCGGTTCGGCGTGACGACACAGGGGGGCTTAGATGAACGCGCAGGCATCTCTCCAGAACCACCGCAAACTCTCACGCCGAACCGCCGTGGCGCTTCTCGCCGCAGGCATGTTTGCGCTCGGCTGTGCGCCGTCCAAAGCCACCGACTGGCCGACCAGGCCCGTCACCATGGTGGTCCCGTTCCCGCCGGGCGGCTTCACCGACATGATGGCCCGGATGCTGGCCGACAGCCTGTCGCGCAAGCTGGGTCAGACCTTTGTGGTCGACAATCGACCGGGCGCCGGCGGCGCGCTGGCGGCCGCGCAGGTGGCCCGCGCCAAGCCCGATGGCTACACGCTCATGTTCGGATCCGCCGGCCAGTTGGTCGTCGTGCCGATGCTCCAGAAGGTCAGCTACGATCCCGAAAAGCAGTTGCAACCGCTGGGCATATTCGGAACAGGCCCGATGGTGCTCGGCGTCAGGCCGGATCTCCCCGTCGGCAACCTTCAGGAACTGATCGCCTACGCCAGGGCCAATCCCGGCAAGCTCAACGTCGCCTCGGGCGGCCCCGGCACGCTCGGCAATCTGACGGCCGCGCTGCTGGCCAAGCGTGCGGGAATCGACATCACCATGGTGCCCTACAAGGGCGGCGGCCAGAACATCGGGGCGCTCCTCTCGGGCGAAGCCGACATGTATTTCGGCAATGCCTCCGAACTCGTGCAGCAGAAGAGCAAGGTGAAGCTGCTGGCCGTCTCGACGCTCAAGCCCATCCCGTCGATCTCGGACGTCCCCCCCGTGGCGACACTCTACCCCGGCTTCCAGACCTCGGCCTGGAATGGACTGATCGCGCCCGCCGGCCTGCCGCCGGACGTCGCCGCCAGGATTTCCGCCGTGGCGCGCGAAGCCGCGCTCGAGCCCGCCACCATCGAACGGCTGACCACGCTGGGGATCGAGCCCTCGGGCGCCACGGCCGCGGAACATGCAGCCGTGCTGGCGGAGGAACGGCTCACTTTGAAGGAGGCCATCGAGGCGGCCGGCCTCATGACTGAAAAGTGATGTTGCATGCGACTGGTGCGGCAGCGACTTCAATGCCATCTCGGCCGCATTGACGCACACTTAGGCTGCGTTTAGGTCCAGCTTGGCTTCATCGTGGGCAGAGTTGCGAGCTGGACTTGCTTGAGACGCGCGAGGGCGGCCCGCAGGTCTCCCGATGGGAGACGCCTCTTGCAGCAACGCCAGTACAGCCTCACGGATTGTGACCGTGAGCCGATTCATCTGCCGGGTTCGATACAACCCTTCGGATTCCTGCTCGCCTGCAATGTTTCTGCTTCGGTGATCCTGAGGCATTCGGAAAATGCCGCCGAGATGCTCGGCCGCTCACCCGGATCGTTGGTCCAGGCGACGCTCGAATCCGTTCTTGGCCGGGATGCTGTGCACGACATCCGGAATGCGCTGGCCACCACCGTCGACCCGGCGCGTGCGGGCCTGCTGATCGACTTCGATCTGGGCGAAGGACGCGGCCGCTTCGACATCGCCGTCCACACGCACAAGGGCTGCGCGATCCTCGAATTCGAACGGTCGCAGCCCGGCCACGTGGCGCCCCTCGAACTCGTCCGCAGCCGCGTCACGCGCCTGAAGCAAGCCTCCGGCGTCGCCGACCTCATGCGCCGCACGTCGCGGCTCGTGCAGGCCATGCTCGGCTATGACCGCGTCATGATCTACCGCTTCGCCGCCGACGGTTCCGGGGAAGTCATTGCCGAAACGAAGCGCGATCATCTCGAAAGCTTCATGGGCCAGCATTTCCCCGCGAGCGACATCCCCCAGCAGGCGCGCGTCCTCTACCTGCGCAACATCATTCGTGCCGTGGGCGATTCCAGCGGCCGCGCCATTCCGATCGTCCCCGTGCTGGACGCATCGGGCGAGCCACTCGATCTCTCCTTCGCGCAATTGCGCAGCGTCTCGCCGATCCATTGCGAATACATGCGCAACATGGGCGTGGCTGCCTCTCTTTCGATTTCCATCATCGTGGGCGGACAGCTCTGGGGCCTCATCGCCTGCCATCATTACGAGCCGACGCGGCCCGCCATGTCGCAGCGTATCGCTGCTGAAATGTTCGGCGAGTTCTTTTCGCTGCATCTCGAGGCCTTGCTACGGCAGGAGAGCCTCGACACGGCCGGCACGGCGCGACGCACCCTCGACGCCCTGCTGCGCGATGCGACCATCGCTCCCGACTTCAGCCAGGTTCTGCGCGAGCGGCTTGCGTCACTCGAAACTCTCGTCGACTGCGATGGCGTCGGCATCTGGTTGAACGGCATGTGGACGGCGCACGGCAGCACGCCTCCCCCCAGCGCCATTCTGGGCCTTGCGAGGTTCGTGGCCGCATCCGGAAACACCGGCGTTTGGGCGACTCATGCGCTGTCGCACCAGATTCCCAGTGCGGAATCCTACGCGGCCGAGGCGTCCGGGGTGCTGGCCATTCCCCTGTCGCAGCGCCCTCGTGACTACCTCTTCTTCTTCCGCCGGGAGGTCGTGCAGACGATCGAATGGGCGGGCGACCCGAACAAGACCTATGCGTCGGGCCCGCTCGGCGATCGGCTGAGCCCGCGCCAGAGTTTTGCCGCCTGGAAG
The DNA here is from genome assembly GCA_028290705.1 of Hyphomicrobiales bacterium. GTDB lineage: Bacteria > Pseudomonadota > Alphaproteobacteria > Rhizobiales > Beijerinckiaceae > Terripilifer. Next base: position 14,167 of record JAQGJH010000085.1, read on the forward strand.
GAAACCGTCGAGCGCCAGGCCGTCCCCTGGACGAAGGCCGAACGTGAAACCGCCGAGACGGCGCGCAGCGTGCTGGTCGAGGTCATCGCGCAGAACATCGAAACGCTGCAGGACGAGCGCGCACGCGCCGACGTTCGCCAGCGCATGCTGAACGAGGAGCTGAACCACCGGGTCAAGAACATCCTGGCGATCATCAAGTCGCTGGTGTCGCACCCGGTCGAGTCCGGCAAGGCGCTGGAAGATTTCGTCGCATCGCTGCAGGGACGAATCCAGGCCCTGGCCTTCGCGCACGACCAGATCGTGCGCGGCGCCGGCGGCGGCACCCTGCGGACGTTGCTGGACGCGGAGCTGTCGCCCTATCGCACGCCCGACAAGTCCATATCGCTGGACGGCCCCGCCGTGTCGCTCGATGCGCGCGCCTATTCGGTCATGGCGCTCGTGTTGCACGAATTGGCGACCAATGGCGCGAAATATGGCGCTCTGTCGGTGCGAGGCGGCAAGCTGCAGGTGACGTGGAGCCAGAGCGAAGAAGGCGGCTGCGACATCCATTGGACCGAGAGCGGCGGTCCGCCCGTGATGGCGCCGACGCGTGTCGGCTTCGGCTCCGTGCTGGTCGACCGAGCCATCCCGCACGATCTCGGTGGCGAAAGCCGTATCGACTTCCTCCCCGGGGGCGTGGTAGCGCACTTCTTCGTCCCGGCGCGTCACATCGGTGCGCTGTCGGCCGACGTCGAGGCTTTGCCCGTCCCCGCGACGCCCGCCTCGGCTGCGGAAGACATCGAGTTGGGGGCTTTGCGCATCCTGTTGGTCGAAGACCAGTTGCTCGTCGCCATGAACGTCGAATCCATGCTGGCGGATCACGGCGCCGCGCAGGTCGAGACCGCGAGCTCGGTCGACGGCGCGCTGCGCAAACTGCAGCACTTCACGCCCGACGTCGCCATCCTCGATCTCAATCTCGGCACTGAACTTTCGGTGCCGGTGGCGCACGAACTCGTGGCGCGCGCCATTCCCTTCGTCTTTGCCACCGGCTACGGCGAGGCGAACATGATCCCCGCGGCCCTGCGTCACGTGCCGATCGTGCGCAAGCCCTATGCGGGCGAAACCATTGCCGCCGCCCTGATGCAGATCCAGCGTCGCTGAACTGCTCTAGCTTTTCGCGGCCTTCTCGTCCGGCAGGAAAGCGCTGAGTTCGCGTGCGAGATCGCGCATGCTCATGCTGCCTTTCTGGATTACGCGATCGGCCCGGGGCGCCAGGCGCTTCCGATCCGCCGCGGTGATGTCCTTGGCGGTGAGCACCACCACGGGAATGTTTCGCCATTGAGCATGCGTTCGCATTTCGCGCAGGAAGGCGAAACCGTCCATTTCGGGCATCATCAGATCGAGCAGGATCAAGTCCGGTGGTTCGCTGGCCATGCGGTCGAGCGCGAGCTTTCCATTCTCCGCCTGGGTGGTTTTCCAGCCTTCCTTCTGCAGCAGCGAGTCGAGACGCTCGCGCGCTTCTGGATCGTCGTCCACGATCATCGCGGTGCCGGCGCGCTCCTCGCGGCGAAACTGATCCATCACGCCCTTGAGCCGGTCCCATTCGATGGGCTTGGCGAGATAGTCGCTGGCGCCCAGCGTGAAAGCCAGATTTTGCTCGTCGATGATCGTCACCATCACCACCGGAACGGACACCAGATCCGGATCGGCCTTGAGGGCGCGGAGCACCGTCCAGCCATCCATGCGCGGCATCGTGACGTCGAGCAGGATCACGCGCGGCCGCAGGGTCCGGGCGAGTTCGAGGCCGGCTTCGCCATCGGCCGCAGCCCGCACAGAAAAACCTTCCTTGCGAAGGAAGCGCGCCAGCAGGTCGCGCGTCGCCGGATCGTCGTCGATGATCAGAACGCAGTTTTCAGGGCGCTCGCTGCTTTCGGCCGGACGACCCTGCGCCGACGATTCGGGCATGTCGCGCACCAGCGAGGATGACAGCTTCGCCGGGAGATGGAGACTGAACGTCGTTCCGGAACCATAGGCGCTTTGCACCTCGATATCGCCGCCCAGCATGGTCGAGAACGCCCGCGTGATCGCCAGGCCAAGGCCAGTGCCGCCGAATTTCCGTGTCGTCGACGCATCCGCCTGCGTGAAGCGCTCGAACAATTTGGCGACCTGCTCCTCGGTCATGCCGATGCCGGTGTCCACCACCTTGAAGGTGACCCAGGCGTCGCCGTCACGACGGCTCGGTTCGGCGCTGAGCGTGATGCGTCCGTTCTCGGTGAACTTCGACGCGTTGCTGAGGAGATTGATCAGGCACTGCCTCAGCTTCGTCTGGTCGGTGTGCATCTCGCCCACAGCCGCGTCGTCGATTTGCACTTCGAAGTCGTTCTCTTTCTTCGTGACCAGCGCCTCGACCGTGGCGGCGACGTCGCGAACCATCTCGCCGACCTGGAAGGTCTCGGGATAGACCTCCATCTTCTCCGCCTCGATCTTCGAAAGATCGAGCACGTCATTGATCAGGCCCAGGAGATGCCGCGCATTCGACTCGATCTTGCGCATGTCCTCCAGCAATTCCGTTTCATTGCGGTCTTCCAGCTCCTCCTGCAGCATCTCGCTGTAGCCGATCACGGCCGACAGAGGCGTCCGCAACTCGTGGCTCATGTTGGCGATGAACTGGCTCTTGGCGCGGTTCGCCTGTTCGGCCGCGTCGCGCGCGGTCGCAAGCTCGATCTCCATCGACTTGCGCTCGGTGATGTCGGTGGACGATCCCGCCCACTCCCGCACGCTCTCGTCGCCGTCGTCGAAGATCGGGACGGCCCGCACCAGCATGTGCCGCCACTCGCCGGAGCGGTTCCGCACGCGATGTTCGATCTTGTAGATCTCGCTCGTCTCGACCGCGCGAAGCCAGGTGGCGGTCGTCACGTCGCGATCGTCGGGGTGCACGGCGTCCAGCCACCCCTCGCCCTTCAGCTCATCATAGGTCTGCCCGGTAAACTCGGACCAGTCGGATTGCGGCCGCACGAAGCGACCGTCCTTGTCGGTCGTCCAGAACATCGCCGCCGTGGCATTGATCAGCGTGCGGAAGCGACGCTCGCTGTCCTGCAGGCGACGCTCGGCCCGCTTGCGCGTCGTCGCGTCCACAACCACCAGCCCGATGCCTCTTTGCCCGGGCGCCTGCGTGTCGCGAAGCGGATAGAAACTCATGACGAGCTGCCGCAAGCGCCGGGCATCGCTGCGCATGCCCACTTCGACCTCGACGTTCGAGACGGAATGGCCGGCGGTCAGCACAGACCGCAGTTTGGGCTCGAGAGTCTCGCGTAATGTCGGCAGGACGGACCAGATCTCCTCGCCGATGTCGGCCCCGAGCGTGCGGTCGCTCATCTCCGCCAGGGCGACGTTCATGTGCCGGATGCGGAGGCCGCCATCCAGAAAGCCCAATCCCACGGGCGCATTTTCCAGCACACCGTCGAGCAGCGCCGTCGTGCGCTCACCCTCGCGCCGGCGCAGGACCGCCAGCCGCGCGAAATAACCCACGGCCGCGAGCGCCAGCGCGAACGACGCCAGGCTGAGAAGCAGCGAGCGCCGCATGGCGCTGCGGTCGATCGATGCGAGTTGCCGTTGCGCCACCGCCTGCAGCCGCCCCGTCTGCGCGCGCGCGTCGTCCATCAACGTTTTGCCGAGCCCGCCCCGGATGCTGTCGAGCGCCGGCTCGAAGCCGGCCTGCCGGCGGATCGAGACTGTCTGTTCCGCGAATGCGCGCTTCTTTTCGACGACGTCGCGCATGGCCTCGAAGGCGGCCAACGGCGCGCCGCTGCGCTCCAGGGAGAGGCGCAACTCCTCGAGCCTCTCGTTCAGGGACGCGGTTGCGGTCCGATAGGGCTCGAGGAATTCGTCGCTGCCGACCAGCAGGTACCCGCGTTGCCCCGTCTCCAGATCCTTGAGGGCGGACAGCAGCCGCTCTGCCGTGGACAGGACGTCGACCTGCTGGGCGGCGCGGTCGCGCGAGGTCGACCATGTCCTGAGGTTCCAGAACCCTGTCAGCGTCGCGACGACGAGCAGCAGCACGGCGATCAAGGGTTTGAGTTCGGTCCGGGACTTCTTCTGCCGGAGCCGATCGGAGATGCTGCGCATGTCTTGTGTTCCCCACGCCCCGCCCCCGCCGGCCATCGCCAAACACGAACGCAGCAGTTTCTTGTCCGACATGGAACTTGGCTGGGCCGCAGGGGGTTGCATCGTCGTCGGGTTCATTTGCGCCCGGGCGTGTCACCGATGGTCCTGATATCCGACTGGTCGCCGCTGCCCTCTTTGGGCAGAAGATCCGCCGGCTAGCTGCTTCGGTCGCAGAAGACGGGCAGACCCGTCACGTGGGCGGATGGTTCAAGGTTCAACCGGTGGAGCGGGACGTATGGCCAAGATCTTGTTGGTCGAGGATCACGAGGAGATCTGGGATTTTCTGTCGAGACGGCTGCAACGCCGCAGCCACGAGGTCTTGCTGTCTCATGACGGCGAGGACGCGCTCGACAAGGCGCGCACCGGCCGTCCCGACATCATCCTGCTCGACATGAACCTTCCCATCATGGATGGCTGGACCGCGGCCCGGGCCCTCAAGGGCAATCCGCTGACCGCCGGGATCCCCATCATCGCACTCACGGCGCACGCCATGTCGGGCGACCGAGAGAAGGCCATGCAGGCCGGCTGCGACGACTATCACGCGAAGCCGGTGGACTTCGCGAAGCTGCTGACGCAGATCGCGTCCGCCCTGGGAGAGCCGGCGGCAGCCACCTGAATGAGCGACGACATCATCCTTGCGCGGCGCATGCGCGACGCGCTGCCGATCTTCATCGCGGTCGCGTGTCTCGGCCTGGCGCTGCTGATCGCCGCCATGCTCTATCTCGGTCGCGACGTGCTCGTGCCGATCGCGCTGGCCATTCTCCTGAGTTTCGTGCTCGCGCCTTTGGTGCGAATGCTCCAGAAAATCCACCTGCCCCGCAGCATCGCGGTGCTGAGCGCCGTGCTGGTCGCAGCCGTGGGACTCGTGCTGCTGGGCTTCGTGGTCTTCGGTCAGATCGCGCAACTCGCCTCCGACCTGCCCCGCTACCAGACGAACATGCAGGAGAAGATTCGCTCTGTCCGTGAGGTCACGGCGAGTTCCGGCGCCTTCAGCCGGGCGTTCGACATGCTCCAGAACCTCGGCGAGCAATTGCAGGCGCCCACCGCCGACAAGGCGGTCGCGCCCGATCCGGGCATAGCGCCTGCGCAACCGGAGGTCCTGACCAAGCCCGTGCCGGTGGAAGTCCGCGAAACGGGATCGGGCCCGCTTGGCACGTTGACGGCCGTCCTGTCGCCGCTGCTGCATCCGCTGGCCAGCGTCGGCCTGGTGCTGATCTTCGCCATCTTCATTCTGATCCAGCGGGAGGATCTGCGAAACCGCTTCATCCGCCTCGCCGGCAGTGAAGATCTTCAACGCACGACCGCCGCCATCGACGATGCCGCGCGCCGCCTGAGCCGGCTTTTCCTGACGCAGCTCGGTCTCAACGCCGGCTTCGGCCTGGTCATCGGCATAGGCCTCTGGATCATCGGCGTCCCGAGCCCGGCGCTCTGGGGCATTCTCGCCGGCGCGCTTCGCTTCGTGCCTTATGTGGGCGCCGTCATCTCGGCCGTCCTGCCGCTCGGTCTCGCGGTGGCGGTCGATCCCGGCTGGTCGATGCTGTTCTGGACGGCCATTCTCTTCGTCGTCGTCGAGCCCATTGTCGGACATGCCATCGAGCCGCTGGTCTATGGCCATTCGACCGGCCTTTCGCCCATCGCGGTCATCGTGGCCGCGACCCTATGGACATTTCTGTGGGGTCCCATCGGCCTCGTGCTGGCGACGCCCCTGACGGTCTGCCTCGTCGTTCTCGGCCGCCACGTCGAGCGACTGAAATTTCTCGACATCCTGCTGGGCGATCGCCCGGCGCTGTCGCCGCGCCAGATCTTCTACCAGCGCATGCTCGCGGGAGACCCGGACGAGGCGGTTCAGCAGGCGCGCGACTTCCTCCGCGAACGGGCCCTTGCCACCTATTACGACGACGTCGCGCTCGAAGGCCTGCGTCTGGCGCAGGAGGACATCGCCCGCGGAGCCATCACGACGGATCGACTGGAAATCCTGAAGGACTCGATCCAGGGTCTCGTTGACGATCTCGCAACCATCGAGGGTCCGCTGCCGACGCATCGCGGCGCAGTCGGCGCCGAGGCCGCGGCCGCGGTCGAGAGCATCGGACCCGACCGCATCGCCGCCGATCTCGTCCGCAGGCGGGAGGACATGCACCCCGACTGGCGCGGCCGCACACCCATCCTCTGCGTTGCGGGCCAGGGCACGCTGGATCTGGCCGTCGCCACCATGCTGGGCCAATTGTTCAGCAAGCATGGCCTCGCGACACGCGTCGTGACGCCGGACGAGATCGCCCAGGATCCGCCGCCCTTCACCGAGGAGGACGGCATCGCGCTCGTGTGCTTCTCCTATCTCGACGCTCTGAGCACCGTCCATATCCGCTACGCCGCGCGGCGTCTGCGCCGCAGCGTTCCGGGCAAGCCCAAGGTGATGGTCGGCCTGTGGCGGCAGCGCGATCCCTCGACCCTCGAGACCTTGCGTCGCGCCACTTCCGCAGAAGTGCTGGCGACGTCGCTGCACCAGGCTCTGGCCGCCGCCATCGATCTGTCGGACAAGCCGGTCCGCCCGGCCCAGCCCTGACGGGCTGCCGGAAAAGGCGGGCGGCGACGCGTTCACGGGGGCGCCGCTCGCCAGCGCATGCCGCGGGAACTCAAGTCTGGATGGTTCGTTCGAAGCCTGAACATACCAGTCCACGTCGCTGACGCGCCCTGCGGAACGCGGCGGCATCAACGGCGCTGAACATGAGCAAGATACGGGTCGCGATCGTCGGTGTCGGAAACTGCGCATCGTCGCTGGTGCAGGGCATCGAATACTACCGGCGGGCCGAACCCGATCTCGTCGTGCCGGGGCTGATGAACGTCGTCCTGGGCCCCTACCATGTGGGCGACGTCGAAATCTGCGCTGCCTTTGACGTCAGCGCCGCCAAAGTCGGACGCGATCTCGCCGATGCCATCCTGGCCAAGCCCAACAACACGCTCCGCTTCGCGCCCGTGGCGGAAGGCGGCGTGATCGTGCAGCGTGGACCAACCCTCGATGGCCTCGGCGAATATCTCCGCCATCTTGTCGAGGAATCGACGGCTGATCCCGTCGACGTGGTTCGCGCGCTGCGAAAGGCTGAAGCCCAGGTCCTCGTGTCCTACCTGCCCGTCGGTTCTCAACAGGCTGCGGAATTCTATGCGCGCGCGGCCCTGGAGGCCGGGTGCGCCTTCATCAATTGCATGCCGGTTTTCCTGGCGTCCCGGCCGGAATGGAGCGCCCGCTTCGCCGAGAAAAAACTGCCCATCATCGGCGACGACATCAAGAGCCAGGTCGGCGCCACCATCGTGCATCGCGTGCTGACCAACCTGTTCGAGGAC
>JAQGJH010000102.1 GCA_028290705.1 Hyphomicrobiales bacterium
AGGGGACGCTCGTGAATTACAGCAGGTTTTTGTTCTTGTCACTATCGCCATTCCGAGCAGTGCAGGCTGCGGCAGTTCGTATTGACTTGTTTTTCTTTTATAACGACGCCGGTTCAAGCGCCGCTAAGAAAGCATTGAAATTCTCAACTATAGGTCTTATTTTCCCATATGTGATCCTATATGCAAAGTTTTTTCCACCGAAAACCATTGATCAGTACGCACTCTCAGTCTTTGCATTTCAAGTTTTCGCGTCAATGATTCTCTTTATTCCTGGAAATGGATTATTTTGGATGGCTTTGCGCGATCCCGCGTCGGCTCACCCCGATGTGTTGATTCACGTGAACGACCGCTTATTTGTGACAGACGCTCTAGAACTGATCATAATATCCCACTGCGTCTTCATTTACTATCGACACATTTCAGATCATATATTAAGTTTTAAAATTATCTTACTCCTCGTGTCAGTCGCCTTACTGATCATAATAATGATATTAAGAACTAGCACAGAAACGTTTAGGCAGCCTAATATCCGCCGCTTTAGCTATCTGTATGAGATTTGCGTCATGATTTCACTAATGCATTTCATTTTTTGACCTGTGACTCTGGGGTGCATTGCCGTGAGACATTTAAACACCCCCGCGTAGTCGAAAACTCGTGGTCGTCTTTTCGGACAAAGCGCGCATCGCGCTTGAACCTCCTTCACCGCTGCGGCAGCGTCGGCCCTTCTTTAGCCATCGAGGAACTTTGGCAGGAATTTCTCCGGTTTGGTGGCAAGTTCCATTGCAGGCGTTCTCGCTGACCAACGTCGTGGATTTACGACGGCAAAGATAGTCTAACCTTTCCGCCACCCATCCAACGCGCTACGCCCACTGGTTCTCGATCTCAATGGCGACGGCGTGAAGCACACCGCGCTCAATGACTCAAATGTCAATCTCGATTATGGCTGCGACGGATTTTGCGAAGCAAACCGGCTGGGTCAGCGCACAACAGGACATCCCGGGCGTTTCTGCGGGCGCATAAAAGTCTGCGGAGACGCTTGAAGGCTGGCGGAGGGAGCGGGATTCGAACCCGCGATACGGTTTCCCGCATACACACTTTCCAGGCGTGCGCCTTCAGCCACTCGGCCACCCCTCCGTCGTCACGCGCGGCCTGAAGGCGGGGCCGGGCGTGAGCGCGCACTATAGTCAGGACGACCTGCGAAGCAAGGCGGTCGGCGGGCTAATTTTCGCCGCGTTCGGGCGCGGTCCGGGCGGCGGTGCGCCGGGGCATTGTCGGAACCTCCCCTGCCGGGTCGAGTTTCCAGCGACAACCCGGATGGGAGGATCTCCAGATGAAACACACGTCTCTCGCCTTCGCGGCGGCGCTGCTCGGCGCAACCGCGCTCGCGCCCGCCGCCTGGTCGCAGACGCCTGCTCCGGCCGAGACGCCGACGCCGCAGACGACGTCGCCCGCGACCTCCGGGTCCTCGGCGTCCTCCCCGTCGGCATCGCCGGGCGACAAGGGGCAGTCCAACATGGCGCAAGCGGAGCGCGACGGCCGGGAAGGCTGGTCCGGACAGTCGAACTGGCGCTCCAGCTGGCGTGACGACGACGACGATGACGACCGGGGCCGCTGGACGTCCGGGCGCTCCGGCCGCGATGATGACGACGAGCACGATGACGATCGCGGCAGCCGGTATGACCGCGACCGCGAAGGAGCGCCGTGGATGCGCGGCCGCGGCAGGGAAACCGGCGGCAGGCAGGATCGCGGGATGGACGGCATGGGCGGCATGGGCATGAGCGGCATGAGCATGAGCGGCGCCAAGATGCGCGGCATGAGCCCCGAGATGGCGCGCATGCATTCCCGCATGATGCGGGCGCATCACGCCATGGGGCCGCGTGGCATGATGGGCCCGCGTCCGCAGGGCGCGCGCCTGAACCTCAAGCGGGGCGACGCGACGATCAACATCCGGTGCCCGGCCGATGAGCCGATCGCCGCCTGTGTCGATGCCGTCACCAAGCTGATGGACAAGCTGCATTCCGTGCCGCAGACTCCCTGACGACCGAATCTCAGCGGGCGGCGCGCGTTTGCGCCGCCCCTTGCCTTGCGGGCCGGGCCGAGACGCGCCTGACCGTCCCAGGACCCGACCATGATCCGACTCCTCGTGCGCCTGCTTGCCCTGCTGCTGATGGCCGGGGGTTTCGTGGCGCTCGTTCTGGATGGAACGCGCAGCATCGCGGCGGGCGGCCTCTCCTTCACGACGCTGGGCGCGAGCCTTGCGGTCGTGTTCCCGAACATCGGCGGCCTGCAAGCCGTCATCGAGCGGTCGCTGCATCCCTACGTCTGGGATCCGGTCCTCACCTTCCTGCTCGCGCTTCCGGCCTGCATCGTCTTCGGGCTTCTGGGTGCGGGCTTGTGGTGGCTGTCACGGCGGCGGCCGCCGACCATCGGCTACACCAGCCGGCCCTGACGCCCGCCGGGCGCAAGCCGAATTGATCGGCTGCCCCGATGCGAAACGCGACATCGCACCCCAGATCTGGAACACTCTCCCCGGCGACGCGTGAGCGCCGGACCAGCCAGACGAGGCGGACATGTTTTCTTTCCTGAAGCGCAGCAACCTGCCCGGCCCCGGCGAAGCCCTGCCGGGACGTTCCGATCCGATTCCCACGGCTGAAACGCACGACGTCACCAAGCGCCTGCTGAAGGGGCCGTATCCCGAAGGGACCGAGCGCGCCTATTTCGGCATGGGCTGCTTCTGGGGCGCGGAGCGCAAGTTCTGGCAGATGGGCCGCGAGCGCGTGTGGATCACCGCCGCGGGTTATGCGGCCGGCCAGACGCCGAACCCGACCTACGAGGAGGTCTGCTCGGGCAAGACCGGCCACAACGAGGTCGTCATGGTGGTGTTCGACCCGAAGACGACGCCGTTTGAGGACCTGCTCAAGACGTTTTGGGAGAACCACAATCCGACGCAGGGCATGCGCCAGGGCAACGACGCCGGCACGCAATACCGGTCCGGCATCTACACGACGACGGACGCGCAATTGCGCGCCGCGCAGGCGTCCAAGGACGTGTATCAGCAAGCCTTGAAGGAACGCGGCCTCGGCGAGATCACGACCGAGATCATGGCGGCGCCGGAGTTCTATTTCGCCGAGGCCTATCACCAGCAATATCTCGCCAAGAACCCGGCGGGTTATTGCGGTCTGGGCGGCACCGGAGTCGCCTGTGCGATCGGAACCGGCGTCCCGGCCTGATCCCACGCCAGATCCCGGCCGCCTGTTGCGGGAGCCGCATGCTTCATGGCATCAAGGCTCAGCACCAGGCAGCCGGGGTCTCGTATGGTCGAGCGCACTCTCGAGAAGTTTCTCTTCGCCAGCCGCTGGCTTCTCGCGCCCTTCTACGTCGCGCTGGTGTTCAGCCTGGTGGCCTTGCTGATCAAGGCCATGCAGGAACTCTGGCACCTGCTGGTCCATACGCTGACCGCCACCGAAGCCGACATCATTTTGGGCGTGCTGTCGCTGGTCGATCTCTCGCTGACAGGGTCGCTGATCATCATCGTGATCTTCTCGGGCTACGAGAATTTCGTGTCGAAGATCGACGAGAGCGCCCATCGCGATTGGCCCGAGTGGATGGGCAAGATCGATTTCACGGGGCTGAAACTGAAGCTCCTGTCGTCGATCGTGGCGATCTCGGCCATTCAATTGCTCAAGCAGTTCATGAACATCCGTAACGTGTCGGATCGCGACGTCATGTGGCTGCTGGCCATCCACGTGGTCTTCGTGGCGTCGGGCGTGCTGATGGCGTTGACCGACCGGATCAGCGGCGAAGCGCATGAAGCCAAGAATCCCGCCAAGACGAACGGCGGCGACGCCGCGCACTGACGCGCCTCAGCGCGCGCCCAGCACCGCGCGGCATTCGTTCGGCAATTGCGCCAGCGTGATGGGCGCAGGCTTCTTGCCGGGCGGCCGCGGCTTGGGGTGCAGCACCTCGTCGCTGAACCACCAGGCGAGCGACTGATCGCAGCCGTCGCCGGGCGGCACGGGGTCCTGCGTCCGGCATGCCGTCTCGCCGGCCGGACAGGCCAGCCGGATGTGGAAGTGATAATTGTGCCCGTACATGGGGCGCACCTTGTTGAGCCAGCGCCGGTCGCCCCGCGCGTCGCGGCAGATGGCCTTCTTGATCGCCGCATTGACGAAGATGCGCTCGACCTGGGGCTGGCTTGCGGCGAGCTTCAGGACGGCGAGATGCCGGGGCGTCCACTTCGTCTCGTCGACATCGAGCCAGTCGCTCCGCACCACATTGGTGGCCGAGGTTTCCTCGCGTTCGGCGCGGGTCAGGGTGCGGTCGGGCATCGGGGTCAGCCAGATGTCCGCGTCGAGGCCGATCTGATGCGACGCATGGCCGGTGATCATCGGGCCGCCGCGCGGCTGCGCCATGTCGCCGACCAGCAGGCCGGGCCAGATATTCTCGGCCTTGGCCGTCCTGGCGAATTTTTCGAGGAATTCGACGAGCGCCGGATGTCCCCAATTGCGGTTGCGCGACAGGCGCATGACCTGCCAGGCCTCGCCGTCGACCGAGATTGCGCGGCCGCCCGCCAGACAACCGCGCGAATAGAAGCCGAGCGAGCGCGGCTGCATGGGCGCGGCGTCTCTGGCGCGGCCGAACAATTCCTTGGCGGGCGTCGCGGGATCGGACGGGTTGGCGAGCGGCGGCAAGGGTTTCGGATTGAGCGTGCCGCGATCCTGCGCGAGAGCCGCATGATCGCCGAAACATCCGCCAACGAGACCGCCGGCCAGCGCCAGCGCCGCCGCATATCCTGAACTGCGTCCGAAAAGCATTCATTCTCCTGGGGTTGCCCGCACGGTCGTGGCGAACCAAGCACCGAATCGCGGCGGACCTGCGGTATCCGGGTCAACCTTAATCCGGAAATCGGCTTTACGGCGACCTTGGCGGCGACGCCTTATGGCCGGCATGAATTGCCGAGTTACATGAGGTCTGCCGTGTTCCCTCTGATGACGACGTCCCGGCTGGCGAGCCTCGCGGCCGTGTGCTGCGCCTTCGCTACTTCGCCCGCCTCCGCCACGGTCGACATTCGCATCGATCTCTCATCGCAGACCATGCGGGTCAGCACGGTACGTGGCGGCACTGAGGTCTGGCCGGTCTCGACGGGCCGCACGGGCTATGTCACGCCGCGCGGTTCGTATCGGCCGACGCGGCTCGCGCGCATGCATTATTCGAGCAAGTACAACAACTCGCCCATGCCGCACTCGATCTTCTTCAAGGGCGGCTATGCCATCCACGGCACCGGCGCGGTGAGCCAACTCGGCCGCCCCGCCTCGCATGGCTGCGTGCGGCTGTCGCCGCGCAACGCCGCGCGCCTGTTCGGCATGGTGCAGGCGCAGGGCGCTCGCATCACGCTGACGGGGTCGCCGCCCGTTGAGCGGCAGCGCGTGCGCGCCGTCCAGCGGTCCGGGCGGCAGGCCGTCTACGCGCCGCGCTTCTACTGAGCCTATTCGGCGAAGACGATCGTCTTCGAGCCGTTGAGGATCACCCGGTCCTCCAGGTGATAGCGAAGCGCCCGCGCCAGCACGCGGCGCTCGATGTCGCGCCCCTTCCGGACGAGGTCGGGCGGCAGGTCGCGATGGCTGATGCGTTCCACGTCCTGCTCGATGATCGGGCCTTCGTCGAGATCCGCCGTCACGTAGTGGGCGGTCGCGCCGATCAGCTTCACGCCGCGCGTATGCGCCTGCCGGTAGGGGTTCGCGCCCTTGAAGCCCGGCAGGAAGGAATGATGGATGTTGATGCAGCGGCCACTGAGTTTCGCCGAAAGGCCCTCGGACAGGATCTGCATGTAGCGCGCGAGCACGACGAGATCGGTCTCGGTGTCGCGGATCAACTGCCAGAGCTGCGTCTCCTGCTCCATCTTGGTGTCGCGGCGCACCGGCAGGTGATGAAACGCGATGCCGGTGAAATCGAGATGCTCGTAGGTCTCGCGCGGATGGTTCGACACGATGGCCGAAAGGTCCATGGGCAATTCGCCGATGCGCCAGCGGTAGAGCAGATCCGCCAGGCAATGATCGAACTTCGACACCAGGATCATGACGCGCTTGCGTTCGGCCACGGGCCGCATGAGCCAGTTCATGGCGAACCTGTCCGCCATGGCCTTGAACCCACCGCAGACGCTCCGGAAGCCCTCGTCGTCCACCCCGTCAAACACCACCCGCATGAAGAAGACGTTGGTCTCGGTGTCGTCATATTGCTGGGCGTCGAGAATGTTGCAGTCGTGCTCGAACAGGTAGGTCGAGACACCCGCCACGATGCCGGGGCGGTTCGGACAGGACATGGTCAGGACGTAGTGCGGACTGGGCATGAAGCGTTTCGATTCTGGATGTGGGACCGCCGCGGCGAGAGCGCGTGGTATAGGCTGACGAGGCGGATTGCTCAAGAAGCCGCGCCGCTTGCGTCGCTTGACGGCCGGCGGGGTAGCCCCGTAAAGTGTTCATAATACGATCATTTGTTCGCTGTGCGAACATCAGGAGGATGAGCGATGGTGGAAGCTTTTCTGTGCGGAGGCGTGCGCACGCCCGTGGGCCGTTACGGCGGTTCGCTCTCCTCTGTTCGTCCCGACGACATGCTGGCGCACGCCATCCGGGAACTCCTCGCCCGCAACCCGAACCTGCCGGCCGAGAAGATCGACGAAGTGTTTGCCGGCTGCGCCAATCAGGCGGGCGAGGACAATCGCAACGTGGCACGCATGTCGCTGCTGCTCGCCGGCCTCCCGGTCGAAATCCCCGGCACGACGATGAACCGCCTCTGCGGCTCGGGCATGGATGCGGTGGGCACGGCGGCGCGCTCCATCCGGGCGGGCGAGAACGATCTCGTCATCGCGGGCGGCGTCGAGTCGATGTCGCGCGCGCCCTTCGTGATGCCCAAGGCGACCGAGGCCTTCGGGCGCAATGCCGAAATGCACGACACGACCATCGGATGGCGCTTCGTCAATCCGCTGATGAAGGCGCAGTACGGCGTCGATTCCATGCCCGAGACGGCTGAGAACCTCGCCGAGGAACGGCAGATTTCGCGCGCCGACCAGGATGCTTTCGCGTTCCGCAGCCAGCAGCGCGCCGCCCGCGCCGTCTCCAACGGCCGTTTCGCCAAGGAAATCGCCGCCTACGAGATCAAGGACCGGCGCGGCAACGTCACGCGGGTCGAGCGCGACGAACATCCGCGGGAAACCACGATGGAGAAGCTCGCGGCGCTGGGCACCCCCTTCCGCAAGGGTGGTTCGGTGACGGCCGGCAATGCCTCCGGGGTGAATGACGGCGCTGCGGCGGTGATCGTCGCGTCGGGCGCGGCAGTTGAGAAATATGGGCTGACGCCGATCGCCAAAATCAACGGCCTGGCGACCGCCGGCTGTCCGCCGCGCATCATGGGCTGGGGGCCGGTGCCCGCCACCGAGAAGCTCATGGAGCGGCTTGGCCTGAAAATCGGCGATTTCGACGTCGTCGAACTCAACGAGGCCTTTGCGGCGCAGGCTCTCGCCTGCACGCGTGCGCTCGGACTGCCCGACGATGCCGAACACGTCAATCCGAACGGCGGCGCCATCGCGCTCGGCCATCCGCTCGGCATGTCGGGCGCCCGGATCGCGCTGACGGCCGCGATCGAGATGCACGACCGCGGCGCCAGGCGCGCGCTGGCCACCATGTGCATCGGCGTCGGCCAGGGCATCGCCATCGCGCTCGAGTCGGTGCGCTAGGCGTTGAGCCGACAACACTTGCCGGGCGCGCCTGAACGCGACAGGATCGGCGCGCCCGACAGGAGAGCTCACGGTTGAAAATCGCCCTGATCCAGATGAATTCGACGGACGACAAGGCCGCCAATCTGGAGCAGGCCGCACGGCTGATCGACGAGGCGGTGGCAAGCGAGCGTCCGGACTGGATCTCGCTGCCCGAAGTGTTCAGCTTCATGGGCGGGTCGCGCGCCGACAAGATCGCGGCGGCCGAGATCTTTCCGGACGGCGCGGCCTACGGGCTGATGCGCGACCTTTCGCGCCGCCACGGCGTGCACATTCATGCAGGCTCGATGCTCGAGACGATCCCGGGCGGCGAGAGGCTCGGCAACACCACGGTGGCGTTCGACCGCTCGGGCGCGGAAGTGGCTCGCTACCGCAAGATCCACATGTTCGACGTGACGACGCCGGACGGGCAGGATTATCGCGAGAGCGCCACGATGCTGCCGGGCGACGCCGTCGTGACCTATGTCTGCGAAGGCGTCACGGTCGGCTGCGCCATTTGCTACGACCTGCGTTTTCCGGCGTTGTTCCAGGCGTTGGCGGCGCGCGGCGCGCAACTCATCGCCCTGCCGTCGGCCTTCACGCTGCAGACCGGCAAGGACCATTGGGACGTGCTGTGCCGGGCGCGCGCGATCGAGACCCAGACCTATTTCGCGGCTGCCGCGCAGACCGGGCAGTTCCGGCAGGGGCGCGAGATGCGCGCCACCTATGGGCATTCGCTGGTGGCGGACCCCTGGGGGCTGGTGATCGCCAAGGCGTCGGACGGGCCGGGCTTCGTGACCGCGCGCGCCGACATGGAGCGGGTCGCCAAAGTGCGCAGCCAGATTCCGGTGGCGCAGCACCGGGTGGCGCTGGACTGAGACGTCAGCCCGCCAAATCCCTCAGCCGCAGCAGCGAGATCTTCTCGATCTCGGCGAGCGCGGTCTTGAATTCCTGATCCAGGTCGTTGTTCAGCCGGTACTCGAAGGCCGCCAGGATCTCGGCCTTGTTGCGGCCCTTGACCGCCATGATGAACGGGAAGCCGAAGCGCGCCTTGTAGGCGTCGTTCAATTCCGTGAACCGTGTGCGTTCGGCGTCGGTCAGCATGTCGAGCCCGGCGGAGGATTGTTCGCGGGTCGAATCGGCCGTGAGACGTCCGGCGGCCTGCAGTTTGCCCGCGAGATCGGGATGGGCGTTGATCAGCGCCAGCAGTTTTTCGCGGTCTGCCGCACGCATGATCGCCACCATGGCGGCGTGCAGACCCTCGGGCGTGTCGGTCTCGGGGGTCAGCCCGCGATCGAACGCGCCCTCGGCAACCCATGGCGAATGCTCGAAGATTCCGCCGAAACGCGCGACGAAATCGGCACGCGACAAGGTTCTGACGATCATGGTCCGGCCTCCGTGCCGCCGATTGCATCCGCGCCCCATGCCAGCTAAGCAGCGGGCGCTCGCCGCGCGTCCGCTCCTGCATTTGCCAGGCGCCGGACGCGCGGCCTAGCATGGACCAAATCGCAAGGAGCGGCCATGGCGAATCCGGCAGGCGGCGGACGTCTCACCACGCATGTCCTCGACACGGCCTCGGGCCGTCCGGCCGAAGGCGTGGCGATCACGCTGCGGGCCATCGATTCGCAGGGGAACGCCACGACGATCTCGCGTCACGTCACCAATGCGGACGGGCGCTGCGACGCGCCGATCCTCGCGGGCGAGGCGATGCGACAGGGCGTCTATGAACTCGCGTTCGAGATTGGCGCCTATTTCCGCGCGCGCGGCGTCACGGCCGATGCGCCGGCTTTTCTCGACACCATTCCGATCCGGTTCGGCCTGGCGGATGCGGGGGCGCATTATCACGTCCCTCTGCTGGCCTCGCCGTTCGGCTACTCGACCTACAGGGGCAGCTAGTGACCATGTCCATCATCGCCGGCGAATGGGCGAATTTCCTCATCCGCTGGGTGCACGTGATCGCCGGCATCGCGTGGATCGGCTCCTCGTTCTATTTCGTCCATCTCGACCTCAGCCTGCGCAAGCACGACAAGCTGGCGGCGGGCGTCGGAGGCGAAGCCTGGCAGGTCCACGGCGGCGGCTTCTACAACATGGTCAAATACATGGTCGCGCCTCCGCATCTGCCGAAGGAGCTGACCTGGTTCAAGTGGGAGGCCTACGCCACCTGGATTTCCGGCATGGCGATGCTGATCGTCATGTATTACGCGCAGGCCGATCTCTACCTGATCGATCGCACCGTGCTGGACATCTCGCCCGCGGCCGCGGTCGCGATCAGCGTCGCCGGGCTGGTGCTGGGCTGGGTCGTGTACGACCTCATGTGCAAGTCGCCGCTGGGGCGCAACGACGCGCTGCTGGGCGCGGTCGGCTTCGCGCTGCTGGTGGCGCTATCCTACGGCTTCACCAAAGTGTTCAGCGGACGCGGCGCCTACATCCAGATCGGCGCGATGATCGGCACCATCATGGTGGCGAGCGTCGCCATGACGATCATTCCGAACCAGCGCAAGATCGTCGACTCGCTGCTCAAGGGCGAGACCCCCGACCCGCGTCTCGGCGCGGCCGGCAAACAGCGTTCGGTGCACAACAACTACCTGACGCTGCCGGTCGTGTTCCTGATGATCTCGAACCATTATCCGCTGGCTTTCGCGAGCCGCTGGAACTGGCTGATCGTCGCGCTCGTGGTGGTCATCGGGGTCACGGTCCGGCACTTCTACAATTCGCGGCATGCGCACAAACCCTCCCCCTGGTGGACCTGGGCGGTCGCGGCCGCGGCCTTTCTGGCGATCGTCTTCCTGTCGGGCCAGCCGCTGCAGAAGAGCGCAGCCGCGACGCCCGCCGACGGCGTGCAGAAGGCGGCCTTCGCGGACGTGCAGGAAATCGTCATCTCGCGCTGCTCGATGTGCCATGCGGCCGAGCCGGTGTGGGACGGCGTCGGCGTCGCGCCCAAGGGTGTGATGCTGGAGACGCCGGAGCAGATCCGCCAGCATGCGCGGGCGATCTGGCTGCAGGCGGTGGCGACCCATGCGATGCCGCCGGGCGGCAACATCACCGAATTGTCGGACGAGGACCGCAGCGTGCTGGCCGCCTGGGTGCAGGCCGGAGCGCCCGGCCCTTGAGCGGACCCGTCGCGGTCCTGGGCGAGGCCCTGATCGATCTCGTGGCCTGCGGCGAAAATCTGTACGGGGCGCATGCCGGCGGCTCCGGTTTCAACACGGCGGTCGGGCTGGCGCGGCTCGGGGTCGCCACCTCCTATTGCGGAGCGCTGTCGCGCGACGCGCAAGGACGGCGTCTCTCTGCCGACCTCGCGCGCGAAGGAGTCGACTGCACCGGCATTCTCCTGAGCGACAGGCCCTCGCCGGTGGTGCTGGTGCAGGCGGATTCCGCCGGCCAGCCCGATTATGCGCTGCATCTCGCCGGAACCGCGCTGGACGACGCGCCTGGGTGCTGGAGCCTTCCACCGGACGCCGCGCATCTCCACGCCACATCCTTCGCCTGCACGCTCGGCGCCGCCGGGGCAGCCGCCCTTGCCAGCCTCGCGGATGCGCGCGGGCGGATGACGACGAGCTTCGATCCCAACGTGCGACCCGCGATCCTGCCTGATCGAGAAGCCACCCTGGCGTTGCTGACGGAGCGCGTCGCGCTTTCGGACGTGGTCAAGGTCAGCGCCGAGGATCTGGTCTTTCTCACCGGCACGGAAGACGGCGGCGCGCTGATCGGCGAGTGGCTGTCCCTCGGCGTGAAACTGCTGGTGCGGACCGAGGGCGCGCGCGGCGCGACGGCTTTCGTGGACGGCCGGCAGGTCTTCGTCGCCGCGCCCCCGGTGGCGGTGCGCGACACGATCGGGGCGGGCGACAGTTTCATGGCGGCGCTGCTGGCCCGGATGGCCGAAGAAGGGCGGCTTGAACACGGCGGGCTGGACGCGTCGCGCGAAGATGCGGCGCGCTGGCTGGCTTTTGCGGCGCAGGCCGCCGCGGTCACGTGTTCGCGCGCCGGGGCCGATCCGCCGCGCCGGGCGGAACTCGCCTGAGGTTGCGTCCGGCGGCGAGACCGCCTAGAAGCGCGCCCTACAGATGAAGGATTTCACATGCGTCCCTCGAAGCGTGCCCTCGACGAATTGCGTCCCGTTTCGCTCGAACGCGCCGTGGCGCGCTATGCCGAGGGATCGTGCCTCGTGAAATTCGGCGAGACGCACGTGCTGTGCACGGCCTCGCTCGAGGACAAGCCGCCGATGTGGCTGCGCGGCCAGGGCCGGGGCTGGGTGACGGCCGAATATGCGATGCTGCCGCGCGCCACCAACACGCGCACACGCCGTGAATCCACGTCCGGCAAGCAGTCCGGCCGCACGCAGGAAATCCAGCGCCTCATCGGCCGCAGCCTGCGCGCCGTGGTCGACCTGCAGGCGCTGGGCGAGCGCCAGATCACGCTGGATTGCGACGTGCTGCAGGCCGATGGCGGCACGCGCACGGCGGCGATCACGGGGGCGTGGGTGGCGCTGCACGATTGCCTCAAGTGGATGCGCTCGCGCTCGATCATCAAGGACATGCCGATCCGCGATCACGTCGCGGCCGTGTCGTGCGGCGTCACGCGCGGCACGCCGGTGCTCGATCTCGACTATGCCGAGGATTCCACCGCCGAGACCGATGCGAATTTCGTCATGACGGGCTCGGGCGGGCTGGTGGAAGTCCAGGCGACGGCCGAAGGCGCGGTGTTCTCGGACGAGCAGCTGACCGCCATGATGGGGCTGGCGCGCACCGGCATCATGCGACTGGTGGACCTGCAGAAGTCCGCGGTTGCCTGAGCGGTTCCAAGCTGAACTGCTCACACGGGAATTTGCGCTTCCGAGTTTGACCGCGATGTGATTACCTCTCGCGGCAGATCAAACGTCACATGCCGGACACTACGGGATGATGCGCATCACAGGGATGAACCACAGGAGCGGCGCGGCGCTTGCCGCATCGTGGCTGCACGCCCTTCTGTTGCTCGTCTCGCTCGTCGCTCTGCCGGCAAATGCGCCAGCGGCCTTTGCCGACACCCTGACGTCGATCGGCATCTCGGATGCCGGCGAACCTGACGTTTCCGACGATCTCGCCTTCGGCGGCGAGTTTTGCGTCGGCTCCGCCTTCTTCCGCCCGGACACGGAACTCGACGCGTCCCGCGGCCTCTTCGTGCGCGGCCCAGCGCCGCGACTCGAGCGTTCCGTCCTCGGCTTCGAGGCCAGAGGTCCCCCGCCCGCCCGGGTCTGACATGGCTGGCGCGTCCTAGCGCCCTTTCAGTTCAGTTCAGAATACGGACCGTCGCCGCATCGCGCCCTCGCGCGCCTGTCGTCGTCGCCTCGCGCCGAAGCGCGCGGGCGAAGGCGCTCGCCGGTTCCGAGACTTTGGGGACCATCATGGAAATCTGGGATGCATTGGGCCAGGGGCTGTTCCTGCTCCTCGAGCCGCATCGAATGCTGTTGCTGTGGGGCGGCGTGCTCTGCGGTCTCTCTCTCGGCATTTTGCCGGGAATCGGCGGCGTCGCGGGCACCGCGCTGCTGCTGCCGTTCACCTACAACATGGACCCGCCGGCCGCCATGGCGCTGCTGCTGGGTCTGGCGGCCACGACCACGCATGGCGATCCGATCTCGGCCATCGTGCTGGGCGCGCCCGGCCACGCGGCCTCGGCCGCCACCGCGCTCGACGGCTATCCGATGACCAAGCGGGGCCAGGGCGCGCGCGCCCTCGGGGCCGCCTACATGTCGGCGCTGATGGGCGGCATTTTCGGCGCCGTGCTGATGGCGATTGCGCTGCCGATCGTGCGGCCGCTGATCCTGTTCATCGGCTCGCCCGAACTGCTCGCTCTGGCGGTTTTCGGCCTGTCGATGGTGGCGGTGCTGTCCGGCAACACGCCGTTGCGCGGCCTCACCATGGCGTGTTTCGGCATCATGCTGGCGATGATCGGCTCCGATCCGCAGACCGGCACGTTGCGCTGGACGCTCGACACGCTCTACCTCTGGGAGGGGCTGCCGCTGGTGCCGCTGACGCTCGGCGTCTTCGCGCTTCCGGAGCTCTGCGACCTCCTGGTGGCGCGCACCGCCGTGGTGCATTCGAGCAAGATGCAGAACAACTGGCGCGGCCTGTGGCAGGGCAGCGTCGACTGCATCGACCATTGGTGGCTGGTGATGCGCTGCTCGTGGATCGGCTCGGTGATCGGCGCGATCCCGGGCATTTCGGCCTCGGTGATCGACTGGATCTCCTATGCGCATGCGCTCAAGACAGAAAAGGGCGCGCGCGGCACCTTCGGCCAGGGTGACGTGCGCGGCGTGATCGCGGCGGAAAGCGCGACCTGTTCGCGCGAAGGCGGCGCGCTCATTCCCACCATCGTGTTCGGCGTGCCCGGCTCCGCCGGCATGGCGATCCTGCTCGGCGCCTTCCTCATGCACGGGCTGGTGCCCGGGCCGGAGATGCTCACCAAGCACCTGCCCGTCACCTATTCGATGGTCTGGTCGATCGCCATCGCGAACATTCTCGGTTCGGGGCTCTGCTACCTGTTCTCGAGCCAGTTCGCCAAGCTGGCGAGCCTTCGCTACACGCTGATCCTGCCGGTGGTTCTGTCGCTCGTCTACATCGGGGCGTTCGAGGGACATCGCAACTGGGGCGATCTGTTCTCGCTGCTGTTCTTCGGCGTGTTCGCCTGGGGCATGAAGCATTTCAAATGGCCGCGGCCGCCGCTCGTCCTGGGCTTCATCCTGGGCGGCATCCTGGAACGCTACATGTTCATCTCGATCCAGCGCTTCGGCGGGGACTGGATGCTGCGGCCCATCGTGATCGTGCTGTTCTCGATGGCGGCCTTGAGCCTGTTGCGTCCGTTCATGGCGGACGTCAGGGCGCATGGCGGCTGGCGGGGCCTGCTGTCGGACTATCACGCCCCCCGGTTGAATTGGACGCACATCTTCCCGGCCTTCATGATCGTCTTCATCGGCGTCATGATGTCCGAGGCGGTGACGTGGAACATTTCGGCCAAGATCATCCCGATGATCGTCGGCACGGGCGCGCTGTTCTTCTGCACGCTGTCGCTCGTGAACGAAATCTTCAAGGGCGACACCCACAAGGCGCGGGCCGAGGCAAAGGCGGCGCGGGGCGAAATGGACGAGAAGATGCACATGGACATCATGAGCAACATCTCGCACATGCCGACCTCGACCATCATCAAGCGCGGCGCCATCTTCTTCGGCTGGATGATCGGCTTCCTGACCTCGATGGCGCTGATCGGCCTGATCCCGACGGTGCCGATCTTCGTCGTCACCTTCATGCGCGTCGAGGGCCGGGAGCCGTGGAAGATCACCATCCCGATGGCGCTCGCGATGTTCGCGCTGGTCTACGGCCTGTTCGACCAGTTGCTCACCATCCCGTGGCCGGGCTCGTATCTCGGTGAACATTGGATGTGGTGGAAGACCTACATCCCGAGCGCGTGAGGCGCGCAGACGGGTGAACGACACGAGAGCCGCCGGGTGAGAGCCCGGCGGTTTTTTTCGTCAACGGCCCCGCGGTGGCGTCGGGCCGCGGCTGCCGCCGATGCCCGCAGTGCGCACCCCCTCATCCGGCCGCTCCGCGGCCACCTTCTCCCCCTGGGAGAAGGACGCACGCCTCGTTGGAGCACAAATGACCATCGCGCTTGCTTCTCCCGTCGGGAGAAGCTGCCGGCGGATGCCGGCTGATGAGGCGGCTCCGTCGAACCCACCCCTTGTCATTGCGAGGAGCGCAGCGACGCGGCAATCCGACCTCGGGCGCGCCTCGACCGGCCATGCGGCGCTGGATTGCTTCGCTCCGCTCGCAATGACGACGTGTGCGTCCGTCGCTTGTTGCGCCTCCATGACATCCCGCGCCGCAGCCGCTACCCTGTGGGCATGATCCGGATCACGCCCAGAATCAGTCTCGACGAGAGCGAGATCGAGGAAAACTTCGTGCGCGCCTCCGGGCCGGGCGGGCAGAACGTCAACAAGATTTCCAGCGCCGTCCAGATGCGCTTCGACGTCGTCAATTCGCCCAGCCTGCCGCCGCTGGTGAAGGAGCGGCTCATCCGGCTCGCCGGCAAACGGATGACGCGCGAGGGCGTGCTGGTGATTTCCGCCCAGCGCCACCGCACGCAGGAGCGCAACCGGGCGGATGCGCTGGAGCGGTTGAGCGACCTCATCGTGGAGGCGGCCAAGCCGGTGATCATGCGGCGGCCGACCCGCCCGACGCTCGCCTCGAAGGTGCGGCGGCTCGAGGCAAAGGAGACGCGCTCCAAGGTGAAGTCGCTGCGGCGGCCGCCGGATGCGGACCGCTGAGGGCCGGGCGGAATTCGATTCACCCTGTGGGCGATTCAGCCGGGCTGTTGCCGCACGCGCACAGCGAAGATGCGTTGCGGCATGTAAGGTCGGGACAATCTTCTTTTCGCCACCATTGGTTCCGGGTTCGCTCGCTCACATGACAACGCAGCCGCAGACACGCAAGATCGACGATCCGGCCCGGCAGGCCGCGGGATTGCTGATCCGCCTCGGCGTGGCGGTGCTGGCGATCGGCACGCCCTGCGCGGCGGTGGTGTCGCGCCGGTTGATCTTCACCATGATGCCGGTCGGCGCGGCCCTGATCCTGCTCGGCGTGCTGCTCGACCCGAAGCGCGTCGACCTGGCCGAACTGCGCCGCGCGGTGCTGTCACCGATGGGCATGACGGCCCTGTTCCTGCTGTTCTGGATGGGCCTGTCGCTGGTCTGGACGCCGTTCCCCTCGCAGGCGGGCGAGCGGTACATCAAATCGGCCGGCACGGCGCTGCTGGCTGCCGCTGCGGCGGCGTCGCTGCCCGCCCATACCAAGACGTCCAACCTCTATCTGCTGCCGGTCGGGCTGGCGGCGGCGGCGCTCGCCACCTTCGTGGTCGCCATCATGGCCCCGGCCCCGCCCGCGGCCAATCTCGAATCCTCCACCATCGACCGCGCGTCCCTGACGCTCATCATGCTGATGTGGCCGGCGCTGGCCGCGCTGGCGGTTCGCGAGCGCTGGGCTTCGGCCGGCGCGCTCGCGGTCGCGGTGGCGATCGCGGCCATCACGGTGTGGACGCCGCTGGCGCTGGCGGCCCTCGCCGTCGGGGCCATCACCTTCGCGCTCGCCACGTCTGCGCCGCAACGGGTCGGGCTGGTGCTCGGCGGCGCTCTCGCCGCCGTGGTGCTGCTGGCCCCGCTGCTCGCCCTGGGACTGGCGCCGCTCGTTCCGGGCGACGGCGCGCTGGCGTCGACGCTGCGGGCTGGCGCGCAGATCGTCGCGTCCGAGGGTCTGCGGCTTTTGCCCGGGCACGGGTTCGACACGGCGCTGCGCAGCATCGGGATCGGCTACCTGCCGGCCAACACGCCCCGGACCGTCGTGTTCGAGATCTGGTACGAACTCGGGCTGGTGGGCGCGGTCGCCGCATCCGCGCTCGTTTTTCTGGCCTTTCGAGGCGCCGGGGCTGCGTCGAAGTCGGCCGCGCCCTTCCTGCTGGCGACGCTTGTGTGCGGGCTCACCATCGGCCTGTCGGGCCTGGTGACGGCGCAACTCTGGTGGGTGACGCTGCTGGCCGTCGCGGGGGCGCAATTCGCCCTCGTGGTGAAGGGGCTCTACCGCTCGGTTCGCCCGGCCGCGCAGGTCGTCAGCGCGGGGTCGCCCCGGACGCAATCCTGAGCGGCGCGGCGTTCTCGCCGAACTGGGCGGCGAAGAAGGCGTGATAGGTGCCGCGACGGGCCAGAAGCTCGTGGTGCGTGCCGGCCTCGACCGCGCGACCATTCTCGATCACGCAGATCCGGTCGGAATTGACGATGGTCTGGAGCCTGTGGGCCACGACCAGCGTGGTGCGACCCTCGCGCAGATGGTCGAGCGCCTTCTGGACCTCGCGCTCGGACTCGGAATCCAGCGCCGCCGTCGGCTCGTCGAGCAGGATGATGGGGGCGTTCTTGAGAAACGCGCGGGCGATGGCGATGCGCTGGCGCTGCCCGCCCGAGAGCTGGGCGCCCTGCTCGCCCACCGAGGTTTCGTACCCGGTGACGAAGCCTGAGATGAACTCGTGGGCATTGGCCATGCGGGCCGCCTCGTGGATCTCGGCGTCGGTCGCGCCCGGACGGCCGAGCGCGATATTGTCCCGGATGGTGCCGCGGAACAGGAACACGTCCTGCGACACGAAGGCGATGCGGTCGCGCAACGAGGCGAGCGACACGTGCGCGACGTCCTGTCCGTCGATCGAGACCCGGCCGGACTCGGGCGCGTAGAAGCGCTGGATCAGCGCGATGATGGTGGACTTGCCGCCACCCGAGGGGCCGACCAGCGCCGTCGTGGCATTGGGCTCGGCCACGAGATCGAGACCGTCCAGCACGTATTCGCCCGGCCGGTAGGCGAAGCGGACGGCGGAAAACTCGGTCCGGCCCGCCCCGACCGCGAGGGGCGGCAGATGCGGCTGCGGCGTCTCGGCCGCCGGCCTGTCCAGCACCTCATAGATGAGACGCGCGCCCGTCAGACCGTGCTGGATGTCGAGGTTCAGCCGGGCCAGCCGCTTGGCCGGCTCATAGGCCAGCAGCAAAGCGGCCACGAAGGAAAAGAACGAGCCAGGGTCGGCGCCCGCGATGGTGACGCGCCAGCTTCCGTAGAAGATCACGCCCCCGATGGCGATGCCCGCCAGCGCGTCGGCGATGGGGCTCGACACCGCCATGCCGGCCGCCATGCTGTTGACCGACTTTTCCACCTCGCGGACCGAGACCGCCATGCGCTGGCGCATGATGTCCTCGAGGTTGAAGCTCTTGACGATGCGCACGCCCTGCAGAGTTTCCTGCATGGTCTGCATGATGCGGGCCGAGCCGTCGAAGGAGCGGCGGGCGGATTTGCGCACTTTTCGGATCAGCCGGCCGAGGAAATAGCCGCCGACCGGCATGACCGAGAGCGCCATGACGGCCATCAGAGGATCCTGCAGGATCATGACGGCGATTAGCCCCGCGAGCGTCAGCACGTCGCGTCCCATGCTGGTGATGAGGACCTGCAGGGTGTCGCGCACGCCGTTGGCCGCCAGCGCCAGCCGGGCCATGAAGTCCGTCGAATGGCGGTCCTGGAAGAAACGCATGTCCTGGCGCAACAGGTGATCGAACAGGCGCGTCTGCACGCCCGCCACGATCTTGTTGCCGGTGCGTGACAGGACCACGAGATAACCGTAGGTCGCCAGGCCCCGCAGGATGAACAGGCCCGCAACCGCCCAGGCGAGCAGCCGCAGCGTGCGGAACCCCTCGGCCTCGACCATGCCGTTGAGCACGGGCTTCAGCAGCCAGGCGGAAATCGCCGTGGCGACGGCCCCGACGGCCATGAGGCAGCCGGCGCCGATATAGGACTTCAGATGCTGGCGGCCATGCTCGGCGAAGAGGCGCCGCAGCAGAGGAATGGTGCCGGCATGGTCGGCTGAGAGGGTCGGCGCATCGGACATACGACCCTGCTAAAGTGCGTCGCACCGCAGGGCAAGCGTTGAATTGGCGGCTTATTTGCCTCCCCCGTCCAGCAGCAGCTTCGCTCTGGCGATGACTTCCGGCGGCGAATCGAGGATCAGATCGGCGATCTTCTGCGCCTCCTCGCCCGAACTGGGGCTGATGTCGATCTGCATTTTGGCGGCTTCCGCCACGAATTGAGGGTCGGCGATCATGCCCATGAAGGCCTTGCGAAGGGCCGCGACTCGCTCCGGCGGCGTGTCGGGCGTCGTCACGACGGCGCGCGAAATGGCCGTGTCGGCCGAGATGAAGCGCAGCACCTCGCGGTCGCGGTCGTTGGAGGCGAGTTCGAACAGCAGCGGCACCTCCGGAAGGTCGGGATGGCGCTTCAGGCCGATCTGCACCAGCACGTTGATCTTCTTGTCGGCAATCCATTGCGGGCGCGTGCTCTTCCACGATGCCCAGGAGTTCGAGCCGCGACCGCCGACCTCGCCCTTTTCCATCGCGAGATTGACGTCGTTGCCGCCCGGATATCCGGTCACGATCTTGAATTTGGTGCCCGCCATGGCGTTGAGAGCCGCGGGGTAATAGGCCGAGGCGGTGGCGGTGCCGGCGGCGCCGACGACCAGTTCGCGCGTCTTCACGTCCTCGATGGTCTTGATGCCGGTGGTGTGCCAGGCGTTGATGACGTTGGGCGTGTCAGTCGTATTGCCGATGAAGATGAGTTTTCGCGTGTCGAACTTCACGCCCTGCCCGCCCACGGCCTGATGGGCCGGCATGTTCTGCATCAGCATGTGCAGCACGGTCCCGTCGCGCGGCGCGATGGCGGCCATGTAATTGGCGGCCGCGAGCCCGACCCCGCCGGGCATGTTCTGCGCGACGATGTTGGGCTCGCCCGGGATGTGACGCCCGAGATGGCGGGCAAGCAGACGGCCGCGCGTGTCGTAATCGCCGCCCGGCGAGGTGGCGATGATCATCTGAAGAGTCTTGCCGCGATAGAAATCCGCGACCGGATCGGCGGAGGCGGACGCATGCGGGAGTGCGAGGACCGCCCAACAGGCGAAAGCCCCGATGGCGGCAACTTGTCTAGCAAGGCTCATGTTCATCCTCCCTGACTTGCCGGCCGCGATGGACCTGGCCCCGATCTGCGCCGGGACGGGCATTGTAGGCGCGCGCCGCCACGGCGCAAGGCGCGGAGATCGGCGCGCGACAGAGCTTGTTAGCCATAGGGGCCGGAAGGCGTTGATCCGACTGTGCGAGCGTGAGACTTCTTGAAAGGAAGGCCCGCATGTTCTGGGCCGAAGCTTCTTTTCAGACGTCGTATTCATTTCTCGATTTCGGTATCGATCATGTTTGCAAGGTGCGGAGCATTCCGCGATGACCGGAGCGGCAATGTCGCGCTCCTGTTCGCCCTCGTGTTGAGTCCCTTGATGGCCGTCGCGGCGCTGGGATCGGACGAGATCCAGCTGAGACTCTTCCGCCAGACACTGCAGAAGGTCGCGCTCGACGGCGCGAACCACGCAGCCGGAATGGAGCTCGAAGCCAGCGACGAAACCCGCAAGGCTGCGGCCGCCGCCGCCGTGCGCAAGCAACTCGCGCTGGCGCAGATGCGGCCCGAGACCGTCGGAGCCAGGATCGAAGTGGTGCGCTCCCATGCGGAGTCGCTTCGCGCCACCGTGATGCTCGAGGCGACGCCATCCCTCACCTTCGGCCTTCTGCGCAACCGCGCCACTCCGCTTCGCGTCGTCGCCACGGCAGACAGCAAAGGCGCGCTCGCGACGGAGCGTCACATCCAATGCCACGCAGCCTCCACACAAGCGCAGTTCGACGCGCTCGGCTGCTGATTTCCGGGACGGCTTTTTCAGCATTCATTTGGTCAGGATCGAAATTCCATGACGAAGACAGTTCTCTTTACCGGCGCCGCCGTGGTTCTTTCCGCCATGACGTTCGCCCGACCCGCGGCCGCCCAGGCGCCGTCCGGCGACACCACGATCGTGGCCGCGCACAGCGGTTTCTGTCTGCGGCCCATCGCCAAGCGCGCGAAGACGTTTGCCCGGCAGGCGACCTGCGACGAGGCGCAGAGCCGTTGGACGTTCCAGAAGCGCGACAACAGCGGCTTCTACGTCATCCGGTCGACGACGGGGCGCGGCTGCCTGACCGCGACCGATCGTTTTCAACAGACGCCCGTGGCGCTCGAAGCCTGTACGGGCGACATCGGACAGGCCTGGAAGGTGTCGGACGTCGGCGGCGGCAAGTTCATGCTGATCAACGGTCTCGCGGATCAGTGCCTGCATGTCGCCAAGGCGCGGCGCGTCAGTGGATCCAAGGTCGTGGCGACGACCTGCGACGCCAAGGCCGAGCACGGCCTATGGAAGTTCGGCGGCGGCGCGAAGAAGCCCAAGCTTCATTCCAGCTGGAGCCCGCAGATCGGGTTCGGCATCGTGCCGGTTTCGGCTGCGCTGGTTCCGGGCACCACCAGGGTGCGCCTCTGGTCGGGCTCGCTGCCGACCAATTTCCAGAAAGGCGCGCAGACCTACTGGACCACTTACGACTGGAAGACCGGGCAGGTCGGCGCGACGGTGGTCGAAAAGGCCAGCGGCGAGATCTTCTGCCAGGGCGCGGCGCTCGACGCCGATGGCGCCATCGCGATCGCGGGCGGCAGCACATCCAGCGAGACGTTCTCCTGGGCGCCGAGCGGCTCGCTGGCCCGAAAGCCGAAGCTCAACGTCGCGCGCGGCTACAATTCGCTGGTGACGCTGCCGAGCGGATCGCTCTTCACGCTCGGCGGATCGTGGAACCTGAAGCCCGCGCCGGACAAGATCGGCGAAGTGTTGACGCCGGGCGCGACCAGCTGGCGACCTGCTCCAGGAATTTCAGCCGCGAGCTTCAAAACGAAAGACGCCGTGGCGGTCAAGCAGGACAATCACATGTGGCTGTTCGCGACCGGCGGCGCGAGCATCTTCCATGCGGGTCCCTCGCGCGCCATGCACTGGATCGACGCCGCCGGATCGGGCTCGGTCAGCCCCGCCGGAACGCGCGGCAGCGATGGCGACGCCATGAACGGCAATGCCGTCATGTTCGCCGAAGGAAAGATCCTGACGACGGGCGGAGCTCCATCCTACACGGACAGCCCCGCGACCAACACCGCGCATCTCATCGACGTCGGCACCGGTCCCGGATCGTCCCCGAAGGTCACGCAGATCAAGGGCATGATCCATGCGCGCGCCTACCACAATTCGGTGCTGCTACCCGACGGCAGAATCGCGATCATCGGCGGGCAGAAGCGTGCGCAGGTCTTCGTCGACATGAACAGCGTGCTGACGCCGGAACTGTTCGATCCGGACGACAACAGCTTCTCGGAAATGGCCGGCATGTCGGTTCAGCGCAATTATCACTCGGTGGCGATCCTGCTGCCCGATGCGACGGTTCTGGCCGCCGGAGGCGGACTGTGCGGCACGTGCAAGAGCAATCATCCGAACGGCCAGATCCTCAGCCCGCCCTATCTCTTCGACAAGGACGGCAAGATCGCCGTCCGCCCCGTGATCACGAGCGGTCCGGCGGTGGTGAAAAGGGGCGCGACCATCACGGTGACGTCGCCCGACGGCGAGGACTTCGTGCTGGTGCGCATGTCGACGGTGACGCACACGACCAACACCGATCAGCGGCGTTTCGAACTCGTCGATGAACCCGGGAGCAAGGCCGGCGAATTCCGGTTGAAGTTGCCGTCCGACGAGGACGGCTTCGTTCCGGGCGCCTACATGCTCTTCGCATTCAACGCTGCCGGCACGCCGAGCATCGCCCGGACGATGCTGATCCAGTGAACGGCCGCGGCGTGGCCGACGGCGCTCTCCAGTTGCGCTCGTCAGCCGCTCAGCGCTTCCGGCCGAGGAGCGGCTGCAGCGTGGCGGCGGCGGCGGCAGCGCCGTCGGCAAGTTCGAGAAAGCCCACGAACGCGCCGGCGCGGTCATGCACGTAGACGCCGGCCGAGTGGCTCCAACTTGCGCCCGCCGCCGTCTCGGTCTTGTCAGCATAGGCCAGGAAGGCCTTCAGCGCCGCCTCGACGTGGGCGCGATCGCCCGTCAGCCCGACGATGCGAGGATCGAAGGACGAGAGATAAAGCGCCAGACGCTCGGGCGTGTCGTTTTCCGGATCGACCGTGACGAAGAACGTCTTGAGCAGATCGCCGCGCGGCCCCAAGGCGCCATACAGCTGGGTGATTTCAAAAAGAGTCGTGGGACAGATGTCCGGACAGCCCGTGAAACCGAAGAACACCAGCGAGGGCGAGCCCTTCATGACGTCTTGCGTGACGCGCCGGCCGGTGTGAGTGACGAGATCGAATGCCGGCCTGACGCGCGGCGCCTCCTGCGCCACGACATGCGGGGCGCTTGCGGCGACGAGGAGCTGGACGAGAAATCGCCGCCGCGCGGGACTGAAATGATACGGAGCCATGGCGGCCTCCCTGCATGAAAGAGATCATGCATAGCGCCATGTGCTTAAGCCCGCATGAAACGTCTAGCGCACGCCCTCGACCTCTTCGCGCAGCATCTCGAGCTCGAGCCATTCCTCTTCCATCTTGCCGAGCTTCTTCTCGGCTTCGACGAGTTGCCCGGAAAGCTTCTCGAAAGTGAAGCGGTCCTTGGCGTAGAGCTGCGGATCGTCGAGTTTCTGCTGCAGGGCCGCGCGGGTCTTCTGCAATTCCTCCATGCGCCCCGGAAGGGTCTCGAGCGCGTGGCGGTGCTTGAACGAGAGTTTCTTTTTCTCGGCTCCGGGCGCGGACTTCTTCGCTTCCGTGCGCTGCTTCGCAACCGGCTCGGCCTGCGGCGCGCCGCCGACGCCGAAGCCTCGCTGCGACAACATGTCGGTGTAGCCGCCCGCATATTCGAGCCAGCGGCCCTCGCCTTCCGACACCAGCACGGATGTGGCGACCCGATCGAGGAAGTCACGATCATGGCTCACCACCACGACGGTGCCGGGATAGTCGGTCAGCATTTCCTGCAGCAGGTCGAGCGTCTCGAGATCGAGATCGTTGGTGGGTTCGTCGAGCACCAGAAAGTTCGAGGGCTGCGACAACGCGCGCGCCAGCATCAGGCGGCCGCGCTCGCCGCCCGACAGGCGGCCGATGGGCGTGCGGGCCTGTTCGGGCGCGAAGAGGAAGTCCTTCATGTAGCCGATGACGTGCTTCTTCTCGCCGTTGATCTCGACGAAATCGCTGCCGCCGCCGGTCAGCGCATCCTTCAGAGTCCAGACGGGATTGAGCGCCTTGCGGCTTTGATCCAGCGTCGCCATCTCGAGGCTCGCGCCGAGCTTGACCGTGCCCGAGTCCGGCTCCAGCACGCCGGTCATCAGATTGAGGAGCGTCGTCTTGCCCGCGCCATTGGACCCGACGATGCCGAGCCGATCGCCGCGCAGGATGCGGATCGAAAAATCCTTGACGATGGGTCGGTCGCCCCAGCTCTTGGCGACCTGCTCGGCCTCGACCACGAGTTTGCCCGACGTGCGGCCTTCCGTGACCGAGATCCTGACGTCGCCGGTGACGCGCCGCGCCTCGCGCTTTTCCTTGCGCAGATCGCCGAGCCGCGCCATGCGGCCCATGTTGCGCTTGCGGCGCGCGGTGACGCCGTAGCGCACCCAATGTTCCTCGGCGACGATCTGGCGGTCGAGCTTGTGGCGATCGCGTTCCTCTTCTTCCAGAACCTTGTCGCGCCAGGCTTCGAACTCGCCGAAGCCGCGATCCAGGCGCTTGGTGCGACCGCGGTCGAGCCAGACGGTGGCGCGCGAGAGATTTTGGAGGAAGCGCCGATCATGGCTGATCAGCACGAGGGCGGAGCGCAGCGACGCGAGTTCGCTTTCCAGCCACTCGATGGCGGGAAGATCCAGATGGTTGGTGGGCTCATCGAGGAAGATCAGATCGGGCTCGGGCGCGAGCACGCGAGCGAGCGCCGCGCGACGGGCTTCGCCGCCCGACAACCGCGAGGGATCCTCGTCGCCCGTCAGCCCGAGTTCGCCCAGCAGATAGCGGGCGCGATGAAGTTCGTCGCTCGGGCCGAGTCCCGATTCCACATAGGCCATCACGTTCTTGTGGCCGGAGAGATCGGGTTCCTGCGGCAGGTAGCGTACCGTTGCGTCGGGCTGGAAGAAGCGCGTGCCGCCGTCCATCTCGATTTCGCCCGCGGCGATCTTCAGCAGCGTCGACTTGCCTGAGCCATTACGGCCGACGAGGCAGAGGCGATCCCCGGCTCCGACCGATAGGTCAGCCCCCTCGAGCAGCGGCTTGCCGCCGATGGTGAGCGTGACGTTCTGCAGGTTCAGAATGGGTGGCGCCATGGATCGTGGGTTCTCTTGTTCGGGTCCAGCGCTCGGGTCCGCGCGAACAGGCGGCAAGCCATACATGAGGCCGGCGCGATGGCCAACCGGCGAGGCGACAAACGCCGGTCCGGACGTTAAAGATGGGGCCGCGCCGACGCGGCGCAATGGCAAGGCAGATCGAGGACAGTCATCGATGGAACGCGACGTGACGGCAGCGCTTGCGGCGCTCGAAGCGCACCGGGTGGAAGTAGGACACCATCGGATCGCCGACCTGTTCGACGCGGATCCGGACCGTTTCGGCAAGTTCCAGGCGCGGCTCGGCGACCTGCTGTTCGACTATTCGAAGCACCGCATCACCGAGGCCACGCTGGCGCATCTGCTGACGCTGGCGCGCGCCGCGAAGCTCGAAGAGCGCCGCGACGCGCTTTTCGCTGGCGAAAAGGTGAACCTGACCGAGAACCGCCCGGCTCTGCACATGGCGCTGCGCAATTTTTCCGGGCGGCCGATCATGGTCGACGGGCGCGACGTGACGGGCGACGTGACGGCGGAGCGCGAGAAGATGTTCGCCTTCGCGCGCGGCATCCGCGAGGGAGTCATCCGGGGTGCGCGCGGTGGAGCCTTCACGGATGTGGTGAACATCGGCATCGGCGGCTCGGATCTCGGTCCCGCCATGGCGGCGCGGGCGCTCTCGCCTTTCGCGCAGCCGGGCCTGCGGACGCATTTCGTCGCCAACGTGGATGGCGCGGATCTCGCCGACACGCTGGCGCCGCTCGACCTTTCGACGACGCTGTTCATCATCTCGTCCAAGACGTTCTCGACGCAGGAAACGATGACCAACGCAGCCTCGGCGCGCGCGCTCGTGGCGGCGGCGCTGGGCGAAGACGCGATCGGCGATCATTTCTGCGCGGTCTCGACCAAGCTCGATCTGGTGGCGAAGTTCGGCATCCAGTCCGACCGCGTCTTCGGTTTCTGGGACTGGGTCGGCGGGCGCTATTCGCTGTGGTCGTCGATCGGCCTCGCGCTGGCGATCTCGATCGGCCCGAAACATTTCGAGGATTTCCTGCGCGGCGGCCACGAGGTGGACGAGCATTTCCGCACTGCGCCCCTGCAGGAAAACATCCCCGTGCTGATGGGACTTCTGGGCGTCTGGTATCGCAACGTCTGGGGCCTCGGCGCGCACGCGGTCATCCCCTACGACCAGCGGCTTGCGCGGTTTCCGGCCTATCTGCAGCAGCTCGACATGGAGTCGAACGGCAAGTCGGTGCGACGTGGCGGCGGGCTCGTCACCATGGCGACCGCGCCGGTGATCTGGGGCGAGCCCGGCACCAACGGGCAGCACGCCTTCTTCCAGATGCTGCACCAGGGCACCGACATCGTGCCGATCGACTTCCTGCTCGCGGCCGAGCCGGTGGCGGCGGATGCGCGGCATCATGAATTGTTGTTCTCGAACTGCTTGGCGCAGGCCGAGGGCCTGATGCGCGGCCGCTCGCGTCACGAGGTCGACGCGATCCTGAAGAAGCAGGGGCTTTCGGCCGACGCGGCCGCGGCGCTCGCGCCCCACAAGGTGTTTGCGGGCGACCGTCCTTCGAGCCTGCTGCTCTACCGGCGTCTCGATCCGCGCATGCTCGGACGGCTGGTGGCGCTCTACGAGCACAAGGTGTTCGTCCAGGCGGCGATCTGGGACATCAACCCGTTCGATCAATGGGGCGTGGAGCTCGGCAAGGAACTGGCGAGCCGGCTCGGGCCGATCGTGTCGGACGACCAGGCTTCGACGCAGGGGCTCGACGGCTCGACCGCGGGACTGATCGAATACAGGCGCAGCCTGCGGGGCGCCTGAACCCGCAACGTCCTAAAACAAAACGGCCGCCTCGGATCACGAGGCGGCCGTTTTCGTATCGTGTCGCGCTCGGCTTATTCGGCCGCGATCTTCGACGTCGGGGCGGCTTCCCGCACCTTCTCGTCGACGTGCTTCTCGAAGCTCACGAAGTTCTTGCGGAACATTTCGCGCAGATGCTTGGCGGTCGCGGCGAACTCGGACTTGGACGCCCAGGTCTTGACCGGATCGAGGATGTGGGGCTCGACGCCCGGCACCGAGACCGGCACCGCAAGACCGAAATAGGGATCCGTGCGGAACTGGACCTTGTTGAGCGAACCGTCGAGCGCGGCAGTCAGCAGGCGGCGCGTGACGCGGATCGGCATGCGGCGTCCAACGCCCTCCTTGCCGCCCGTCCAGCCGGTGTTGAGCAGCCAGCAATCGACGTGATGCTTGGCGATGAGCTCACGCAGCAGGTTGCCATAGGCCGAGGGATGCAGCGGCAGGAACGGATGGCCGAAACAGGTCGAGAAGGTCGCTTCCGGCTCGGTCACGCCCTTTTCGGTGCCCGCGACCTTGGCGGTGTAGCCCGACAGGAAGTGGTACATGGCCTGGGCCGGATCGAGCTTGGCGATCGGCGGCAGCACTCCGAAGGCGTCGCAGGTCAGCATCACGATGTTCTTCGGATGGCCGGCGCGGCCGGTTTCCGAGGCATTGCTGATGAAGTGCAGCGGGTAGGCGATGCGGGTGTTTTCGGTCTTGCTGTCGTCGTCGAAATCGGGCTGGCGCGTGACCGGATCGAGCACGACGTTTTCCATCACGGTGCCGAAGCGCTCGGTGGTGGAGTAGATCTCGGGCTCGGCCTCGCGCGACAGCTTGATGGCCTTGGCGTAGCAGCCGCCCTCGAAGTTGAACACGCCGTCACGGCTCCAGCCGTGCTCGTCGTCGCCGATGAGGACACGGTTCGGATCGGCCGAGAGCGTCGTCTTGCCGGTGCCCGACAGGCCGAAGAAGACCGCGACATCGCCGGACTCGCCGACGTTGGCCGAGCAATGCATCGGCATGACGTTCTGCTCGGGCAGGATGAGATTGAGATAGGTGAAGACCGACTTCTTCATCTCGCCGGCATAGCTCGTGCCGCCGATCAGCATGATCTTGCGGGTGAAGTCGATGGCGATGACGGTTTCGGACTTGCAGCCGTGGCGCTTCGGATCGGCCTTGAAGGAGGGCAGATCGACGATGGTGAGATCGGCCACATAGCCGGCGAGTTCCTCGCGGGTCGGGCGGATCAACAGGTTGCGGATGAAGAGCGAGTGCCAGGCGAGTTCGCAGATGACGCGGGCCTTGACGCGCAGGGCCGGGTCGGCGCCGCCGTAGAGATCCTGGACGAAGAGGTCCTTGCCCTCGGCGTGTTTTATGAAGTCGCCGAGCAGCGTCTCGAACTGCTCAGGCGTGATGGAATTGTTGTTTTCCCACCAGATCTTCTTCTCGGTGTTCGCGTCCCGGACAGTGTGCTTGTCCTTCGGCGAACGGCCGGTATGGATGCCGGTCTCGGCATTGAGTGCGCCGCCCGGAGCGATCACCGCCTCGTTGCGCCGGATCGACTCCTCGTAGAGCATCGGGGCTTCGAGGTTGTAGGCGACATTACCGAGGTTCTTCAGGCCGAACGTCTCGACACTGAATGACGGATTGAAAATTCCGGTCTGCTTCATCGCCTTCTCCAGGGTGGAACCGCACCAAGCCGGCAAGGTCCCAAGGCGGCCTTTCCGGAAACGCGTCTTGCGGACCGTTTATTCTCCGCAGCGCCCGAGAGCAAGCTCAACGATCACGAGTCTGCAAACACCGTGAATCTCCCGCAGCGCACAAGCCCTTGCGGATCAGGTAGTTCGCGCTTGCGATGCCAGGCGGCCGAGAACGGACCGCAGCGACGCGGCTGTATCGACTCGCTGCGGAAAAACCAGCCGTGCGGTTCTGTCGCCGCAGGCGAGATCCAGGCCTTCGGGATCGAGACCGCTGGCCCGCCAGCGGCCGTCACCCGCACCGCAGAGACGGGACGCGTAGAGCGCCAGGGCGTCGGCATGGTCCTGGTTCATGTGGGCGAGCGCGCCTTCCTCGGCGTCGATCAGCTCGGACGCTCCGAGAAGGTCCAGCAGAAGCGCGTCCCTGTCGTAGCTCGCCGCCTTGGCGAAGCCGCCGTTGAGGTGGCCGCGCGTGGGTTCGAGCCGCCAGAACGAGAAGTCGCCGAAATCCGCATAAAGCGCCGATTTGGGATGACGGGCGAGAAAACGGGCACGGGCGGCCGAGCGGGCCGGCTCGTCGAGACGAACAGCCGTCCCGGTGACGGTCAGTCGCGGGTGCGCCAGCGGGTCGCCCTTGCCGGTCTCGGCAAGCAGCAGCGAGGCGCGCCCGTCCGCCGAGAGATGCCGGGTATGGGCCGAAAGGCCCGACATGAGCAGCAAGGGCGCGCCATCCACGTCCGTCGCGACGTTGACCAGCGAGGCGAAGGGGCCGCCGTCGGGATCGAGCGACGCCAGACCGCCCGCCCGGGTGGCGCGCAGCAGGCGGCGCGCCTCGGCCAGCCCGTCATAGCCTTCCGGCAGTTCGAAGCGGCGTTCTGGCTCGACGGCCGGAGGCGTCGCGGCGGAATCGGTCATGAGGGCTCCAGAGCTGTTTTTGCGCCAGGGGGTGCTTTTCCGTTGACTGATGTATATAAGACCCGTGGTCGGTCGAGTCATTCAAGGTTCGGCCGGACCGGCGCATGGTCCCGTCGGTGCAGAACGTGTCGGCCAGCGGGATCGGGGCCGTCACATTTCGGCCCTCAACCGTGCCGAATGTCCAGGCGCCATCTCGCATGGCCGACGGACCCTCCGGGTCCAGACTGTAGGCCTCCGCCGGGGGTCCAATTCTAGGTTTTGGAATTCATGCCGACCATCGCCCTCGTCGACGACGATCGCAACATTCTCACCTCGGTCTCCATCGCCCTCGAGGGCGAGGGCTATCGCGTCCAGACCTATACGGATGGCGCGATGGCTCTGGACGGGTTGAAGACCAATCCACCGGATCTCGCGATCTTCGACATCAAGATGCCGCGCATGGACGGAATGGAGCTTCTGCGCCGGCTGCGGCAGAACTCGGACCTCCCCGTCATCTTCCTCACCTCCAAGGACGAGGAGATCGACGAACTCTTCGGCCTCAAGATGGGGGCGGACGATTTCATCCGGAAGCCGTTTTCCCAGAGGCTGCTGGTCGAGCGCGTCAAGGCGATCCTGCGCCGCGCCAACCCCAAGGAAGCCGCGGCCCAGAAGGAATCCGAGGCCAAGATCCTGGAGCGCGGACTGCTCAAGATGGATCCTGAGCGCCACACCTGCACCTGGCGCGGCGAGGCCGTGACGCTGACCGTGACGGAGTTCCTGATCCTGCAGGCGCTGGCGACGCGGCCGGGGGTCGTCAAGAGCCGCAACGCCCTGATGGACGCCGCCTACGACGATCAGGTCTATGTCGACGACCGCACGATCGACAGCCACATCAAGCGGCTGCGCAAGAAGTTCAAGGTCGTGGACGACGACTTCGAAATGATCGAGACCCTGTACGGCGTCGGTTACAGGTTCAGGGAAGCGTAAGCGCCGCAAACTGGCGGAGCAGGGTTGTCGACCGGAGCCACCTGCCCCGCGAACCTGCCCCACGACGGGATCGCATGAGCGTCGAAGCTGACACGGACCGGACTTCCAGCACGCGCGCAGCCGAGGCCGCCCGGCCGCGCGGCGCGCGGGTGCGAGGGCTTGCGAGCGCAATCGCGGCGCGTTTTTCCTCGTCGCTGACGCGCCGCATCGTCGTGCTCAATCTCGGCGGCCTGGTGGCGCTGCTGGTCGGCTTCCTTTACCTCAACCAGTTCCGCGCCGGCCTGATCGATGCGCGCGTGCAGAGCCTGCAGACGCA
>JAQGJH010000106.1 GCA_028290705.1 Hyphomicrobiales bacterium
CTCAGATGGGAGAGCGCTGCAATCGCACTGCAGAGGTCAGCGGTTCGATCCCGCTCAGCTCCACCAAGCTTTCCGAGCCTTTATGCTTTTCCCGCCGAATCCTCTTCGTGCGGCTCATGCGTCCCGCTCGCGTCGGGCGGCGTTCGCCGTCAGCGCCCCGGCAATGCGAGAGTCTGGTTCGAGAAGGGCGAGACGGTCGGGGTCTGGATCTTGATGAAACCCACCTGGCCGGCCTCGTGGCACGTGTTGCACGATGCGGTGAGCTGCGCGAAGGACGTGGTGAAGTCCTTGCTGCTGCGGGCCTGCACCGCCGATCGCAGGTCTCCCAGCGGCGCGTTGAGGCTGACGATCATCTCCACCGGAATGTTGACGTACAGAATGGCGGCCTTGTCGAAGCTGTCCTTGATCTGCTGGATCTCGTAAGCGGCCAGGGGCCAATTGCCCGATCTGCCGGCGAACCAGAGTTTGATGTGGCGTTGCTGGGTCGCGCTCATGATGTCGCCGAGCGTCGGCAACAATTCGGGACGATTCAGCAGTTGGGAGGCGCCTGGGCGAATGGCACGTCGTCAGCCCGTGGGCGGTCGGCCCCGGGAGGGCCCAGACACAAGATTGCGGCGACCGTCATGGCCCATATGGCTTTGTT
This sequence comes from Hyphomicrobiales bacterium, assembly GCA_028290705.1. Classification (GTDB taxonomy): domain Bacteria; phylum Pseudomonadota; class Alphaproteobacteria; order Rhizobiales; family Beijerinckiaceae; genus Terripilifer. The sequence goes on from JAQGJH010000106.1 coordinate 644, forward strand.
GGTGCTCATGTCCTTGCTCCCGGGTGGCTCTCCCGCGAGGTTCGCACCGGCGCAGCGGCGCGGCCTTGACTCCGGTCAAACGGACAGGCATCGGCGCCGGCTTGACGGGCGGACGGAACGCGCCGCCGTGGTGACGGTTGTTCCCTATGGAACGACAACTTCCTCAGGAGACGCCATGCCCAAGAACAAGCTCCTGCTTCGCCTGTCCGCGAATGATCTCGCCGAGTTGCAATCGCATCTCGAACTCATCGATCTGGATCTCAAGCAAACGCTCCTCGAACCCGATCAGATCATCGACTACGTGTATTTTCCCGAGACATGCACCTGTTCGATGGTGGCGCAGACCGCCACCAAGGCGGCCATCGAGGTTGGCATGTTCGGGTTCGACGGCATGTCCAATTTCGTGACGCGCAACGGCGATCGGAGTTATCTGCGCACGACTGTGATGATGCCCGGTCAATGCTGGCGAATTCCCGCGGAGCGATTTTCCGAAGCGCTCGGCACGCTCACCAGCCTCAACGAGACGGTGTTGCGGTTCAAGGACGCAATCGCCATCCAGTTCGCCTACACGTCCTTCGCGAACGGCAGTTTCTCCATCGAGGAGCGCCTCGCCCGCTGGTTGCTGATGATGCACGATCGCGCCGGCTCGGACTCCTTGCACATCGTTCACGATACGATTGCCGGGATGCTGTCGGTGCGCCGGTCCGGCGTCACGAACGCCACGCATGTTCTCGAAGGCGAAGGGGCCATCCGCGCGACGCGGGGAACGATCGCGATCCGAGACAGACAGAAACTCATCGCCATCGCGGGTGAAAGCTATGGGCCCGCCGAGCACGCTTATCGCATGCTGCTGCCGGTCGACGAATGACGCTGCCAAGACTCAGGAATGGGGTGCGCTCCGCGCCGGAATCCGGCACAGGTCGTCCGCGTCGCGTCCATCGATCGTGATGCGGGCCGCAGGATTGCGCTTTCGCGCCAGCAAGGCGAGATCGCAGACGATGCCGGCGGAGTGCTCAGCGTAAAGCACTTCCATTTCAGCCAGCAGAACGCTTCCGCCATCGGCCGTCATTCGGACCAAGGGGTGAGCCGTCGAGCCATCGGTCGTCGAGATGGTGTAGGTCATGGCCGCCTCCCATCTGACCAAGCCTAATGGCGGTCAGGTCACAGGCAAGCCAAATCGTTGCTGCGAAGCACCAATTCTGAAGCTTGGCGAAAGCCTCCGCGGTTCAGTCGCAAACAATGCGATCGCAGGCCCGGACAGAAGCGACGATGCGTTCGAGCGCCTTTCGTCCGGGATGTCCGAGCAGACCTGCGCCCGCGATCATGAACGATGGCGTCGCGGCGAAGCCCAGAGCGGCCGCGAGTTTCATCTGGGCCGTCAGGGCCGAGCCGATTTTCTGCGAATCCGCCATGGCTTCGACCTCGGCTCTCCGCAGACCCAGGGCGTCGGCGAGTTCGAGGGCTTTCAGCCCGTCGACCATTCCACGTTGTGCGAACAGCCGCATCCGTAACTCATAGGCGGTCTTGGCGCCTTGAAGAGCAAAGACCGCCAGCGCGACTTTGGCGGCCTGTGCGGACATGGGCGAGAGGATCGGGTTGTTGACGAGCACGACCCTCAAATTCCGGTCCGCGGAAACGATGGCGTGAACGTCGCGGGCCGCGCGCTTGCAGTGCGGACAATTGAAATCGGTGAATTCAGCGAGTGTCACGTCGGGCGAACCTGCTCCCACCCGCATGATCCCGGGCAGATCGTCGATCCGCGCCGTGAGTTCGACGGGGAGGCGAAGGTTGGGAACGGGCCGACCGTCTTCGCCGGTGATCCGATACCATTGGCCGTCCTCCTGGGCGAGGGCGGCGGCGGGCGCCGCCCCCAGGAGGGCCAGAACGGACTGACGACGGTTCAGCATGTGAGCATGGCCTCGGTGACGCGGAACTTGTCCCATCAGCGGGGCCATGGCGCAATGGCGCACTTCTCCGCTCTCTTGAATGTGTGACGGCACGGGAGGCCGGCCATGCCGCCCGTCAGGGCTTCGCCGGGCGTTGGCCGGCCGCCTCGGCCTCGTCGAGGCCTTCCCGCTGATCATTGCCCGGAACACGGCGGTGGCCCTCATCCTGTCTGCCGGATTCCGCCGGCATGGCAGGCGAGCCCGCAAGGCTGCTGTCCGCCAGGCTTCCGCTGTCGTGCGGCTCAGCTTCAGACCTGGGGCGGGAGGAAGCGGTACCGTCACGTTCCTGGTTTGACGTCATGTTTTTGGTCATGGGTCTCGAGTTCTCCCCTGTAGAGGGCCGCTTCAGGCCTCATCTGCGTTGCATCCCACGGCGAAAAGGTGCAGATGCGGAACGAGGGCGGTTCGATGGCCGTTCCATGCAGAGCAATTGCTCGCCCATTCGACCAACGTTTCCCCACTTCAACGTTTCCACGGAGGCACCCATGGCGAAGAAACCTGCTGATTCCACGAGCGGCGACAAGGCGGCCAAGACGAATTCCGCGTTCATGAAGCCGCTGCAGCCCTCGAAGGAATTGGCCGCCGTGGTGGGCTCCGACCCGCTGCCGCGCTCCGAGGTCGTCAGCAAGGTCTGGGAGTACATCAAGAAGAACAACCTTCAGAACCCCGAAAACAAGCGCGAGATCCTGGCGGACGACAAGCTCGAAGGCGTCTTCGGCAAAAAGAAGGTGACGATGTTCGAGATGAACAAGCATCTGGCCCAGCATCTGAAAGCCATCTGACACAGCTTCCCTTCAGCCGGGTGACGGCAGCTCAGCTGCGCACCCGGCGACCAGACCGCTTGTAAACTGCCGAATGGCCGGGCACTCTGGCTCGTCCGATGCCTCTTTCGAGGGCATCTGGGCGTTCTCGTGAGCAGTCCGCCATGGGGTCGACCTCTCTTCCGGAGAGGATCGGTGGCATGCTGATTGCTTCCTGCCAGGCTCTGGCCCGCGCGTCGTGCGGGCGTCGGTTGAGGAGCGGTTCATGCTCGGTCAAATGTTTCTGTCGCCCCTGCCGCGCCGCATGGGCGCCGCGCTTTTCGCGGCAGGCCTGTCGGCTTCGGTCTGCGCGAGCCCAGCCTCCGCCCAGACGGCGGTGAAGTTCGCGCTGGACTGGAAATTCGAAGGCCCGTCGGCCCCGTATTTCGTCGCCATCGACAAGGGCTATTACAAGGCCGAGGGACTCGACGTCACGGTCGACACCGGGCCGGGGTCCGTGGCCGGCATCGGACGCGTCGCCGCCGGGACCTATCCGCTTGGCTTCTTCGACATCAATTCGCTGGTGAAATTCCGCGACCAGAATCCCGACAAGGCCGTGAAGGCCGTCATGATGGTCTATGATCGGCCGCCGTTCGCGATCGTCTCGCTGAAGAGCAAGGGCATCTCGGCGCCCAAGGATCTCGAGGGCAAGACGCTCGGCGCGCCGGCCGCCGACGGCGCGTTCGCGCAGTGGAAAGCCTTCGTGGACACCAACAAGATCGACGCCGCCAAGGTGAAGATCGAGAACGTGGGTTTTCCGGTCCGTGAGCCGATGCTGGCGACCGGCAAGGTCGATGCGATCACCGGCTTCTCCTTTTCGTCCCACTTCAACCTGCTTCAGCAGAAGGGCGTGAAGGAAGAAGACGTGGTGACGATCCTGATGGCGGATCACGGCCTGGTCCTTTACGGCAATGCCGTCATGGTCAATCCGGAGTTCGCCAAGGCGAACCCGAAGGTCGTGGCCGGCTTCGTGCGGGCCACCATCAAGGGCGTCATCGAAACCGCCAGAAATCCCGAAGAGGCCATCAAGTCTGTCATGAAGCGCAACGAGACCGGCGACGCCGCGATCGAGCTGGCGCGTCTCAAGATGGCGCTGCGCGACAACATGATCACTCCCTGGGTCAAGGCCAACGGCGTCGGCGGCGTCGATCCGGACCGGCTCGCCAAGTCGCTGGACCAGATCGGCCTGACGTTCGACTACACCAATCGTCCGAAGGCCGACGACATCTTCACCAGCGAGTTCCTGCCGCCCGCGTCCGAACGCAAACTCTGACGGGAGCGTCGCTTGATCGAGCTCGACGACGTCACGCTCGCGTATCGCGGGCGGACAGGGCCGGTTCTGGCCTTGCAGGGGACCAGCCTGAAAGTCGGCCGTGGCGAGTTCGCCGCGGTCGTGGGCCCGTCGGGCTGTGGCAAGTCCACGCTGATGAAACTCGTGACCGGACTGGTCAAACCCACGCAGGGACGCGTGCTGGTGGACGGCCATGAGGTTGCTGGCCCGGTCAAGATTGCCGGGATGGCGTTTCAGAACGCCAACATGCTGCCGTGGCGAACGGTGCTGGAAAACGTGCTGCTGCCACTCGAAATCGTCGAGCCGTATCGCAGCAAGTTCCGGGCTGAGAAGAAGCAGTATGTGGCGCGCGCCGAAAAGCTTCTCGACACCGTCGGGCTTTCGGGGTTCGGCTCGCGGTTTCCATGGGAAATGTCGGGCGGCATGCAGCAGCGCGCGTCGCTGTGCAGGTCGCTGATCCACGATCCGTCGCTGTTGATGCTCGATGAGCCCTTTGCGGCGCTCGACGCGTTCACGCGCGAGGAATTATGGTGCGTGCTGCGCGATGTCTGGGAGCGGATCGGCTTCACGGTCGTGCTGGTCACGCATGATCTGCGCGAAGCGGCCTTTCTCGCGGATACGATCCACGTGATGAGCGCGCGGCCCGGGCGCATCATCGAGACCCGTAAGGTGGATCTTCCCCGGCCGCGCGATCTCGAGATCTGCTACGATCCTCGCTTCTCCGATCTGGTGCAGATCCTCCGTCACAAGATCGCAGAGGTGCGCCAGGCATGACGTTTCGCACCGAAGACACCGCGCCCTGGATCTTCACCATCGGATTGTTCGTCTTCTGGGAGGCGGTCTGCCGCATCTTCTCAGTCGATTCGTTCATCCTGCCGGCGCCTTCCGAAATTTTCTCCGCGGCCGTTCGCTATGCGGGTCCGTTGTGGCGCAACAGCTTCGTGACCTTGTGGACGACGCTGGTGGGCTTCCTGCTGGCGGTTGGTTTCGGGCTTCTGCTCGGCCTCGTGGTCGGATGGTCGCGGACGATCTATCGCGGGCTCTACCCGGTGATGATCGGCTTCAACTCGATCCCGAAAGTCGCGGTCGTGCCGATCCTGGTGGTCTGGTTCGGGGTCGGCGAGGTGCCGGCGATCATCACGGCTTTCCTGATTTCATTCTTCCCGATCGTGGTCAATGTGGCGACTGGTCTGGCGACCATCGAGCCTGAAATGGAAGACGTTCTGCGGGCGCTGGGAGCCAGCAAGCTCGACGTGATGCTGAAGATCGGCATCCCGCGCGCCATGCCGTATTTTTTCGGATCGCTGAAGGTCGCCATCACGCTGGCATTCGTGGGCGCGGTCGTGTCAGAGACGCTCGCGGCAAATGCGGGTCTCGGCCACCTGATGACGCAGGCGGGCTCGAACTTCCAGATGCCGCTGGTATTCGCGGGTCTTCTGGCGCTCGCGATCGAAGGCATCGGCATGTATGCCGTCTGTGCGTGGCTCGAATATCGGATGACCGGCTGGGCGCATCGTTCGACGATGAACGCCTGAGATGGCGACGGGAGTGCAGGTGGGGGCCTGAACTCCCGCTGCGGTCGTGACCGCGTCGCCGCCCCTACATGGTCGCGGGGATTTCCGGCTCGGAGGGTCCCGGCGGTACGCTCGGCGGCGCAACCGGCGGGATGCCGATCGGCGCGGGCGTACCCGGATCGTTGACGGGCGCCGGTGCGGGAACATCCGGAGGCTGAACCGGAGGAATGTCCGGACCTCCGGGAGCGGGCGGATAGGTGGGTGTCGAGCCGGGCTGATCCGGAGCGGGGCCGGGCGGCAGCGGATTGTTCGCCATGTGGGTTCCTCATGTGCCGGATGTCCAACATCCGTCCATCTTCCCAACCATCTCTGCGCCGACGAGGTTCCGAGAGCGATTCGGGGAAGCAGGACGGGCGACGTGCTCGTGTTGAACGACCGGAGCGGGATGGCGTTGTCGGAGGCGCGTTGCGCGTCCGACGTCTCTTAATCAGCAGGTTCGTGTGGCGGTCATTCGTATTCTCACCTGGAACGTGCATCGCTGCCTCGGTGTCGATGGCCGCATTTCTCCCGGGCGTATTGCCGAGGTCATCGCCGAGGCCGCACCCGATATCGTCGCCCTGCAGGAGGTCGACGTGCTGCGCAAACGCACCGGCCTCGTCGACCAGGCGGAGGAGATCGCGCGCGCCCTCGGGATGAACTCGCATTTCCATCCGGCGCTGCGGGTGCTGGAAGAACTTTACGGCGACGCCATTCTGACGACGTTGCCGTCGGTGTTGAAGAAGACCGGCTCGCTTCCCGGGAGGCCGGGGCTCCGGACCCTCGAGCCGCGTGGCGCTCTATGGGCCGAGATCGACGCCGGCGGGATCGCCCTGCAGGTGGTGAACACGCATCTTTCGCTCGTGGCGCGCGAACGACGGACACAGACCGACGCGCTGTTCGGCGCCGAATGGATGGGGCGCGCCGATTGCGCCAACCCGGTGGCGCTGGTGGGTGACTTCAACCTCGTGCCACGGTCGCGGGTGTACCGGCGGCTGTCAGCCCGGATGAACGATGCCCAGCGCGCGCCGGGCCTCGGGCGACCGAAACCGACGTTTCCGGCAGGCTTTCCGGTCCTGCGGATCGACCACGTCTTCACGCGCGGGCATGTGACGGTGCGCGGCGTCACCGTCATCCGCAACGAGGTGACGCGCGTGGCGTCCGATCACCTGCCGCTGGTGGTGGAACTCGAACTCCATCCGACGGCGCCGGATCCGGCCGAGCCCTCGTAGCCGGATTTGCGCGTCGCCCAATCGAGCTTGGCTTTTTCGGCATGGCGACGCCAGGGACGCCACGCATCCTCGACGCCGAAGGGATCGCCGAGATGCCAGCGCGCCACGAAGGACGAGAACGCCCCCGGGGCCTTCCTGGCGAACGGCCGCAACCGTCCTCCCGCGCCCGCGATCGTGTGAATGGCTCTGGCGAGACTGCCCTGCTGGGCGACCGCGCTGCTGAAAACCTGCGCTTCGCAATCGAGGAAATGACCGATCAACCGATCGCGAAAGGCCAGAATGGCTCGTCGTTCCTCGGCATGGTCTTCCTCGTCGTATGCCTCGATGGCCATGTCGCATTCGGTGTCGAAGCCGAATGAGCGATTGTTCAGGTTGGCCGATCCGACTCGCAGCATGCGGTCATCGATGATCGTCACCTTGGAGTGCACGATGACGCAGTCGCCGCCTTGGGTGTGGGCGGCGAACGGGTGAAACCGCCCATACCGATCCGCCTCGTGCAGGCGCGCCAACAGGGCTTCGCGCGAACTGTCCATGACGGTGCGGTCGATCAATCCCGGACTGGCGGGCGAGGTCACGACGATGATCTCGGGACCATTCTCTTCCTGCAAGCGCGACAGCAGGGCTTCGCCAATTGCCGCGGAGGCGAAATACTGGTTCTCCAGGTAGATGTAATCGCGGGCGGCCGAGATGGCGGCGAGGTGAAGCCGCTCGTTCTCGCGCACGGCGCTGCGATCCTTGCCGGCCTGGCGCGTGCGGGCAATTGCGATGCTGGTGTCGGTGATGTCGGGGGAGACGTGATCGGGCCAGCAGGGCGAGGGCTCGCCGGCGGACGCGGGCTCCGGTGCTTCCGGCAGGGTCTGTCCCGTCGCATCGAGCCAGCGTCGACGCGCCAATTCGCCCAAGGCTCGAGCCGCCGCGCCTTCCACCATCATCATGACGTCGTGCCGCGGCGGATAATGCTTGCCGGATGCCGGCAGGCGGCGCGAAGGCTCGTGATCGCGGTGATGATGCGTGTCCCACCGGCCCATGGCGAAATCGCCGCCCCCGCAAAACGCCAGTTCGTCGTCGATCACCAAAACCTTCTGGTGGTGACAGGCGCCCGAAACCAATCCATCGGCCAGTTCGAAGCGCAACTTTCCGCGAAACCAGGCACGCGCTCGCTGCGGGAAGAAGTCATGCGCGGCGGCGATCGGCGCGGCCATGTCCCAGATCAGCAGGTGCACGTCCAGATCCGGCCGCCGTTTGGCGAGATCGATCAGAAAGGCCCCGATGGCGTCCGTACCGTCGTCGGGCTTGTGCGGCTCGAGACGGGTGCGTGGGTCGAACTCCCAGCCGAGCAGAAGGATGGAGCGGCGCGCGTTCAGCATGGCGGCCTTTGCGGCCGCATAATGCGCCTTGCCGTCGATCAGCAGCGCGGCCCGGCTGGCATGGGCAACGCGCCAGCAGGTGTCCTGCTCGCGCGCGATGCGGCCGAAGCCGCCCGGCAAGACCTCGTCGATCACCTGCTTCATGTCGCGTCACCGACTCCTTTGGCGGACAGCTTTTCCCGCGCCTTGCGGGAGATCAGAACGACGACCAGCACGGTCGCGGCGAGGCCGAAGCCCAGGAAGACCCAATGGAGGACCGATGTCTCGCCCTCGCTCGCGGTGCGGCCCAGGACTCCGATGTAGGTGCCGACCAGCGTGCCAGGCAGCATGCCCGCGAAAGTCGAGGCAAAATAGGTTGGCACCGCCACGTTGGTGACGCCCAGGAGGTAATTCTGGACGTTGAACGGGATGACGGGGCTGAGGCGCATCAGCGCCAGCGCGACCCATCCTTCTTCGTCCACGGCTTCCACGATCGCATTCATGCGCGGGCGCTTCTGGATCAGCTTGCAGACGCGCCCGTGGATGAAATAGCGGCTCGTCAGGAAGGCGAGCGTCGCCCCGATGGTGGCCGAGACCAGCACCAGGGGCGCAGACCACCAGCCGAACGCGATGCCGCCCGCGATCGTCATCGCGGCGCCGGGCACCAGCAGCAAAGTCGCGACAACGTAAGCGAGGCCGAATGCAAGCGCGCCGGCGGCGCCGAAGCTGCGCACCCACTGGCTGAAGGACTCGAGCCATTGCTGGAGCGGCAGAAGGCTCCAGGCGGCGGCCACGATGGCGATGACGGCCAGAACCGCAATCCAGGGCGCGTAGCTCCAGAATGCGCCGCCGCCATCGTCCGGTGGCGCAGCAGGCCGGCCGTTGTTCGGTGAGCGGCTCGCGTGCGCCGTATCGTCCATGGGGCTCAAACTGCGATCCAGACGGGTGAGATGGTCGGGCCAGGCGCTCCGACGCAACGGGAACACCCCAGACCGGTCGAGGTTCCGCTGTGCGGCCTTGACTGTGCCGCAACGAAAAATGGCCGGGCTTGCGCCCGGCCATTCGATTGTCACCAGATCCGTACTCAGACCGAAGGGATGAGACCCTTGAGCGCCGGGAACCAGCTGCCCAGCAGGGTCGGCGGCCACGGAATGGTCAGGAGCTGATCGAACAGGATGTAGACGAAGATCGTCAGGATGATCGCCTGCGGGATGACCAGCGACCAACGCTCCTTGGTCTCTTCGAGACGCATGAAGGCGATGACGAAGATCGGCACGGTCGGGATCAGGCCGATGGTCGCCATGGAAGCCATGAAAGCCACCAGCCACCCGAAGAACACCGCAGCACGCCGGAGGATGACCGGCATCGGGATGTCCTCGGTCCCGGAGTCGAGATCCATGTGGATCTTCTGCTCGATCTCGTGCACGGCGTCGTCGGCCATGCCGCCTCCGCCTTGAGCCGCCGGCCGCCTGAACATCTGGTTCAACAGGCTGATGGTCAAACAGACAAGCGCGATGGAGCCCACGATCATCGGCACGATCTTGGCCGAGAAGTTCCAGGTCGAGGCTTCCAGCATCATGTAGCCGAGGACGGCGTACAGGAACACGTAGAAGAGCTGGTCCTTGCGCAGATAGGGCTTCGCGTGGAAGTCCGTGAGCATCTTCTTCATGCCGCCGTGGATCTTCACGTCCTGCAGGAACGGACGCATCAGACCGACGATGGCGAGAGCGAAGATGACGACGACGATCGGACGGGCGAACCAGTCCACCCCGTAACGCTGGATCGAGATGAAGAGGTAACGTTCAACGATTTCACCGAGGACGACACCCAGCAGCAGCGGGGGGCGCGGCCACTTGAGCATCTTCATCGCCCAGCCCAGCACGCCGAAGGCCAGCAGGGTGTAGAGGTCGCCCCAGTTTCGCGATCCCTGGAAGGCGCCGATGTAGATGATCGACAGCGTCGCGGGAAGGATCAGGGTGTAGCGCAGCGTCGCCAGGCGGGCGAACTGGGCCGAGAAGAGGTAGCAGAGACCCGCGCCCAGAATGTTGGCCAGAGCCACCGACCACACCATCGCGTAGGTGACGTCGAGATTCTTGGTCAGCATGTCGGGTCCGGGGACCAGGCCGTGGATCAAGAACGCGCCGAGCAAGATCGCCATGCCGGCCGAACCCGGAACGCCGAACGCCACCGTGGGGATGAGCGAGCCACCCTCCTTGGCGTTGTTGGCGCTTTCCGAGGCGATGACGCCGCGGATGTCGCCGCGTCCGAACGTGCCGGATGCGCCTTTCTCGGTCTTCAGTGCGTGGCCGTAAGCCAGCCAGTCGACGATGGCGCCGCCGATGCCCGGCACCGCGCCCAGCGCCGCGCCGAGCCAGCTGCAGCGGACCACCAGCCACCAATGCTTGAAGCAGTCGCGGGCGCCCTGGATCATGCCGGCCGTCGAGGTCGACAATTGCTTTGAACCCGGCGCGATCGAGGTGCGCGAGATGGCGAGATCGCAGAGCTCGGGAAGGGCGAAGAGGCCCAGCACGATCGGAACGAGCGGCGCGCCTTCCCACAGGTAGAGGCTGTCGAGCGTCCAGCGCAGGGTGCCCGTCTGGGGATCGGAGCCGACCATCGAGATCATCAGGCCGATGCAGCCGGCGGCCAGACCGCGCAGCGGTGCGCTGCCGGAGAGGACCGCGACCATCGAAATGCCCAGCACCGCGAAGGCCAGTAGTTCCGGTGATCCGATATAGAGCATGATCGGACGCAGGATCGGCAGCAGGACCGCCATCAGGGCCGCGCCGAAAATGCCACCCATCATGGAGGACATGTAGGCGGCGCTGAGGGCGCGAGAGGCTTCACCGCGCTTGGCGAGGGGAAGTCCGTCGAGCACCGTGGCGGCCGAACCGGCGCCGCCGGGGACGCCGAAGAGAATGGCCGGAATGGGATCGCCCGTGGCGGTCGTCGCGCCAAGGCCCAGCAGCAGCGCCATGGCCGCGTAGGGATCCATGTTGAAGGTGAACGGCAGCAGGAGAGCCGTGCCGGCCAGACCGCCGATGCCCGGCAGAATTCCCAGCACGAGGCCCATCACGCAGCCCAGCGCCAGCAACATCATTCTGAACGGATCAAAGAGCAACACGAACGCCTTTCCGGCGGCGTCGAGCATACTGACGTCCATATCCATAACCTTTCGAAAACCGGGTCGCTTGGAGCCCGACACTACTTTTCTTGCGGTTGCACCGTATGCGCGGACACCCCAGCGGAGAGGCCGCGCTACATTACAAGTCAGTTTTCGAGGGTGCGTGAGAGCCGTCGTGACAACCGTGAGATGTCGGTCATCAGGCGTCGACGTCAGCCGTGACATCGGCCACGGCCACCGGAAACGGCGTCCGTATCATTCTCCGTTTCCCCCTTCAACGGGCGGATTAGGCCTGAACTCTCTGAGGAATTCGAGGAACTACCCACCTTCTCGTTGCCGGGATATAAACACATGTGTGATGAGAACGAAAGTACAAGAACTCATCTGAGCTGATGAAATTACGACCTTCGTAGGGTGGTGTTGCAAGGTGCAGCGCCACATGTGGCGGCATCGGCACGAGGTGTGCGGAACCACGCGAGGCAGATTGTGTTGGCGTCAGCCGCCCGAGCGGCATCGAGGACCACACATCATGCGTTTCATCATCGGCATCATTGCTGGATTTCTCATCACCGTCGCGGTCGCCTACTGGCATGATTCCGGCGCACGCCCGATCGACGCGGGCGGCCCGCGTGATCAGATCGTCAATTGGGACGTGGCCGACAGGGCGTTCCGCAATGCGCGCGACAGCGTCGCGCGCGGGTTCAACCGCCTGATCGGCGAGCGCGACGTCGCCCCGGAGGACCGTCGCGAAAGGCTCTGAGGCTTGTGGAGGCAGGCGACGTCAGGCGAGACCGGCGGCGGGTTCGAAGGCTGCCTCGGTCTTGCTGCGGATTTCCTCGACGCTGACACCCGGCGCCATCTCGACCAATCGCATGCCGGTTCCTCCCGCCTTGTCGATGGCGAAGACCCCGAGATCCGTGATGACGAGATCCACCACGCCCGAGCCCGTCAGCGGCAGGGTGCATCGGTGCAGCAATTTCGGTCCGTCTTTGGCGACATGCTCCATCACGACCACGACCTTCTTGACGCCGGCCACGAGATCCATGGCGCCGCCCATGCCCTTCACCATCTTGCCGGGAATCATCCAGTTGGCGAGATCGCCGTTCTCGGCCACCTGCATGGCGCCCAGGATGGAGAGATCGATGTGTCCGCCGCGGATCATCGCGAAGGAATCGGCACTCGAGAAATACGACGTGGTGGGCAGGTCCGTGATGGTCTGCTTGCCGGCGTTAATGAGGTCGGCGTCTTCCTCGCCCTCATAGGGAAAAGGACCCATCCCGAGCATTCCGTTCTCGCTCTGGAGCTGAACCGTCATGCCGGCGGGAATGTAATTCGACACGAGCGTCGGAATGCCGATCCCGAGATTCACGTAGAAGCCGTCTCGCAGCTCCTTCGCGGCGCGCGCCGCCATGTCTTCGCGGGTCCAGGCCATGTCAAACGTCTCCTCGGGGTCCGGGTCGCCTTTGGGCGCGTGTATGTGGTTGGGGAGGTCGCGTCAGGCGCGCTTGCGCACCGTGCGCTGCTCGATGTGCTTGGCGGCCGCCGGCACGTGCACGAGGCGCTGGACGAAAATGCCGGGCGTGACGATGTGGTCGGGATCGATCTCACCCGGCTCGACGAGGTTTTCGACCTCGGCCACGGTGATCTTGCCGGCGGTCGCCATCATGGGATTGAAGTTGCGGGCCGTTTTCCGATAGACGAGATTGCCTTCGCGGTCACCCTTCCAGGCATGCACGATCGCGACGTCGGCGACGATGCCGCGCTCCATCACATAGGTCTCGCCGTCGAATTCGCGAAGGTCCTTGCCGTCCGCGATGATCGTGCCGACGCCGGTCTTGGTGAAGAAGGCCGGAATGCCGGCCCCGCCGGCCCGGATCCGTTCGGCGAGCGTTCCCTGCGGGTTGAATTCGAGTTCCAGTTCGCCGGCCAGATATTGCTGGGCGAAGAGCTTGTTCTCGCCGACGTAGGACGAGATCATCTTGCGGATCTGGCGCGACTCCAGAAGGATCCCAAGGCCGATTCCGTCCACGCCGGCATTGTTCGACACGATGGTCAGGTCTTTGACGCCGGTCTCTCGGATCGCGAGAATCAGGCCCTCGGGAATGCCGCAGAGGCCGAAACCGCCGGACATGATGGTCATGCCGTCCTTGAGAATGCCGGCAAGCGCCGCCCCGGAATCCGAATAGACCTTGCTCATGACGTCGGCCTTGCTCCAACACGAATGGGCTCGAAGTTAGAAGCTCGCATGCCTGAAACCAAGCGATTTCGCAACTGCGGCATCGGCCCTTCGTCGCATCGGCTGCGAATGAGCCGCAAGCGACCCATGGTCAAGCCATGCGGCCTCCTTTATAGGGCGAAGGACGTCCCGCGTTTCCCTCACCGTCCTGTCGCTCGAGCGCCGCTTCCATGAACATCGTCCGGATCTACATCCGTGTCCTCCAGCAACTCGGAAGCGAATACAGGCTCGCGATGATCCTGGTCTTCGCCAATCTGGCGCTGGCGCTGGCGCAATTCGCCGAGCCGGTGCTGTTCGGGCGGATCATCGACAAGCTTGCGGGCGCCCAGAAGGACGGGGCCACGCTGGCCTGGGCGGATCTCGTCCCGCTGGTGGGCGCCTGGGTCGGGTTCGGTTTGTTCACCATCGCGGCCGCCGTGCTGGTGGCGCTGCATGCCGACCGTCTCTCGCATCGTCAGAGGCTCGCGGTCACGGGGCACTATTTCGAGCACGTCCTGCATCTGCCGCTCAGCTTTCATACGGCCAGCCATTCGGGCCGCTTGCTCAAGACGATGCTGGACGGCGCGGCCGGCATGGCGAGCCTCTGGCTTTCCTTCTTTCGCGAAAACTGTGCGTCGTTTCTGGCGCTCTTCGTGCTGCTGCCGCTCTCGGCCTTCATCAACTGGCGTCTGGCGTCGCTGCTGATCATCCTGGTGTTCTTCTTCGGCCTGCTGACCACGATCGTGTTGCGGCGGACCGAGGGCCTTCAGACAAAGGTGGAGCGCTTCAACACCGATCTGGCGGAACGCGCCTCCGACGCGCTGGGCAACGTATCCGTCATCCAGAGTTTCACCCGCGTCGAGGCCGAGACCGGCGCGATGCGGCAGATCATCGACAATCTGCTGCGCGCGCAAATGCCGGTGCTGTCCTGGTGGGCTCTGGCGGCCGTCGCGACACGGGCCTCCGCAACCCTGACGCTCGTGGCCATCTTCCTGCTCGGCACCTGGCTGCACCTGCAAGGCCTGGCGACGATCGGCGAGATCGTCACCTTCATGAGTTTCGCCACCATGCTGATCGGCCGGCTCGAGCAGGTGGTGAGCTTCGTCAACTGGATCTTCATGCTGACTCCGAAACTGGCGGAGTTCTTCGACGTCCTGGACACGCAGCCCGGCGTGCACGACCGTCCGGACGCGCGCGAAGCCGGCCGCCTGCAGGGCCGCGTCGCCTTCGAGAACGTGACGTTCTCGTATGACGGGAAGCGCACCGCCGTGTCCGACGTGTCCTTCGTGGTCGAGCCGGGAGAGACCGTGGCGCTGGTGGGCGCGACGGGTTCGGGCAAGTCCACCACGTTGAGCCTGTTGCATCGCGTGTTCGACCCCGTGCAGGGCGCGGTGAAGATCGACGGGATCGACATCCGCGACATCACGCTCGTATCCCTCCGGCGGAACATCGGCGTGGTGTTCCAGGAGCCGATGCTCTTCGCACGGTCGATCGAGGAAAACCTCCGGGTCGGCAAGCCCGACGCCGACGAGGACGAGATCCGCCGCGCGCTGGAACGCGCGCAGGCGACTGAATTCGTCGGGCGGCAAAGCGAGGGGCTGGGCACTCTGGTGGGCGAGCGCGGGCGCTCGCTCTCGGGCGGAGAGCGGCAGCGTTTGTCGATCGCGCGTGCGCTGTTGAAGGACCCGCCGATCATGATCTTCGACGAGGCCACGAGCGCGCTCGACGCCACGACCGAGCGGCAGTTGCAGGCGGCGCTCGACGCAGCCACCGAAGGGCGCACCACCTTCGTGATCGCGCACAGGCTCGCGACCATCCGGAATGCCTCGCGCATTCTCGTCTTCGATCAGGGACGGGTGGTGGAGACCGGATCGTTCGAGCAACTGGTGTCGCTCAACGGGCGCTTCGCGGCGCTGGCCCGGGCCCAATTCATGGCCGAACCGCAGGCGCCGGCGTCAGTCTCGGCCAGCATGGCGCCGAGCGCCGGCTAGCCGGTTTCGTCTCCGTCCGTCTGGGGCGGCGCGGCGCGGACGCGCAGCACCGTGATCCGGTTGCGGTTCTTGCGCAGCACCGTGAAACGGAAGCCGTGAAAGGTGAACATCTGGCCGGTGTCGGGGATGGCGCGCGCTTCGTGAATCACGAGGCCGGCGATCGTGGTGGCTTCCTCGTCGGGCAGGCTCCAGTCCATCACCCGGTTCAGATCGCGGATCGGCACGGATCCGTCGACGTTGACGCTGCCGTCGGGCTGCGGCCGGACGCCCTGGATGGCGATGTCGTGCTCGTCGCGGATGTCGCCCACGATCTCTTCCAGAATGTCCTCGAGCGTCACGAGGCCCATGACTTCCCCGTATTCGTCGACCACGAGGGCGAAGTGCGTCTTGCGCTTCAGAAAGGCCTGGAGCTGATGCTGCAGATGCGTGTTCTGCGGCACGTACCAGGCCTCGAGAGCGATCTCCGAAACCTTCAGGGCGCGGGCGTCGCCACTCGCCTTGTCGAGTGCGCGCAGCAGGTCCTTGGCGTGCAGGACCCCGATGATGTTTTCCGGCTCGCCGCGCCAGAGCGGCATGCGGGTATAGGGTGAGCTGAGGATTTCGCGCACGAGTTCCTCCGACGGGAGGTCGGCGTTGATGCTGCGCATTTTCGTGCGATGGATCATGACGTCCGAGACGGTCAGATCCTTGATGTCCAGCAGTCCGCCGAACATGTCACGGTCGGTGCGTTCGACGCCGCCCTCGCGGTGCAGAAAGTCGACCTGGCCGCGCAATTCCTCATGGGCCGACAGGACCGCCTGATGCTCGCCGATCGATATGCCGAACGGCCGCAGAAGCACCCGCACCAGCGCGTTGGCGGCATTGGCCACGGGGCCGAAAATCCAGACCACGAGCGAGACGCCGCGGGCGAGCCGCAGGGCCGCGTGATCGGGCGCGGTGATGGCCAGCGTCTTGGGGAGGATTTCGGAAAAGACGATGACGAGCGTCGACATCACGATGGTGGCGTACAGCACGCCCTCCCGGCCGAAGAACTCCACCAGAACGCTGGTCATCAGGGCCGAGGCGCTGATGTTGACGACGTTGTTGCCGATCAGCAGGGCGCCGATCAGACGCTCGCGGGCGGCCAACAACTTCGTCACGACGTCGGCGCGCTTGTCGCCCGCGTTCAGCAGCGCATGCATGCGGGCGCGAGACGCGGCGGTCAGGGCAGTCTCGGATCCGGAAAAGAAGGCCGACAGGACGAGGCAGAGAACGACGATGCCGAGCGCAAGCCAGGGGTTGGTCGTCGAGGCGATTGGGTCCATCGGGATGACGTCGATCCTTCGCGTGCTGTTAAGGGCGTGCCGGCCCGATCAGTCAGGATTGCAGGTCGTCGATCAGGAAGGCGCGGACGTCCTCGGCGGGAACGTTGCGGGCAATGAAGCTTTTGCCGATGCCGCGCGCCAGAATGAACGTCAGGGCGCCGCGTTCCACCTTCTTGTCCTGATACATGGCCTGCAGCATCGCGTCGGCGTCGTCGGTCCAGCCGGGAATCTGGCGGATCCGCGTCGGCAACCCGACTTCCTGCAGATGATCGATGGCGCGCGTGCACTCGTCGGGCGGACAGAGGCCGAGCCGCGTCGAAAAGCGGAATGCGCAAGCGATGCCGATCGCCACCGCCTCGCCGTGGATCAGGCGCGTCCCATCGAAATGCGTCAGCGATTCAAGCGCGTGACCGAAGGTATGGCCGAGATTGAGCAGGGCGCGATCGCCCTGTTCGGTCTCGTCGCGGATCACCACCGCGGCCTTGGCGGCGCAACTGCTGGCGATGGCGCGCGTCAGTTCCGGACCCGCGCCGAACACGTGCCGCCAGTTCTGCTCGAGCCAGCCGAAGAATGTCGGGTCGTCGATCAGTCCGTATTTGGCGACTTCCGCATAACCGGCGCGGAATTCGCGTTCCGGCAGTGTGGCGAGCGCGCCGGTGTCGGCGAGAACCAGCGAGGGCTGGTGGAAGGCGCCCACGAGATTCTTGCCATGGCGGGAATTGATGCCGGTCTTGCCGCCGACCGAGGAATCGACCTGGGCGAGCAGCGTCGTGGGGATCTGGACGAAGCGCATGCCGCGCCGCACGCTCGCGGCCGCAAATCCCGCCAGATCGCCGATGACGCCGCCACCCAGAGCGACGACGAGATCCCGCCGCTCCATCCGGGCCTCGATGATCGCGTCACAGACCTGAGCGAAGACCCCGAAGGATTTCGAGGATTCCCCGGGATCGACGACGCAGCGCGTGTGGCGAATGCCGGCCATGTCGAGCCCCGCTTCAAGGGAGGGCAGATGCCGTTCGGCGACATTGCGATCCGTCACGATGGCGCAGGCCGCGCCGGGGAACAGCCGGGCGATCTGCGCGCCCGCATCCTCGATCAGGTGCGGCCCGATGAGGATGTCGTAGCGGCGCGCCGGATCGAGTTCGACGGGGACGCGGGTGAGGGCGGGCGTCGGCTGGGCGTGCATCGAACCTCCACTCCGGACAGGCGCTGAGATACGCGGCGATCCGTCGGACGGCGTTGCGCCGTGAGGCTGTTTCGTCTGTGGCAGGCTGCGCTCCAGCGTCGCCATGATGGTCTCGACCACGCCGTCATGAGGGCCGTCGCTCGACACGACGGTGAGATCGGCGAGAGCGTAGACAGGATAGCGCTCGGCGATCAGCCGCTTCATGGTCGTCTCGGGGTCTTCGGTATGCAGCAGCGGCCGGTTCGAGCGCTTGCGGACGCGGCGCATCAGGACGTCGAGGTCCGCGTTGAGCCAGATCGACAGACCGCGCTCGGCGATGCAGGCGCGGGTGTCCTCGCGCATGAAGGCGCCGCCGCCCGTCGCCAACACCTTCTGGCCCTCGCCAAGGAGGCGGGCGATGACGTGGTGCTCCCGGTCGCGGAAGAAGACCTCGCCGTGGCGCTTGAAGATTTCAGCGATGGTCATGCGCGCCGCCGTCTCGATCGCGGCGTCCGCATCGACGAAATCGAGCCCGAGGCGCGCGGCGAGCCGCCGGCCCACCGAGGTCTTGCCCGATCCCATGATGCCGACGAGAACGATGGAGCGGCCTTCGAGCCGCCGCACCACATCGGCCGCACGCGCATCGCGCCGCAATGGCGCCGGCCCGGCGCGGTCGGCAGGCGCATGCGACGAGGCATGGGATTTAGGAGCGCCGCTCGGGGCGGACAGGGACGGGATGTCGTTCATCGTTCCCGTCCTTAGCACGGCATGAGCGCGGTTTTAAGCACCAGGCGCTATGATCCTTGGACGAAGCGGGCCCTGGCGATTCGGCTGGTCCGCACGGGCTCGTGGATTCAGGCGGCCGGGTACTGCATTCTGTCCGCCGAACTCTCAGCCTTCATGTCTCGTGGCCGCAGCCCCTTTCGGAGAATGTCTTGCCGACGCTTTTCAGATTCCTGATGATCATCGGAACGCTCGCGGCCATCGTCTGGGCCGGCATGTTCGCGCTCGTCACCTTCGTGGAGCCGCAACCGCGCGAGATGACCCAGACGGTGCCGTCCTCCAGGCTGAACAAGTGAGCGGCGTCCCGGCAGGGCGGCTGGCCGACCTGTTCCTCGACATGATCGCAGCCGAGCGCGGGGCGGCCGGGAACACGATTCAAGCCTATCGGCGCGATCTCGACGATTATTGCACCTTCCTGTCGCAATCGGGCGCGGATCCGATGAATGCCGGCACGGCGACGGTGCGGGCCTATCTGGCCGATCTCGAGGCGCGCGGCTTCAAGGCGTCGTCGAGCGCCCGACGTCTGTCCTGCGTGCGGCAATTCCACCGTTTTCTCTATACCGAGGGGCGACGCACCGAAGACCCCACGACGGTGATCGAGGGGCCACGGCGCGGTCGCGGCTTGCCCAAAGTCCTCGGGATGGACGAAGTCGACCGGCTGCTGGCCGTCGCCAAGGAGGGGCTCGACGATGACGCGCGGCCTGCTGCCGAGCGGCTTCGCGCCGCGCGCATGTCGTGTCTCCTCGAGACGCTCTACGCGACCGGGCTGCGCGTGTCCGAACTGGTGGCGCTGCCGCGCAGCGCTGCGCGCGGGCGCGATCCGCTCCTGACCATCCGGGGAAAGGGCGGCCGCGAACGGCTGGTGCCTTTGTCGGATCCCGCACGCGCCGCCATGGCTGTCTATCTCGATCTGCTGACGCAATTGCGCCCCGCGCTAGCGAAGAGTTCCTGGCTTTTTCCCTCCGACGGCGAGAGCGGGCATCTCACCCGGCAGGCCTTCGCGCGCGATCTGAAGGCAGCTGCGGGCGCCGCCGGTCTGCGTGGCGACCTGGTCAGTCCGCATGTGCTGCGGCATGCCTTCGCCAGCCACCTTCTCCAGAACGGCGCGGATCTGCGCGTCGTGCAGGAATTGCTCGGGCACGCGGACGTGTCGACGACGCAGATCTACACGCACGTGCTCGACGAGCGCACCAAGGCGATGGTGCGGGACCTGCATCCCCTGTCGGACGACTGATTCGCGCGCTCGCGCCACCGCTTGACTTCGGCATTCGAAATGGACAGTTATCGCCGGCTCCGGTGGACGCGGTCCAGTCCGGCGCACCTCAGCATGCGGTTCGCCGCAGAACGCGGCATTTGCGCCCATTCTCTTTCGCCAAGGTCTCTCTCCGCGATGAGCATGCGTTCCTACCTGGACTTCGAAAAGCCCGTGGCCGAGCTCGAGGCCAAGGTCGAGGAACTGCGCGCGCTCGCGACCGAGGATTCCGTCGCGATCAACGAGGAACTGGTACGACTGGAAGCGAAGGCTGCCAAAGCCTTGTCAGATCTCTACGCAGCCCTCACGCCCTGGCAGAAGACCCAGGTGGCGCGCCACCAGCAGCGGCCCCACTTCATTCACTACGTCGCCGGCCTGATTGAAGACTTCACGCCTCTCGCGGGCGACCGGAAGTTCGCCGAGGACGAGGCCCTCATCGCCGGCTTCGGCCGCTTCAAGGGTCGGTCGGTCTGCGTGATGGGGCAGGAGAAGGGCTCGGACACGGACGGCCGGATCCGGCATAATTTCGGCATGACGCGGCCCGAAGGCTATCGAAAGGCCGCCCGGCTCATGGAAATGGCGGACCGGTTCGATCTGCCGGTGATTTCGCTGGTCGATACGGCGGGCGCGTTTCCGGGCATCGATGCCGAAGAGCGTGGGCAGGCCGAAGCCATCGCACGCTCGACCGAGGCCTGCCTGGCGCTCGGCGTTCCCAACGTCTCGGTGGTGGTGGGAGAAGGCGGCTCGGGCGGCGCGGTGGCGATCGCGACCGCCAATCGCGTGCTGATGCTGGAACATTCGATCTACACGGTGGCCTCGCCCGAGGCGTCCGCCTCGATCCTGTGGCGCGACAGCGGCCGTCGGCAGGATGCCGCGACCAACATGAAAATCACCGCCCAGGACCTGCTGCGGTTCGGGATCATCGACACGATCATCCCGGAACCGCCGGGCGGCGCACATCGGGATCCCGAGGCGACGGTCGCCCGCACGGGTCAGGCCATCGAGAAGGCGCTGGCGGCTTTCGAGGGGATGTCGAAAGACGACGTCCGGACTGCCAGAGCCGAGAAGTTTCTGGCGATCGGCCGCAAGATCTGACCGGACGCGCTCCGGCTGGGTCGCGGGAAAGCCTGCCGCAAGGCTGATGGTTAATGGTTCCTTCACCACGTCGGACTTTTTACTCGCGGTCGAAGTAACCAAGGTGTAATGATCATTTACTATGGCCTTGGGGGCAAGGTTCGCGCACGTGGACCTTTTTGCAGTCTTCTGAGTGGGTCCAGCCAGCGCATGATGTCTTTGAGCTCGAAATTCAAACACCTCGGTGCGCCGCTCGGGCGGATCGCTCTCGTGGCCCTCTCGGCGAGTCTCCTCTCGGCCTGTCAGGACACCGGTGTCAACGGAAAGGCTTTTCGGCCGATTCCGTCGGCAACGCTCGCCTTGATGGAGCAGAAGGGCACGACCCGTCAGGCCCCGATCCTGATCCGCGCCTTCAAGAAAGAGGCGGAACTCGAGGTCTGGAAGCTCAAGGCCGATGGCGAATACACGCTGCTGAAAAGCTTCCCGATGTGCCGATGGTCCGGCCAGCTCGGCCCCAAGCGCCAGGAAGGCGATCGTCAGGTGCCGGAAGGCTTCTACACGATCACGCCCGGGCAGATGAACCCGAACAGCCAGTATTATCTGTCGTTCAACGTCGGCTACCCCAATGCGCTCGATCGCGCGCAGGGGTTCACCGGCGGGGCGATCATGGTGCACGGCGCATGCTCTTCGGCGGGCTGCTTCTCGATGACCGATCAGCAGATCGAAGAAATCTACGCGATTGCGCGGGAAGCCTTCGCGGGCGGCCAGCGCGCCATCCAGATGCAATCCTATCCGTTCCGGATGACGCCCGAGAATCTGGCGCGCCATCGGCTCGACCCCAACATGCCGTTCTGGAAAACCCTCAAGGAAGGCAATGACCGCTTCGAGGTGACCAAGCGCGAGCCGAACGTCTCTTACTGCGGCCGTCGCTACGTGTTCGACGCCACGTCGGCCGTGCCGGGCCTGACGCTGGAGGCGACCGCGGCTTGCCCGCCGCTCAAACAGGACCAGGACGTCGTGGCCCGCGTTTCGCAAAAGCAGAAGCGCGACGAAGCCAAGGTGGCCGAACTGGTGTCGGGCGGGGTGACGCCGATCAAGATGGTCTACCGCGACGGTGGTCAGCATCCCACCATGGCCAGCGTGATGGAAGTCAGCCGTCCTGAGGCGCTCGAGCAGGGCCCGGTGGAGATCGCGCTGGACGCCAAGGGTCGTCCGATGCCAGCCGTCGTGCAGGTCGCCTCCCGTCAGCCCAAAGCCGATGCCGTTCAGCCTGCCAATGTGAAGATCGCCGCGGTGGTCAAGACCGAGCCTGCGGCCAAAAGCGAGCCTGCTGCCAAGGCCGAACCTGCGGCCAAGACCGGCGCCAAGCCTGCCGCGCCGCGGGCGGCATCTGCGTCCAAGCCTGCGCCGGCGTCCAGCGTGGCGGCCAAGGTCGACGAGCCGAAGCCTTCCGTGCTGAAGCGCTGGATGGGCTATGTGATTCCGGGCGGTAAGGAAGAGGCCGCCCAGGAGACGTCCGCGCCGTCACCGCGTGCCGCTGCTCCGAGCAAGCCGCAGGCCAGCCTCGACAGGCCGGTACGTGTCGCGGGACGTCTCGCCGACTGAGCTGGAACGTTCGCAAAGCCTAAAAAAAAACCCTCCGGGAGGGGGCTTCCCGGAGGGGCCTTCATCCTGACCGCGATGGACGCGCGTTCAGAATTCGGAGCTGTGATCAGTCGCAGACCGTGACGGCGCGATAGCCGATGAAACGGCCCCAGCGATCGTAGGTCGGACGATCCTGGCGGAAGCAATCGCCCCCGTAGAACCGCTGGCCGGCTGTCGGCGCGTAGTAGCGCGGGCCCGCGTTGGCGGCGAGCGCACCCAGCGCCAGTCCACCGATCACGCCGGCGGCGACAGGGCCGCCCCAGCCGCGCTGGTGGCCGCCATGCCAGCCGCCGCGATGCCCCCGCCAATCTGCCGCCGCCGGGGTGGCGGTTGCGGCGACGGTCGCGCCCAGCGTCAGAGCCGCGAGAGCGCCGGTGATGGACTTGCGAAGAACGGTCATGGATTTCTCCTCACGTCGTCCGAAGGTTCTGGTCTTCGGTTCATGACGCGAAATTATCCGTGGCTGGCTGAACGGCGCGTGTCCGGGTTGTTCACCGGACATTCATACTGCCAGCGCCCCTGCGACCGCCGACTTCCCTGAGGTAAGCTTAAGCACAGCATTGGTTGGACAGCTTTCGAGGCACTGATTACAAATCGAGACGTCCCGGTTTGCCTGGCTTCAGCATTAACGTCGCCGGTCTGTTCATTTTCAAAGACATTCATTTTCCGTTGGAGTTCCCCATGAAAGTCGATCGCAAAGCCATCATGATCTTCGGAGACAGCATGTCCGATGTGGATGGCGCCCAGCGACAGGCTTTCGGCCCCGGCCGAAAGCACCAGTCGGTCTGGACCAAGCAACTCAAGAAGGAAATCGACCCGCACAAGAATTCGCGACCGGCTAAACGCTTCGAAAAGTATCGTTCGTTTCACCTGGAGGCGGGCGGCCCCGAATATGGAGGCAGTGAATTCGCGGTGTCGTCGCGGGGCACGCAGGACCATCTTCCGGTGTTGGAAAAAGCTCTCAAGACGACCAAGCCTGGCGTGGTCGTGTTCGCCATCACGCCTTGGAACGAACGTCTGAAATGGGGCAGCCGCTATCTCACTCATGCAGAGACGCGGGCCAATCTGACCAAACTCATCCGGATGGCTCATGCCGCCGGATCGAAAGTTCTCGTCATCGCGTTCCCGCCCACCAACCGAAAATACTATCCCACGGCGGAGAAATACGCAGAGGCCGAGAAACTCGCCAAGGTGGTGATCGACGTCGCGCAGGATGAGAAAGCCTCGGTGGTGAAGGACTATTACGCGCCCTTGCGTGTCAACGGACAGGTTCCCCTGAAGGACATCTGCAACGACACCATCCATCTGAAATTCAACGCTCGAAGCGAACGGCGTCTCTTCGACAACGTCATGCAGAAGCTCGGGCCGCTGATGGACTCGGTTCTCAAGAAGCAGCCGCGGTCATTGATGCTGGACCTGGCCGACGAGAGCCTGATGCCCGCGGCGGTTCCACGGCTCCAGACATCCGGTGAAAGCACGCTCAAGTCCGCGGCGGCGAACGAGAGCGTCGGCCTTGTCGCTTACGATCGTGATGGCGACGGGACGTTCGGCCGTGATGAGACGTTTTTCGACGACGAAACGGCGTCGACGGACAGCCCGCTGCTGCCCTTCGATTCCAACGGAAACGGTAAGCTCGATGCCGCTGACGCTTCCTGGAAAAAGTTCGCCGTCTGGGTCGATTCCGACCGAAACGGATCGGCCGAAGCGGGCGAGTTCAAGTCGCTCGATCAACTCGGGATCACAAGTCTCAGCCTGACTTCCAAAAGGTCAGCTGAAGAGTCTGACACGGCAAGCATCCTCGGGACGGCGCAGTACACCACCAAAGCCGGCCGGATCAAATCGATGGCGGAGATCTCCTTCGGGGTTCAATCGGACGCGCTTTCATCGGGCGAGATCGCGCGCCGGCGCGACCTGCTTGCCCAGGCGATGTCGCAGAACGCAGCCGGGAGTTCCACACTGCACGCGACAGGTCGCGACCCCAGCGGGCTGCCCAGTGTGACCGTTTCGAAGCTTTGATGGATAGGGGAGGCGTGGGCGAGTTGTTCGCCCCGCCTCAGGCCAACGCCCCGTGGCAGTGCTTGTACTTCTTTCCCGAGCCGCACGGGCAGGCCTCGTTGCGGCCGACGCGTCCCCAGGTCTCGGGGTCCGCAGGGTCGCGGACCGGCAGGTCCGCGGCGTCGGCTCCCGCATAGGCCAATGCGCTCGACGACAGGGCGCCGGCGGCAATGCGGGCGTTGATCTCCGCGATGGCCATGTCGTCGTCGCCGGTCAGGGGATCGAGATGCGATGCATGCATCGGCGGCAGGCCACCGTCCTGGTCGTCGAAGGCGACTTCGACGCGCATCAACTGCTGGGTGGTCACTTCGTGCCAGCGGTTGATCAGGCCGTTGAACAGCTCGAAGGCTTCCGACTTGTACTCGTTCAGCGGATCGCGCTGGGCGTAACCGCGCCAGCCGATGACCTGGCGCAGATGATCCAGCATGACCAGGTGTTCGCGCCAGAAGTGGTCGAGGACCTGCAGGACGATCTGCTTCTCGACGTAGCGCATGACGTCCGGCGTGTTTTTCTCGACCCGCGCCGCGTAGGCCTCGTCGGCGGCCTGATGCAGACGCTCGGTGATCTCCTCCTGGCCGATGCCTTCTTCCTTCGCCCAGTCGGCGACGGGAAGTTCGAGGTTCAGCATCTCGCGCAGATCCTGCTCGAGTTCGCCGATGGCCCAGGTTTCAGGATAGGAGTCCTTCGGGATGTGCTTGGCGACGACATCGTCGACGGCATTGGCGCGCATGTTCGCGACCGTCTCCTCGAGCGAATCCTGCGCCATCATTTCGCGGCGCTGCTCGAACACGACCTTGCGCTGGTCGTTCATGACGTTGTCGTATTTCAGGATGTTCTTGCGGGTGTCGAAATTGCGCGCCTCGACCTTCTGCTGCGCCTTTTCGAGAGCCTTGTTGATCCAGGGGTGGACGATCGCCTCGTCCTCCTTGAGGCCGAGTTTCACCAGCATGGATTCCATGCGGTCGGATCCGAAGATCCGCATCAGGTCGTCCTGCAGGCCGAGGAAGAATTTTGATCGGCCGGGGTCGCCCTGGCGGCCGGCGCGGCCGCGCAGCTGATTGTCGATGCGGCGGCTCTCGTGCCGCTCGGTGCCGATGATGTAGAGGCCGCCGGCCGCAATGGTTTTCTCGCGGAAACGGGCGATTTCCTCGCGGATCTCGGCTTCCTTGGCGTCGCGGGCGGGACCTTCGAGATCCTTGCATTCCTGCGCGACGCGCATCTCGATGTTGCCGCCGAGCTGGATGTCGGTGCCGCGGCCCGCCATGTTGGTCGCCACCGTGATGGCGCCCGGCACGCCGGCTTCCGCCACGATATAGGCTTCCTGTTCGTGGAAGCGCGCGTTCAGCACGGCGAAGAGCTTGGAAGGCTTGCCCGAGCGCGCCGAGATGTAGAGCTTCTGCAGCGCAGCCGGCTCGTTGAAGTCGATCTGCTTGTAACCCTGGCTCACCAGGAATTCGGCCAGTTGCTCGGATTTCTCGATCGAGGTCGTGCCGACCAGCATCGGCTGCATGTTCTGGTTGGCGGCCTCGATCTCGCGCACGATGGCTTTCAGCTTCTCGGCGGGGGTGCGATAGACCTCGTCGTCCTCGTCGATGCGCTGCACGGGACGATTGGTCGGAATTTCTACGACGTCGAGCCGATAGATCTCGGCGAATTCGTCGGCCTCCGTCGCGGCCGTGCCGGTCATGCCGGCGAGTTTCGCATAGAGGCGGAAGTAGTTCTGGAAGGTGATCGACGCGAGCGTCACGTTCTCGGGCATGACCGGAACGTGTTCCTTGGCTTCGAGCGCCTGATGCAATCCTTCCGAATAGCGGCGTCCGGGCATCATGCGGCCGGTGAATTCGTCGATGATGACGACCTCGCCGTTGCGAACGATGTAGTCCTTGTCGCGCTGGAACAGCTTGTGGGCCTTCAACGCCTGCTGGACGTGGTGCACGATGGTCACGTTGGCGGCGTCGTAGAGCGAGTCGCCCTTCAGCAGATCGGCTTCTTCGAGCATCTGCTCGATGTGCTCGTTGCCGGCTTCCGTCAGGTTCACGGTGCGCTGCTTCTCGTCCACCTCGAAATCGGCGGCGACGAGCGAGGGCATCAGCTTGTCGATGGAATTGTAGAGCTCCGACTTGTCGTCGGACGGGCCGGAGATGATCAGGGGCGTGCGCGCCTCGTCGACCAGGATGGAGTCCACCTCGTCGACGATCGCGAAATGATGCCCGCGCTGAACCATCTGGTTCAGTTCGTACTTCATGTTGTCGCGCAGATAGTCGAAGCCGAATTCGTTGTTGGTGCCGTAGGTGATGTCGGCCGCATAGGCCTCGCGCCGCTGGTCGTCGTCGAGGCCGTGCACGATGATCCCGACGGTCAGGCCGAGGAATCGATAGACGCGGCCCATCCATTGCGCGTCGCGGCTCGCCAGATAATCGTTGACGGTGACGACGTGCACGCCCTTGCCGGCCAGCGCGTTGAGATAGGTGGCGAGTGTGGCGACGAGCGTCTTGCCCTCGCCGGTGCGCATTTCGGCGATGGCGCCTTCGTGCAGCACCATGCCGCCGATCAGCTGCACGTCGAAATGGCGCTGGCCGAGCACGCGACGGGCCGCCTCACGAACGGTGGCGAAGGCCGGGACGAGAATGTCATCGAGCGACTTGCCGGCCGCAAGCTCGGCCTTGAACTTGTCGGTCTGGGCGCGAAGCTCGTCATCGCTCAGCTTGGCGATCTCGGCTTCCATGGCGGCGATCTGCTCGACCTTGGGGTTGTAGCCCTTCAGTCTGCGATCGTTGGAGGAGCCGAAAATCTTCTTCGCGAGTGAGCCGAACATTCATAGACCTTTCTGAGCCGGAACGGATCGCGCGACGGCCCTGAGGCACGCCGGATCCCGAACGTTCGCAACTCCTCCGATCCACCACCGGACCCGAGAACCTGCCCGGAGGGCGGGCGTCGCCTGCGACGGAGCGGAAGCATTTCCGACGAAGCCTGCTCACGGACGAATAAGCGGAAAATACCAGGCGGAGAGATAAGAGCGCCCCCAGGGCTTGTCAATCAGAGGGCAGGCGGCGCATCCCGGAATGGCCGGCGCTCTGCTCGCTCTTTCGGCGATCAACTTACCGCCATCTGCAAGCCCGATCCGGCGCAGGCGGGGCAGCCCCTTGCCCGTCTGGCCGACTTCGACCAAGTTACGCCCCAATTGCCGCGCACGACCGTTTCAGGTTCGACGCCGGGCGAGACCATAACGGAGCATGTTTCGATGATGTGTGTGACTGCCAAACGGAGTGCTGGCGCGGGTCTGGTTCTGGCCCTGGCTCTGGGGTTCTCGATGCCGGCGCAAGCCAAGGTTCTGGCCAAGGTGAATGGGGTCGAGATCACCGACGACGACGTCAAGGTCGCGATCGACGACATCGGAGCCGGGCTGCCGCAGCAGATCCAGGGCGCCGAGCGCGAGGCCTACGTGCTCGACTATCTCATCGACCTCAAGCTGGTGGCGCGCGCCGCCGAGGCCAAAAAGATGGCCGAGAGCGCCGAGTTCACGCGCCGTATGACCTACCAGCGCGACAAGGCCCTGATGGAGGGGCTGCTGGGCGATGTCGCCAAGGAGGCGACCACGGACGTCGAACTCAAAAAGGTCTATGACGAGGCTGCGAAAGGCCAGAAGGCCGAGATCGAAGTCAGCGCACGCCACATCCTCGTGCCGACCGAAGACGAGGCCAAGGCCGCCCAGAAGCGGGTGAAGGGCGGCGAGGACTTCGCCAAGGTGGCGGATGAAGTGTCGAAGGATCCGGGCTCCAAGGGTGGCGACCTCGGGTGGTTCACCAAGGACCGCATGGTGCCGGAATTCGCCGAGGCGGCCTTCAAAATGGACAAGGGGCAGATCTCCGATCCGGTAAAGAGCCAGTTCGGCTGGCACGTGATCAAGCTTGAAGACAAGCGCGAGAAAGCCTTTCCGGACTTCGAGGCCGTGAAAGAGCAGGTTTCGCGTTACGTGGTGCAGAAGGCCCAGACCGAGCAGATCGTGAAGCTGCGCGAAGGCGCGAAGATCGAGCGCACCGAAGCGGCTCCGAAAGTGCCGGCCGAGACGCCGGACTCGCCGCCCAAGTAAAGACGGTCAACAGGCATTTGGCGAAAACCTCGCTTCCTTCGTGGAGCGAGGTTTTCTTTTGCGCCGGGCTTTGCTTTTCTCGGCGCGCATCATTCCGCTCTCCGCCGCCCAGGACGCCCGCCACATGGCCAAAGCCGCACCCGTCTCGCCGCTCGCCCCCAAAACCTATCCGGACTGCCCGGACATCGAAGGCGTGCGCTTCGCCACCGCGGCTGCCGGCATTCGCTATGCCGGACGAACCGACGTGATGCTGGCGTTGCTCGACAAGGGCACGCAGGTGGGCGGTGTTTTCACGACGTCCAAGTGCCCGTCGGCTCCGGTCGACTGGTGCCGGGCGCGACTCGCGGGCGGAAAAGCGCGCGCGCTCGTGGTGAACTCCGGCAACGCCAATGCTTTCACGGGCAAGAGCGGCGTGGCCTCGACCAAGCTGACGGCGCAGATCGCCGCCAAGGCCACGGGCGCACCCTCGACCGAGATTTTCCTGGCCTCGACGGGCGTCATCGGCGAGCCGCTCGACGCGACCAAATTCGATGCCGTGCTGGGCGATCTCGCATCGGCCGCGAGCCCCTCGGGTCTGCTCGATGCCGCCCGCGCCATCATGACGACCGACACGTTTCCGAAGATCGCCACCGCGACGGCCGAGATCGACGGCGTCGAGGTGACGATCAACGGCATGGCGAAGGGCGCGGGCATGATCGCGCCCGACATGGCCACCATGCTGTCTTTCATCTTCACGGACGCGCCCATTGCCGCGCCGGCCTTGCAAACCATGCTGTCGAAGGCGGTCGCGGGTTCCTTCAATTCGATCACGGTCGACAGCGACACGTCGACCTCCGACACGCTGTTGCTGTTCGCCACCGGAGCGGCTGCCAGGAGAGGCGCGCCCAGGATCGCCACTGCGGGTGACCGGCGGCTGGCGTCGTTCAAGCGCGCGCTCGACGGGTTGCTGCTCGATCTCGCCCAGCAGGTGGTGCGCGACGGCGAGGGCTGCCGGAAGTTCGTTGAAATACGAGTGGAAGGCGCGGCGAGCGCCAAGGCGGCCAAGCGCATCGGCCTGTCGATCGCCAATTCGCCGCTGGTCAAGACCGCGATCGCCGGCGAGGACGCCAATTGGGGCCGCGTCGTCGCGGCCGTCGGCAAGGCAGGCGAGCAGGCGGATCGCGACCGCCTGGCGATCTGGTTCGGCGATTTCCGCGTCGCGCACAAAGGCTTGCGGGATCCGTCCTATGACGAGGCGAAGGTCTCGGACTACATGAAGGGCGAGAAGATCGACATGCGGGTCGACGTCGGCGTGGGGAGCGGATCCTGGACCGTGTGGACCTGCGATCTGACGAAGGAATATATCGCGATCAACGGCGATTACCGCAGCTGACCATCGTATTGCGGTCTCGCTTTTCCCTCGCGCCTTTTGCTAATCTGGGGCGGTCCGGTTTTCGGGCCGCCCTTTGTTTTTTTGTTTTGCAACATTCGTTTCAGGTGTTCCATGCGCCCCATCATCGTCTTCTGCGCGCTGTTGTTCATCGCCGGCTGCGGGCCGCTGCCGCCGCCCGACATTTCTTTCGATCCCAAACAGGCCGCCTTCATCCACGCGCAAGGCAAGGGCACGATCAACGGCCATGCCTTTCTGACGTCGCGCGGAGGCAGGGTTCACGCTGCCGCGGGCGAGACGGTGCGGCTCATCCCGGCCACAGATTATGCGCGCAAACGCTTTGCTGCGCTGTATCCGGGCGGAACCTTCATGCCGGCGCTGTTGGTTCGAGGCATGCAGTTCGACC